>PMQB01000488.1 GCA_003169195.1 Bryobacterales bacterium
TGAACTATCCACATTTGAAATTGAGACGGAAGCAAGCCACAGGTAGGCAGGGTGGCTTTCTATTCAGAATAACGCAACTCCCGTATCATGAGAAGACTGTTTCGAAAACTCGAAAGTTACCCTTAACTATGCGCTCAATTGGCAAACTCTCTATCGCGTCCATCTTCTTCCTCCTGCCCCTCGTCGCGCAGACGCCAGACACTGCAACCCTTCGCGGCACCGTCNNCAGGGTGCCGTTGAAGGCGTAGAAATACAACTCAAAAATCAGCAGAACGGCCTGGAAAGACACGCTATCACCAATAGTAATGGCGATTTTTCGTTTATGGGCTTGCCTATCGCGGGCCAATATAGTGTTGCCGCCGACAAGCAGGGCTTCACGCAGGTTCGCTTGGACGATTTGGAATTAGCGGGCGGTACCACCGCCTCCGTTTCGTTACAAATCAATGCCGCTGGCGGTAAAACAGAAATCAACGTCATTGGTTTTGCCGGCGAAACTCGCACCGATCAACCGCAATTGGGTGACCAGTTTATTGCGGCACAGATTGACGAAATGCCGCTGCTCAACCGCAAGGTGAGCTATCTGCCGCTCTTGAGTTCCGCCAACCGGCCCGCCATCAATCAGGGCGACGTGTTCATGAATCAAAACCTGTTCACCACCAACGGCGCAGGCCGCCGCCAAGCTTGGTTTGAGATTGATGGCAGCACTGGCAACGATAGTTGGGGCCGCCAAACTGCCTTCACCAACCTACCCATAGCCGCAGTGCAAGAAATCACGATTCTGAAAAATGCCTTCTCGGCCGAATACGGCGGCAGTACGGGTAGCGTGATCAACATCATCACCAAAAGCGGCAGCGATTCGTTCCATGGCGAAGCGCTGGCCATTTTCCGTCCGGCCGCCACCGCCGCGGCACTCTCAGGCTTCACCACGCAAAACGCCGCCAGCGGCAACGATTTCACTAGCGACACACTCAAGCAGCCCGCGCTCTCGCTATCCGGCCCCTTGAGCCACCGCACGTATTTTTCGGCCTCAGGCGAATACAGCATCGAAGATCGCGCCTCGCCCATAATTTCACCGGTCGCACCCGGCACCTTCATTGGGCATTACCGCGGCTGGCTCGGCTTGCTTCGCCTCGATCACCAACTTAACGATCGAAACAACATCTTCCTCCGCAGCAGCGTGGACGGCTATCGCGATACCAACCCAAACGGAACCGTAGGCGGCAATAGTTTGCCCACCGTTGATCGCGTCTTCAAACGCCGCACCTATTCTGAAGAATTAGGCGAAACGGCCGTCCTCAGTCCCTCCCTCATCAACAACGTCCGCGTGCAATTTCAACTGGCATCGCCCATCACTGAGTTCGACCCTGTCGTATACGGCACGCAATTTTCGGTGCCAATTTCCACTGGTGGCACCTTCACGTCCGGCACCTCGCAATCGGCGCTCCTGATGAACCGCCAGTATCAAGCCACCGATACCATTTCCGCCGTTTTCGGCAAGCACCAACTCAAAATAGGCGCCGATGTTATCACCGCTCACAGTGGCGGCAATAGTAAGGAATTCGGCGGTCCCATTTATCAAGGCCAGTTCGTTTACAACACCTGCACGCTCGCCTTATCTATCTGCGAAAGCAGTGCCTACCTCAACAACATCGCCAACGTCAAAACCTACACGCAGAGCTACGGCAACGCCAATTACACCGTGAACGACACGTTGTGGTCGCTCTTCGCGCAAGACGATTACCGCGTTACCTCTCATCTCACGCTGAACGCCGGCCTGCGCTATGAGCAACAGACCCTCACCGATTCCCGCAAAGACTTCGCCCCGCGCGTCGGTTTCGCCTGGGACGTCAACGGCAATGGCCGCACTGTTGTGCGCGGCGGCTTCGGCATTTACTACTCGCAGATTGTCGACAACTCCGTTGCCAACTACGCGCTCACCGGCCCAACCGGCGTTTTCAATTACACCGCTTCACCTGGCCAAATCGGCTTCCCCACCAGCGTGGCTTCGGCCCCGCTTCCCGCCTTCCCGGCTGGGGCCACTGCTCCCGTTCGCAGCCTCTACGTTCGTCCCGGCAACAGCGCCTTCCTCAATCAGTTCTTTCCCACGTCCACACTCGCCGGCTATCCCAATCAACTCCTGAATCCATACTCCGAACAATGGACCTTCGGCATCCAGCAACAACTAAGCCACGGCTGGCTCCTCGACATGGATTACATTGGCTCGCACACGTTGCGCATCAATCGCCCGCTCGACGTCGATGCACCCGCGCCCTTCATCCGCACCGCCCAAAATCAGATACGTACTGCACAAGCTGCCAACTGCACGCGACCGTATTGGATCTGGTGGTACGCCCAACAAGGCACTGCTTGCAACTCCGCCAAAGCCACCACGCCGCAACCGCCTTACTCGGTCATTCAAACTGACGTGAACGATGGCTACTCCTACTACGATGCCCTCAACGTGAATCTCCGCCGCCGCTTCACGTGACGGAAAGGCGTGGCGAAAAAGAATAGGAAAGTGTGCTTTGCCCCGATGCGGTAAGCATCCGCTGCCCATAAAGCAAATTGGCTAGGGGAGA
>PMQB01000257.1 GCA_003169195.1 Bryobacterales bacterium
CGATCAAGATAAGAAGAATAGCAATTCGCGGCGTCTGTGAGACGGGCGTGATCTGCATGCAATACAAAGACTGAGAGGCGAGCTTTTTGCCTACAGCGCTGCGCGAATTCGTCGCGAGCTAGAACGTTAATCCAAGGAGGAAGCTGACTTCGTTCGGGTTGACGCGAAGGCTCGGCGATCCCACTGCATAGGGTGCTGCGAGGAATGTAGAAAAGTTGCCGGTCGTCAGGTAAAAGAGGCCTCCCGCGCTAACCGCAGAATTGGCTGAGAACCAGTGGCTATAGCGAAATTCCGGCCGCAGGTGTTTGTGGAACAAAGGAATGTCCATTCCTGCTCCTGTCGTAATCCCAGCCAGCGTGCCGCCTTGTCCGGAGACCGGGCCAGTGCTTGATGTGGGTACGATGGGCGGCTCAATAAGGCTGGAACTCAAAGTGCCTTTGGCATTGACGAATGTTGAAATCGAGGGGCCTACTTCTACAAAAAAATCTCGTTTGCGAATCGTGCGGTTGTACTGAACGAGCAGCGGGAATTGCCAGCGATTCGCGTGGATCTGTTGGAAGGTCGAGCTGTAGAGCGGGATCTCTGGAAATGATTCTATGAAAGTAGAATCAACATTGACGCGCTGATAAATTGCATCAAACTCAAGCCCCAGGCCCTTTGGAAGGTCGACCCGTAAGCACGGACCAATCAACAGACGTTTGGTGATTGAGTTGTAGCGCGAAAGTTCGTAATCCTGACCGCTGGCATAGTTCAACGAATAGGAGGAAAGCGTGTCGGTGATGGGAATGCCAGCTTCCACCCCCCAGTGCAGCTGGATTTGAGCGTTGGCGTTGCTCAAGACCAGAAGAAGTGGAAGCATTCGGAACGCGATGCGAAAGAACATCGCACCAGAATATAACAGTCAACAAAAAACGAGAGTCCGGCTTTCACCAAACTCCCGTTTTTTCGTCAATAGCACTTTAGTTTTTGTTTAAGTGGTCGAACGTTTTGCGTCGATCTTGCGTTCCATCGGGCCGTTCGGGGTCTCCGACTTAATGGTGAAGTGAATCGTGTCGCCGTCAAGCGTACCAATGTAATGCGTGGTCATCTTGTTGCCATTGAATTCGCGTACCACGTCAAACGTTACGTTACTGCCATCTACTTTGCCGGCAGAAATATCGGTGTCGCCACGGCGGCCGCTTACCGTTCCTGTCAACGCACTGCCGTCCGCTTTCAGGTTCATGGTAGTTGTCATGGTATTGCCATCGCGTCCTGGCATCTCCGCTGTCCATTTTCCCGTAACGTCGGCGGCCATGATCGTCATGGTGGCCAAGCATCCGGCCAGCATCAATTTCAAAATCTTCATCTTCAAGAGTTCTCCTTTAAATCGAACTTGCTGCCCATCTAGACTGTGTTGGCTAAGGGTCCGGTTACCAAACCACACACTTAAAAGAGTTTAACGAAAGCTGGGAGAAAGTGGCGTGACGATTGGCACTTCGTTTATGTCCCCCTTACTTTGAGTAGAGATCTATTAGTGAAATTCATATGGGGATGTAGCATATACTGTTTTCAGAAACCGTATTTCAAAAAACGGAATGTTAGCCAAAAACCGGGTATAATACCTACAGGAATAGGTTGACACAGTAGCGTAGAAGCGTTAGCCTGAGAATTCGTTTATAAATTAAACAGAAATCATAGGTAGAATCTCGGGGACTGACGCGCGGCCGTGAGCGGCAGAACAGAACTCTTAGCGAACTCTGAGGGAGACGAATGACACACCATGAACAGTTGGTAGTTGAGCTCGATGAATCGGGTCACGAGCATGATAAGCACATTAAAATCAGCTACAAGTCGCTTGCATGGATATTGAGTTCCATAATGGTACTCGTCTTGATGGCGGCGGGTGCGTTTACCAGTTACCTGCACATCATTTGGAAAGCAACGCAATTTGAGAAGCTCGAAGCCGACTTCGAGCGCGTAAGGGGCCGCAACAAGGCTCTGGAAATCGACAAACTCAAAAGCGCGCAGCAACTGAACCAGTTGGGAAATGTCGCGCAGACGCTCTCAGTGGCATACGGCTTGGCGCCCAGCACTGGCGATTTGCGTCCCATGGATGAAGACGACAACTCCTCGTCGTCAATGAAAGAATCCATTCAAGAATTCAATATTCTAAAAGCGGCGAATTTCTCTCATATCTTCCATCATTACGCTCATCAATTTCAAACGCGTGTGCAACCAAGTTTGTGGCCAGTGAACGGCGTGGTCCGCAGTTCGTTTGGCCGAAGAATGGATCCGTTCTCGGGCGAAAGCGCTGTCCACTCTGGTGTTGATCTCTCGGCTGCGGTTGGTACTCCCGTCCACGTGACCGCGGATGGCGTGGTGGAAGTGGTTATGTCGAGTGGCCGCTACGGTCACTTGGTTGTTGTCGATCATGGCGGCGGTTTACAAACGTACTACGCTCACCTTTCGCAATACTTGGTGGTACCTGGACAAGAAGTACGCAAGGGCGAAGTGGTTGCCTTGAGCGGCGGCACCGGGCGCGTTACAGGCCCGCACCTTCACTACGAAATTCGGATTCATGGCACACCGGTCAATCCGTACAAGTATCTGGGCTTGAATACCGAAGTGGCATCCACCACCAGTGGCAAGTCGCACAACGATCTGGGCCTTTGATTGCAACCGCCCCACGGCGAATAGCATCTCTTCTTCAGTGAACAAAAGCATCACGCGTCGCGCGATGCTCGCGACCTTGCCGGCGTGTCTGGCCGCGCAAACGTCTCGGAGCCGCCCCAAAGCGAAGCCACTCCCTAGCGTGGGTGAGTTTGTTCGTTTCACAGACCCGACCACAGAAACATTCGTGGTTCGCCTCACCAGCCTCAAAAGTTCCAGCTATCTGCCTGCACCCACGAACCGCTTCGTTTCGGTGAAAGATCGCTCGCTGATTTTCTCGTCCGATCGTAATGGTACGCTTTCACCGTTCCAGGTTGATCTGCGTTCGGGCTTGCTTCGCCAGCTGGCCACTGGTGCGCAATTGTTAGCAGAATCGTTGTGCCTTGATCCCAAAGAGCGCTGGCTCTACTTCTTGGACGGTCCTCGTTTGCTCCGGACAGACATCACCAAGAAAGAAGCCCGGCATCAAGCGGCCGAGACGCTTTCGAGTGAAGTAACCAGCTTCAGCATCGCGCAGAATGGCGTGGTATTTCTCATTCGCGGCGGCACGCTGCAGCATCTCGACGACAATGGGTCGGCTGCGGCGCTGGCCAGCGAAACAGGGAAGACCTGCTTGGCACAACCAGGCAGCGGCAAAGGCTGTCTCTTTACGCGCGAACTTGCTGCAGCCGAGCGCGAATTTTGGTATGCGGCTGCCGGAACGACGAAGCCGGTTTTACTGGCGAAGGGGAACATCTCCGACCCGTTCTGGTCGCCCGATGGGCAATCGCTCACGTTTTTGCGGGATGTCACAAATTCCGAGACGACCTTAGCCGAGATTCATGAGGTTGGGTTAGACGGTACTGGTGAGCGGTGCGTGTCGCCCACTAGCCAGTTCGCAAGTTTCTCGCCGAATTTTGACGGCTCGGTGTTCGTGGGGGCCAGTCGCAGTAAGGCGCAACCGAACGTTGTTTTGCTGCTGAGGACTGCGAAGAGGGAAATGACGCTCTGCCAGCATCACGCCAGCAAGGCTTCGGCCGTCACACCGGTCTTTTCGCCGGATGCGCGGCGTGTTTACTTTCAAAGCGATGAGGAAGGCAAACCGGCTCTCTACTCTGTGAACGTCGAATTGTTGATTGAACCGGCCGGTGAGGGCATCGAAGGTTAGATGGCTCGTAGTTGGTCATCGGCAAACCTTGCCCAATTTTTCATGAAGACGTAATCTGCCGGGATTACTCTACTTGGGTTGATTCATCTTTTTCCCGAGGACAACGTCCATGCATAAGTTGTTTGGCCTGACAGCCGTGGCCCTGTTGCCGCTTTTGATGTTGGGGCAAAATGCCACTACGACACCTCTTCCGACAACGCCCATTAAGTACGTTGTTGTGATCTTCGACGAAAATAATTCGTTCGATCATTATTTTGGCGCGTACCCGAACGCGCTCTACCCGACGGGAATCCCGGCAACGACTGCCGTCCCTTACGGTGAGTCGCCGTTCGTTCCGCTGCCGGGAACGCCTTCGGTGAATGGCCTCACGCCCGTGCTGAATCCGTTGAGCTCAGCTGCTCCGTTCCGCTTGGATCGCGCCCAGGAGACCACGTGCGACAACGACAACCACTACGCCGATGAACAAACGGCTTACAACAGCGGGTTGATCAATCTGTTTCCGGGAACGACCAGCGGCACCGGCACCGGATGCACGGCAAATCTCAGCATGGGCTACTATGACGGCAACACGGTCACCGCTTTATGGAACTATGCCCAGTATTTCGCCATGAGCGATCATTTTTTCGATTCTGAATTCGGGACGACGGTGATGGGTCATCAAAACTTGATCGCCGGCCAGACCCACACGACCAGTGTGGCGACGATCAAAGGTAAGGTGGCCAACGGCAGCGTGATTGCCAATGTTGAAGCGGGTTTCGACGATTGCGTCACGACCGCTAATGGAACGCCGGTGCATATGACAAGTAAGAATATCGGCGACTTACTAAATGCGGCAGGGGTGACTTGGGGCTGGTTCTACGCCGATTTTCCGCAGTCTGCCAACTCACAGCCGATAGCTACCTGCCCATCCACCTACAACAGCCACTATGCGCCGTTCATGTATTATGCGAGCACTGCGAACCAGCATCACCTGCCGCCCAGCTCGGTTGCAGCCATTGGCACCTCAGCCGACCAGGCAAACCATAACTACGCCATCACCGACTTTTGGAACGCTGTGGCTGCGGGTAACATGCCTTCCGTCGTCTTTTTGAAAGCAGCAAAGCCACAGACGGGACATCCATCCGACTCAAGTCCCTTAGCAGAACAGACATTTCTGGTGAACACGATTAACCAACTGCAGCAGACTCCGTACTGGAATCAAATGGCGATTTTCATTACTTACGACGATTCCGACGGCTGGTACGACCATGTGATGCCGCCCATTGTGAATCAGTCGAATGATGCCTCCAACGATACACTGGCCGGCATCGGTAACTGCGGTACGCCGCAACCGGGTGCTTATCTGGATCGATGTGGTTATGGGACGCGTCTTCCTTTGCTGGCGATCAGTCCTTACGCGAAACAGAACTACGTTGATCACGCGACCAGCGACCTCACTTCGGTGACCCGCTTCATTGAAGACAATTGGAACTTGGGCCGACTCGGCAATCAATCGTTCGATGGAATCGCAACCTCACTCAACAGCCTGTTCGATTTCACCGATGCGCCGCGCGCCGGCCGGTTGCTGCTCCTCGATCCGAATGCCGGCACGGTTGTCAGCGCGCAATAATTTGGTCTTAAACCACTTCGAAGGGGCGCATCATCTCGTTGTCCTCGTGTTCCAACACATGGCAATGCCAGACGTAGCGCCCTTTGTAACCCTCAAACTTCACGATAATGCGAGTCACCATCAGGACATCGGCACGCGCGGTGTCTTTCCAGCCGGCTTCGTGTGCTTCGGGCGGGACCGGCGGTGCCGTGAATACCAATTTGCCGGTTTTCTGATAAACCTCAAAATCGAAGCGACGCCGGTCTAGAATCTGAAACCTGACAAGGTGCAAGTGTATGGGGTGCGTGTCGTCCGTAAGGTTGATCAGAGTCCATATCTCGGTGGACCCAATCGCCGGGGTCTCTGTCACGGGCATGTCGTAATGTTCGCCGTTCAGCAGCATTAGAGTTGGATGTCCCGCTGTATTCTTGTAGTCCATTAGCGTGAGTTCGCGGGTTTTCGTGGCCGTCGTTTCGGGCGTACGGACGATGCGACGAAGCACCGCCGGCAGCGTCATCGGTTTGGCGGGCGCTGTTCCTGCCACGCGGATCTGCATAACGGGTTCGCTGGAGTGTTTTAGATAAAGAGTCTGCCCGGCATAGCGACTGAAATCGACCACGATATCGGCACGCTCTCCAGGAGTCATGCCAAGGCTTTTCATCTCCACGGGTGCCGCCAGCAATCCCTGGTCGGAGCCGATTGTTTGAAAGGGCTCTCTGCCTGGAACGAGGTTCATATTGTCTGTTGCGAATGACAATGTGAAGAAGCCTGCGTTAGAGCAGTTGAGAATGCGAAAGCGATAGGCGCGCGGTTCGACCAACAGATACGGAAAAAGCTTTCCGTTGAGCAGAATTGAGTTGCCATAGAATTCGTGAGTCCACGTTTTGGGATACTGCAGTTGCGCGCCTACGCTAAGCAACCGATCGTAAATGCATAACGGGATTTCGTACGCGCCGCTGGGTAGACGCAGTGAATCTTCCCGCGCGTCCCGGATGAGATACATTCCGAACAGTCCCGCAATGGCATTCAGCCGGGTGATACCCATCGCGTGATCGTGATAAAAGAGCGTCGAAGCTTCCTGCTGATTTGGGTAATGGCAGGTTTGCGAATGCCCGGGCACCGTCCAGTTCTCCGGATTGCCGTCGCTTTCCGGTCCCACTTTGCCGCCATGCAAGTGCCACATCGGGAAGATTCGCCTCTGCGCCATGAATGGCGTGATCAATCCGCAGCAAATGCTTTGCCGGCAGCGTATTCACCCACTCCACAATGACAGGCTCTCCGGAGCGAACCGAGAAAGTTGGACCAGGCGACATGCCGTCGTAGCCCCAGAATGTGGTAGGCGGCAGATCGCGATGAATTTTCGCCTGAAACTCTCGCATTTCTATGCGGTAATGCCCTTTAGCGATAGGCCTCGCCAGGGTCGGAATGGCAAGCGCATCCACGAACTTGGTGAGCGCGAGCGGGCTCAACGAAACCCCGGCCATTTGCATCAGGAAGAGGCGGCGCGTGCTCATGCGTTAGCAGGCGCAAGCACTTCATAGGGCCGCATCATTTCGTTATCTTCATGCTCAAGAATGTGGCAGTGCCAAACGTACCGGCCGGGGTATCCGCTAAAGTTCACGATGATGCGCGTGCACGCGCCAGGGGTTGCTCGAATGGTATCTTTCCAGCCCATCTCGTGCGGCTCCGGAGGAACTGCCTCTCCGGTATACAACAGTTTCTTTTGGTAAAGATATGCGCCGGTGTTCAATGGTCTCCTATCCAGAATTTGAAATCGCACCAGATGCAAGTGAATAGGATGAGCATCATCCGTGAGATTCATCAACTCCCAGATCTCCGTGGTGTCCAGCACCGGATTCTCAGAGATCGGCTCGTGCCAGCGCTTGCCATCCAATAAATGCACATCCGGTTCGCCCGTGAGGTAATCCACTTCTTCAAGTGTGAGAGTCCGCGTTCGAATGGCAGAGGATTCAGGCATTCTAAGCACTGCGCGTATTTGGCCGGGCAGGGAACTGGCATCGGCAACTTTGTTCTTGGCCACGCGGAACTGCATAATTCTCACCGCATTGTCGTTCAGCAATATCTCTTCACCGGCATGATCGGCAAAATCCACAATGAGATCCATGCGCTCTCCGGGCGCGATGGTCAATCGTTGCGCTTCGACCGACCTAGCCAGTAAGCCCTGATCACTGCCAATGTGATGGAGCGATTGTCCATTGGCCAAAGTCAGAAAATAGAATCGCCCATTCGACCCGTTCAATAAACGAAAACGGTACTTGCGTGGCTGGACCTCAAGATAGGGCAATAGTTTCCCATTGATGAGCACCACGTCGCCAAAATATTCGGGCAACCACGGCGCATCGGCCAGTTGCGATACCGGATAGTAGAGCTGCCCATCGGCGCGAATCATGCGATCCGTCAATACCAGGGGAATTTCGAACTCGCCCTTCGGCAAGTTCAAGCTATCTTCGAACGAATCACGAATGGTATATAAGCCGAGCATGCCCGCGCAAATGTTGAGGCGGTTAATGCCCATGGCGTGATCGTGATACCACAGAAGTGCTGCATCCTGCTGGTTGGGGTAATGATAAACCTTCGATTGGCCGGGGACGTACCAATCCTCTGGATAGCCATCGCTCGCTGGCGGCACTTTCGCGCCGTGCAAATGCACCACGGTGCGCACCTCGGGCTTGTCTTTTTCCGCGCCCATCAGGTGGTGGTCAACCGGGAGGAAATGTTTGGAAGGCAATTTATTTTGCCACTCCACTAAAATCTCTTCGCCGCTGCGCGTTTCTATGGTCGGTCCAGGAATGCTGTTGCCGTAGCCCCAAAAGCGCGTGGCGGGAACGTCGCGATGGACTTGGCTGACAAACTCCTGAATCGGTACTCGATAAAAGGGGACGTGCTTCTTCCGGTTCGTTGGACTTGCCATCATCCCGGTACGTTGAGCGATACGGGGTAACGGCAGTGGATCTACGAACGGAGTTAGTTTTTCCACGTTCAAGAGTTTCGGTGCTGTCGCAACGGGTGGCATATGGGCCATCTGATGATGCCCTGATTCGCTGGCCGCAAGCGATTTAACCACTGCTGCTCCCGCCAAAAAATCGCGTCGAGTGATAATCGTTCTCCTCAAAAACAAATGCGAGGAAGCCACCCGGCTTCCTCGCCAATTCAACTTTACAACTTCGCTTAAGTGCTTCTTACGGTTGCACTAAACCAGTCACCGGATCTAAAATAACGGCGGTCGAGTTTTGTGGTGTGGTCTTTGAGAAATCGAACATGTTGGTGATCACGCCGGCTTGCGCATCGGCTGAACCGCCGCCAATCCGTCCGAGATTCCAATTGTCCTCAATGAAGCGAACCACGGAGCTCTGGTCGGTCAGCGTGGCATCCACATAGTTCGGTTTGGCCCAGGGTGAGATCACCAGGAACGGTGTGCGCACGCCGAAGCCGCAGCGTCCCTGAACGGATTGGCCGCCCGAATTTGGACCAGGCAGTACGGGAGTGGTCCCAGCCGTTCCACAGGAGTTGGTGCCGGTTAGCCCGTCAGCGGTCGTGAACGAACCGTTCACAATCGGACCCATTTGGTGGTCGTACCATCCGTCGGAATCATCGTACGCGATGATCACAGCGGTGGAGGACCAGAACGCGGATTTTTGCAGCGTGTTGACCACGTTCACCACAAATGCTTGCTCGTCAAGCGGATTGGAATTGCCCGGGTGGCCGTCCTGATACGACTGAGCTTTTAGATAACTAACAGCCGGCAGATTCCCAGCGGCCAAAGCATCGAACCAGTCGTGAATGTCGTATTGGTGATTCGCGGCATCGGTCAAACCGATACTGGCAATGTTGCTCGGACGTGTATGATTCGGGTTCTTTGTGGACTGATAGTACTGAAACGGCTGATGGTGGGGAACGTAGTCGGTTTCAGCAAGTCCAGTGATTGGCGAAATCGTGCTGCGTTTGCAACCAGTGGTGCCGTTCGGGTTGGTGATTGTCAAGTCGAAGCCACCATTGAACCAGCCCCAGGAAAGGCCCGCGGCGTTTAATAAGTCGCCGACGTTCTTCCCGCTGAGATCAGCATGATAACCCGTTGAACTGGAGCAAACATCCGCAAGCGGATCATAGTCGCCAATGTCGGTGAGGCCGCCCTGGCCGTCTGCGACCACGGCACTGCTGGGACCATTAACAGAGGTGGACGCGATCACGCCGTTCGTCTGGCCCGATATCACGTTGAGAGCTCCCGGCGTCGAAGGTCCAAACTGGGTGTTGTAGGAGTTGTCGTTCATGGCAAAGTGCTGCGCGTAGTTCCAATATCCGGTCACGGTATTGCCATCGAAATACCCCATCACCATACCTTTAGTGTTGGTGACCGCCGGATAAAGGACGGGGGTTCCCCCCGCATTGCCGGTTTTGGATGGGAACAAGTCCATGAGGCCGTTATCAAACGATTGCTGTTCGGCTAAGGCACCGTGGTTCTGATCGGCCGTTAACGCCTGGTTCCGGTTTAAACGGAACGGATTTGTTGCGCCTGCGCCGTTCGTTGGATTCAAATTCGGATTGCTGGTGAGCAGAGCCGGTGTCAATCCATTCACCGCTGGCGTATTCGGTAACGCTACAAACCGCGGCTGCCCAGGAGGGTTCAACGCTTTCGGATATGTTCCAAAGTAATGGTCAAACGAAATGTTCTCGCCGAAGATAACAACAACGTGCTGAATCGGCGTGGTAGTCGTCACGGCGCTAGGTGCTTGCGCAGCCACGGCCAGCGACGGGTCGATAGCCATGCCCATCAGCATGGCCGTGCTTACGGAGACGGACAAGAATGATCGCATATTTCCTCTTGAATTAGCAATGACCTTTGATTTCATGATTAGGAACGTTTCCGTAACCAGCTAGCACCGGCAAACAACACGCTGACGCCCAACAACGCGAACGTAGCGGGCTCGGGCATGGGAGCCACCTGCAGATCGTCAATAGCCAAACCGGAATACAAGTTAGCGTTTGAAACGGGCTGCGTGATTTGCAAGCCATAAATGTCGTAGCTGGTATCTGAAATCGTGAAATAGCCATTGCCCGGGTTGCTTCCATCAACGGGTAGCGTAATCGCGAACAAGCTCCCGAAGCCTACACCACTTGAGTTGATTGCTTGCAGGTAAACTGTTACCGGAGCGCCGCCCACGGTAACATCGGAATCCGCAATGCCTATGCCGATCTCTTCAGTGCCGAAGGTTTTGATGAAGAGATTGGCTGACCCCGCGGCGCTGGTGTCAAACATCTCATTGGGCCCGCTCTGCGTGCTGTACGGATAAACCTCGAGGCCATCGGGGCTTGAGATCGTGACGTTGCTCGATGCCGAGTACGAGTTATAAGTTGTAAACGGCGTTAGCCCGTCGAAATTGTACATTGTGCCGAACTTCGGCGAAGAACCCGTTGGCGTAGAGGCATAGGCGTTGCCGGGCGTGCCGGTGGCAAGAACCGGCGCGGCATTTGCGCTCACCACCGTCAAGATTGAAGCAAGTATAAAGAATTTAGCTTTCACTTTGAGTGTGGCTCTCCTGAAACCACCTATGAAAGCTTACGATTCCTATGTGACAGAGTTATTAACAATCGTTGACACTAACCGCCGATTGGTACCGGCGTCGTCGTCCACCTAATAGGGAGGCGCAACTACTCGCCGATTTTGATCTCCCCAATTCCGCCGTTGACCTGAAGCTTCACCGTGACTTTCGATTTGTTATACAAGTCGTTTTCCCAGTGATCGCCGTGCCTATCAAGACCGCTGATGTTCACCGCGCCTATACCGCCGTGCGCTGTCGCCCAGATCCCGACATTCTTCGGCAGATGGATATCGGCCTGCCCGACGCCGCCGTCAATCTTCACGTCATAATCGTGTTTCGGTTCGCCGCTCAAATCCAGCTGCACTTGGCCGGCGCCCATCTTCACTTCCAAACTGCGCAATGCCAGTGAACCAAGGTTCAACCGAGCTTGCCCGGCGCCGCAGTTGATGGTCAAGTCTGTCAGCACATGATCGTTCAAATTCAAGTCCCACGCATACTTTGTTCGTCCGCCGCCGCGCGAACCCGTGGGTTGTTTGATGGTGACCGTTGCGTGCGAACCATTGGTCGAATTGGTGACCACTGGCTTCCAGGAATCGACATTGTAAGTAAACGTGCCATCCAGCAGTTTCGAGGCGCCTCCGCCGATGGTCATCTGGCCGGCCCCCATATCCAGTTCTATGTTTGCCTTCTCGATATTGGCCGAATCTAGATGAATATTGTCGGTTTTCTCAGGTCCCGTGGCGGCTGGTTCAAACTGACATCCAGTTAGACAAAGACAACCAATCATTAACGCGAACAATCCGGTACGAGCTGTCATCATATGATCCTGAAGCAGTTACGCACGGAATTCAAGTTTTGTTCCGTGATAGCTTTTTCATTTGACAGGAGGTCCATTGCGAGCAGCCCTTTTTACCCGTGAGTATCCGCCCGAAGTTTACGGGGGTGCCGGAGTTCACGTGGAATATCTGAGCCGGGAACTAGCGAAGAAGATTGATGTCGAGGTTCATTGCTGGGGAGATCAGAAGTCGGATGTCGGGCAGTTACAGGTCATCGGTTCGCAGCCATGGTCGGAGATCAGCAAAGGCACCACCGGCAAATTCAAAGCTGCGCTTGAGACCTTGAGCCTCAATTTGACCCAGGTCAAGGATCTGGCCGGGGTCGATGTGGTGCATACGCACACCTGGTATGCCTCCATGGCTGGGTTTTGGGCCAAGAAACTTTACGAGGTGCCCTTTGTTTTGACAACCCACAGCCTGGAACCGCTGCGCGCTTGGAAGGCGGAACAACTGGGCAGCGGTTACGCCATGAGTTCGTGGATTGAGCGGACGGCCATTCTGGATGCAGACGCCGTGATTGCCGTGTCACAAGGCACCAGGGAAGACATTGTGCGCGCTTACCCGGAAGTGAAGCCTGAGCGCGTGCATGTGATTTACAACGGCATTGATTTGGACGAATATCAAAAGACGACGGACGATACGGCGTTGAAGATGTACGGGGTGGACCCGCAGGTGCCGTACGTGCTTTTCGTAGGGCGTATTACCCGGCAGAAAGGCGTCACACATCTGGTGGATGCTATTGAATATTTGCCGCGCGATACGCAGGTGGTGCTGTGTGCGGGTGCGGCAGATACACCTGAGATTGCCGCTGAAATGCGCGACAAAGTGACCGAGGCGCGCAAGCGTAACAAACGGATTGTGTGGATCGAAAAGAAAGTGAGCAAGCGCGAGGCCATTGAGTTATATAGCCACGCGCGTGTGTTCTGTTGTCCTTCTGTTTACGAACCATTCGGCATTATCAATCTGGAAGCCATGGCTTGCCACGCCCCTGTCGTCGCAAGCGCAACCGGCGGCATCAAGGAAGTGGTGGTAGATAACCAGACGGGGTATCTGGTGCCGTTTGAGCAAGACCCAACCACTGGTTTTGCCACCCAGCCAGAAAAGTTCGCGCGCGATTTAGCGGCTCGCCTTTCAGAGCTATTGGCTGATCCGGCGCGCTGCCGGCGGTTTGGCGATGCGGGACGCAAACGCGTGGAGGAAACATTCAGTTGGCGCAGCATTGCCACGCAAACCATAGATCTCTACCGTTTTCTCATTGAAAAATCGAAAGAACCCTCTCGCGCATAATAGTTTTCGAAACCCATGCAAAAGCCGCAACTCGACGGACGGCAAAGAGTCGTCATTGAAACTGTTTCCCCTGAAATTGATGGTGGCCGATTTGCCGCCAAGCGAACCATCGGCGATACCGTCCGCGTCGAAGCGGATATCTTTACCGACGGCCATGATCAAGTAGCCGCGGTCGTTCGTTACTGGCAAGCCGGCACTGAAAAATGGCAGGAAAGCCCCATGCTGTTTTTTGATAATGACCGCTGGGCTGGAACGTTTGCAGTGACGGCGCTGGGCCGCGCGCGCTTCACGATTTTGGCTTGGGTGGACCATTGGGAGACTTGGCGCCGCGATTTGGCCCAACGCATTTCAGCTCACAATGATGCCGACGCCGACTATCTGATTGGCGCCAATCACATCGAAGCAGCGGCGCAGCGTGCCGATGCAACGGACGCGAATTGGCTGCGGGCAAAGGCAAAAGCGCTACGAGAGGAAAACAATACGGATGCTCGCCGCAACACGGCTACCGATAGCGTGCTGAATGATTTGATGCGCCGCCATCCCGACCGCCGGTTCGCCACTCAATACGAACGCACGTTGGAACTGGTGGTTGATCCGGTGCGCGCGCGCTTCAGTGCCTGGTATGAGCTCTTTCCGCGTTCTACCAGCACCACGCCGGATAAGCACGGAACCTTTGCCGATGTCGAAGCGCGCTTGCCCTATGTGGCGGAACTGGGTTTCGACGTTCTCTATCTGCCACCCATTCACCCGATTGGATTGAACTTCCGCAAAGGCAAAAACAACAATGTGCAAGCCGAGCGCGACGACGTCGGCAGCCCTTGGGCCATTGGTGCGAAGGAAGGCGGGCACAAAGCCATCCATGCCGATTTGGGCACGCTCGAAGACTTCCGCCGATTAGTGAAGAAGGCCGATTCGATGGGCATTCAGGTAGCGCTCGATATCGCGTTCCAAGTTTCGCCCGATCATCCGTACGTCAAAGAAAGCGAAGAGTGGTTTAAGAAGCGGCCCGACGGAACAATTCAATATGCCGAGAATCCGCCCAAGAAGTATCAGGACATTTATCCGTTTGAGTTTGAGACGCCGAAATGGTTCGAACTCTGGCAGGAATTGAAAAGCGTTTTTAGCTACTGGATTGAGCAGGGTGTGAAAATTTTCCGTGTCGATAATCCGCACACCAAAGCCTTTCCTTTCTGGGAGTGGTGCATCACCGAACTCAAGCGTGAAACACCGGAAGTGCTGTTTTTATCGGAAGCGTTTACTCGCCCAAAAGTCATGTATCGTTTGGCCAAGCTAGGCTTTAGCCAGTCGTACACCTACTTTCCCTGGCGCACCGGTAAACAGGAACTCACGACATACCTCACCGAACTGGCCACCACACCGGTGCGCGAATTCTTCCGCGCGAACCAATGGCCGAACACGCCCGATATTCTGCATGAGTTTCTGCAGAGCGGCAACCGCGCCGCCTTCATGATTCGTTATCTGCTGGCCGCTACGCTAGGTGCAAATTATGGCATCTACGGCCCCGCTTTCGAATTGTTGGAAAGTAGGCCGCTGCGCCCCGGCAGCGAAGAGTATTTGAATTCAGAGAAGTATCAGGTTCGCCTGTGGGATCTGGAGCGTGCCGACAGCCTGCGCCGCCTGATTACCGTTGTGAATCGCATCCGCCGCAACCACACAGCGCTACAGAGCGATTGGGGCCTCGCCTTCCACCCGGTAACCAACGACAACCTGCTCTGTTTCAGCAAGCGTTCCGACGACGGCAAGAACCTCGTGCTGGTGGTAATCAATCTTGATCCGAATCGCACCCAAGCGGGCATGGTAGATGTGCCGCTCGACCGCTTTGGCCTGACAGAAAGCCAGCGTTATCAAGTGAATGATTTGCTGATTGGCGAGCAATATACCTGGACCGGCCGGATGAATTACGTTGAACTAAACCCCGCGAAAGTACCGGGCCATATCCTTGAAATTCGCCAAGTGTAAGCGTATATGCCGCAACGTGATATGATCCCGCAATAGGTACATCTGATGCGAACTGTAAAGTCGTCACTCCTTATGGCCGGCATCCCGGCGGTCTTGCTTTTGCTGAACAGTTGCGCGAGTAGTCCGCACGCGGCTGATGAGAACTATATTCTGGTCGCCGACAATACGAAGATCGCCTATTGGCAGTTGGCGATGCAAGGTTTGTCTCACGCCGCTGCTGAGATGAAATGTAAGTCGAATGTTCTGGGACCCGATGGCCACGACCCGCAAGCTGAGCACGACGCGTTCAAACACGCGGTGGCTTTGAAGCCGTCTGGCATTCTTGTCTCCGCCGCAGACGCGAGCATTTTGACGCCGGATATCAACGCCGCGCTCGACCAGAATATTCCCGTCATTACTATTGATTCGGATGCACCCGACAGCAAACGGCTTTTCTTTGTAGGAACGGATAACTACAGCGCGGGCATGATTGGCGGCAAAATGACCGCGAAGTTGCTCAACAACAAGGGCAACGTGGTGATTTTTACCATTCCATCGCAATCGAACCTGAAAGACCGGTTGCAAGGTTATCAGAGCGCCTTTGCCGATCACACAGATGTAAAGGTGATGCAGGTGGTCGACATGAACGGCAATTCCGACATGGCCTTTGACAACGCCAAGAAGCTGCTCGACAGCAAAGCCAAAATAGACGCCTTCGTCTGCTTAGAAGCGATTGCCTGCCCGGCCGTAGCCGACGTGGTGAACCGCGCGAATATGGCGGGCAAGGTGATGGTGATCGCCATGGATACCGACCCGTCAACGGTGGATTGGATTAATAAGGGCGTGATCTCCGCCACCATCGCACAGAAGCCTTATACGATGGCCTACTATGGCACGAAGCTCTTGGACGATATCCATCATCATCCAATCAGCCCACTAGCCGGCGACTGGAACAAGAACATCTTCTCGCCGATTCCCACTTTCGTCGATACCGGCGCATTCGTTGTCGATAAGACGAATGTAGGCAGTCTGGCCAAAGGCCCCGCACCCGTCAGCGGCCAGTAAAGGTGGGGCAGGCGCTTTCGCCTGCCGCTTTACACCAGTTCCCGTCCATACTGCTCGGCGGCCTTCAGCTTGGAAAACGTAGTGTCAATTCGCAGCAGATGAATCCGCCCTCGCTTGTGAATTTCCTGGGCGCTCAGTTTCGCCGCGCGGGCGTCTCTCAAAAAGGCAGCATGCTCGCGCACGGCGCGCTGCCAGGCTTCTTGAAGGGCAATGATGTTTCGCAGTTCCATAAGCCCAGTGTGGAGCTTATGCCTCCTATCCTCAAGCTCGTTAAGCGCCTTGAGGTCCCAATTCTGTTACCAGTACTGCCTCGGCAAGTTGTTGGGATAGGACTAGGGTGCCTCCACATCTCGCATGAATTGTGATACAACAAGACCGGGCCAGGTCGCATTGCCGAAACCAGTGTTGGGCAGTCTCTTCTCCGCGTTGCTATTGACCGTCGCGCTGTCTGCCGCGACAGATACGCCCGATTCCGCTGAACAACAGCGCATGCTTGAGAAGGTCCGTCAGTTTGCGTCTCGCTATTTAGACAACCTCCCGAATTTTGTCTGTTCGCGCATCACGGAACAATATGAGGCAGGTAAGAAGCCGAAAGACTGGCGCCGGCACGAGACGCTGACGACGCGCCTCATTTTCAATCAAGGCAAGGAAAACGAAACGCTCGAACTGGTGAACGGGAAGCCGATCCGGCCCGGCCATTTCATTGAACGCCCGTTGGAAACGCAAGGTGAATTCGGTGGCTTGGTGAGCTTGGTGTTGGATGAGCGTACCAGCGCGCAGATCGTCTGGACGCGCTGGGAAGACTTGCGCGGCCAGCGAATGGCGGTGTTCGAATACGTTGTGGATCAGGACCATTCCAAGTTGACGATAGGCGTTGACGGATTGGACACGATTGTCCCTTATCGTGGTTTGATTTATGCCGATCCAGAGACCGGTGAGCTTTGGCGCATTACCAATACACCCTTCAACATTCCCGCCGCGGTTGATACTAAGTCGGTCAACAGGACCATTGATTACGGTCCGGTAGATATCAATAACAAACACTTCATTCTGCCCGTGAGTGCCACCATTTTGCTCGATACCGGGCGACGGAACATTTTGAATAAAGTGTCGTTCAACGAATACCGGAAGTTCGATGCGGAATCTAAAATCACTTTCGTAACCGGTTCGAACTAAGTTCCCCTAAACCGTTGCCGATAAGAACTGTGTCGGCCTATGAAACCCAATCGCAAACTCCTGAGCGCCCTTAGCGGCGTACTTCTTCTTTCCACGTCTCTTTGGGCTGCCAGCAGTGGTAGCGAAGGGCCGGAAGACTATCGGCTGGAACTCAGCGCCACTTTGTGGCGGATGAACACCAACGGGACGATCAGAGCGGATGGCACGCCGATCAATATGCTCACGGATTTGGGAGTGGGCCAGCGCCAGCGAATTTACGATGGGCGGTTTGTATTAAAGTTCAAGCGTAAACTGCGTTTCGTTGTAGAAGGTACGCCCATTTCGATTCAAGGCTTGAACACCATACATCGCGATGTCACCTACTTCAATCAGCAGTATTCGGTGAGCGATACTTTGAAATCTTCAGCTCGCATCAACTATATCTACGCTGGCTTTCATAAAGATTGGTATAGCGGAAAAATGGGCCGCCTTGGCACGTCGATAGGGGGCGCGTATCTTGGTTTGCAAGGCAGCATCCAGGGCGAACGATCAGGCATAGACAAGCAAGGCAAGACGCCGGCGGGTCTGCCCTTTGTGGGTGCGGATTTTCGCTTCTACCTGATTCCAAATCGAAGATGGATTGCGCTGGAAGGCGCGGTGCGCGGACTGCCCGCCGGCGGCTATGGCCATTGGTTAGAAGCTAACGGCGGTGTTGGTGGCTGGATAGGTCCCATCGGTTTGCAAGTGGGATACCGCGAAATGCTGATTGATTTCCACCAGACGGGTATCAACGCCAACGGTCTCAACCTACGTTTCTATGGGCCAATGGCCACAGTCTTCTGGAATTGGTAGGGCGCGCATTCTTGCGAGCCAGCCGCCTTTCCAGGCGGCCTAGCAAGCAACTCTCTGGAACTTTTCCACTCCATGGACCGTATTCGGGTCCATGGAGTCTTTGTTTTCTGATATTCGGCAGGCCCTTCGGATGCTCACCAAGAATCCCGGCTTCACTGTCGTGGCCGTGGCCGCCCTGGCATTAGGAATAGGTGCGAATACAGGCATCTTCAGCGTCGTCGACAAAGTTCTTTTACAGCCCCTCCCTTATCCCCAGCCTGAAAGAATTGTTCAACTCGGCCGCCAATATCCAAACGGCGAAGGCTTCTCTAACTCCATTCCCAAGTACATGACCTGGCGGAAAAACCAGACGGCGTTTTCCGCTATGGCCCTTTACGATCAAGAAGGCCCCGGACTCAACGTCAGCACGGGAGATCGTCCGGAGCAAATCAAGAGTCTGCATGCTTCCGCAGACTTCTTCAAAGTGTTCGGCATGAGCCCGGCACGCGGCCGCACTTTTTCTGCTGAGGAAGATTCTCCCAAAGGTCCGAAAGCCGCCATCGTCAGCGATCACTTCTGGAAAACGCACTGTGGCGGCGATCCCGATATTCTAAACCGCACCATCACGCTCAATGGCGAGCCTTATCCGGTAGTCGGCATCATGCCGCCATCGTTTGTACCAACTCCCGATGCTGAAATCTGGATTCCACTGCAAGCCGACCCCAATAGCGACAATCAGGGCCACTACCTTGCCGCGGCCGCCCGCCTCGAGGATGGCGTCACAGTCGAACAAGCGCGCGCTCAAATGAAGTTGGCAGGCGAAGTATTTCGCCGGACGAATTCGAAATGGATGGATAAGGATGAAACGGTGGCGGTCGTGCCGATGGGCGATTCGCAAGTGCATAACGTAAGACTTGCCTTGCTGATCTTATTCGGCGCGGTTGTTGTCGTGTTGCTGATCGCCTGCGCGAACGTGGCAAATCTGTTGCTCGCGCGTGCAGCGGCACGGCAAAAAGAGCTTTCCATCCGTGCGGCGCTAGGCGCTAGCAGGGGACGGGTGATTCGCCAATTGCTAACCGAGAGTGTGATTCTGGCCGGGTTAGGCGGCGTCATCGGTTTCTTTCTCGGAGGCATCGGCGTACGCGCTTTACTCTTGCTCGAACCCGGTGATATTCCGCGCTTGGGTGATCCTACGAAGCTGCAATCCGTGTTCGCCATGATTGACTGGCGCATGGCCTTCTTCACTCTGCTGCTATCTGTGCTCACCGGTATTATTTTCGGCATTGTTCCTGCCTTGCAAATTTCTAAGACCGATATTGCGTCTACTTTGAAAGATGCCGCCGGGCGCTCATCCACCGGAGCCAAGCGGCATGGCTTCATGCGCAAACTGCTCGTTGCGTCTGAAATGGGACTCGCTGTGGTGCTGCTGGTTTCGGCCATGCTTCTGATCCGAAGCTTCGTAGGATTGAGTTCGGTCGATTTTGGTATTGATCCGCATCACGTGCTCACCCTGCAAACATCTCTCGCTGGCGAGCGCTACGGCACTACCGAAAAAGTGGACGGCTTCACCACACAGGTACTTCGGCGTATCGAATCAATACCAGGTGTAGATGTGGCTGGTACTACTCTCGCTTTGCCCCTCACCACAGAAATCGACATGCCGATTAGCATTGCGGGCAAACCTCCAAAGGCCGGCGACCATTGGAATGGCGATGAGCAATGGCGTCCTATCTCGCCCCACTATTTTGCCGCCTTCAAAATCCCTCTCCTAAGCGGGCGCGTCTTCACCGAACGCGACACCTTTAACTCCGCCAAGGTCATGCTCATCAATCGCGCCATGGCCAATAAATACTGGAAAAACGAAAGTCCCATCGGTCAGGTAATCACCCTCGGTAAGGGCTTAGGTCCGCTCGAAGATCAACCGCGCGAAATCGTCGGCATTGTGGGTGACGTACGCGAAACGGGTGCCGCCGATGGCACAGTGCCCGTCATGTATGTTCCCGCCAGCCAGCAACCCGAAGGTGTGACTACCCTGGCCAACTCAATCATCCCGCTTTCCTGGGTAATCCGCACCAACCTCGATGCCAAGACTCTCAGCGCGGCCGTATTGAAACAAGTCCAAGCCGTCGACGGGCAAATGCCCATCTCGAAAGTGCGCACCATGGAGCAAGTGCTGAGCGAAAAAACCGCGCAGCAAAATTTCAACATGCTCCTGCTAACCATTTTCGCGGGCGTGGCACTGCTGCTGGCCGCCATTGGCATTTACGGTTTGATGTCTTATTCGGTTGAACAGCAGACCCCCGAACTCGGCGTTCGCATGGCGCTCGGAGCAGCGAAGGCTGATTTATTCCGGCTCGTCGTGAAGCAGGGAATGACGCCCGCGCTCATTGGTGTAGCCGCCGGGTTAGGCTTAGCGCTGCTCGCCACGCGCCTCTTGAAGAGTCTATTGTTCGGTGTGCAGACCTACGATCCCTTGAGCTTTGCTTTCGTGGCTGTCACACTCACCATCGTCGCTCTCGTTTCCATCTACCTCCCCGCACGCCGCGCCATGGGCTTAGACCCGCTCATCGCGCTGCGCCAGGAGTAGCGGGTGGCGCAGGTTTCAACCTGCAGGCGGACTTCAGTCCGCTCATCGCGTGCGCCGCAGGCATTGCTGGCATCTGGCATCGCGTAGGGCGGGCATTCCTGCCAGCGCGCGACCTTTCCAGGTCGCGCTTTCATCGTCAGCCGCTCTCTACCGTCTCGATTGATGCCGCGCTCCGCCGCCAATACCGCCCAAATCAATCACCACTGCGATAACTAACCAAATCAGATTGATCCCTTCTAGCGGCATGTGATTGTTTACCTCCCACGCATACACCAACGTGGTGAGCGGCAGAAACAGGAAGCCGAGGATTGGTATCAGCAACCCGCTATGAAAGGCGCGCTGCAGGTAGTTTGAAAAGAACCACAGCAACAGCAGCACCATGCGCGGGAAGAACAGCGTGACCAGCAAAAGCAAGCAAGGCATAAGTGAGGGTAGGGCAGTGACATGCCTCTACGCCTTGAATGCTAACAGATTTTTCATCCAGCCGATACAATAGCGGCGTGCCAACCAGTACCGTAGAATTGCAAGGCGAAATCATGGTGAGCGATTTTGTAAAGTTTCGCTATTTCCATAAATTCAGCCGGCGTTGGTACTTGGCTCTGGCGGAGCTCGCGTTTCTACTCCTGACATTTCTTTTGACAATAGCTGCGCTGATTGTGAGCAAGAAGGGCGAAGCTCCAACCAACATCATTGCCCCGTTATTGCTTTTTTGCCTCTGGAGCTATTTGCTTTTCATCCGGCCCTGCACTGCGGCAAGACAGCAGTTGAAAACAGAGACCTATCATTGCGATCTCATGTCTTACGCGTTCACTCACGATGGCTTCCAGGCAAAAGGACCTAACTCCTCTTGGGAATTGGCCTGGAAAGTGATTTTAGGTGTATACGAAACGAAAAGTCTCTTCCTGATTTACAGCGGCAGCAGCGCCGCCACGGTTCTGCCCAAACACCTCTTCCATTCGATTGAAGAAATGGCAGCTTGGCGGAGCTTGGTTTCCGCCGCCATCGCTCCTAAGAAAGTGAAGGGTCCCGGTCTGATTGGCAGGTTCTTCTAGGCCCCACGCTTCTTTGCTCGACCTAATCCAATGGCCGCAAGCCCGAGTGCGAGAAGGGCCACTCCAGACGGTTCGGGAGCAGTAACCAAGCTATTCAAATCAATCGTTTCGATGAGATTCTGGTTCAGATCATAGATATTCAGTTGCGGCGGACTGAAGGGCCGTCGTGGGGGAGTCACAAGTTTTGAAAATTATTTTCAATTCCTCCTCCGCCCCTCATTACAAACCACTTAACCCCATCACGCCCCCTTCAGTCACCGCAAACGCCGTTTGGCCGAACCCCATCCTCGGGGTACTTTCTAACCAGGAAACGAGACCCAATGTCAGACCGTACCATCAGACGCGCTGCTGAGCGCGCAGCCAGAAAAGCAGCTGCTAAAGCCGCCAAAACCAACGAGGCCGCCAAAGTCATGACCGCCTCTGCCAACACCACCACTCCCACCTGGGATTCATGGGACGGCTGGGATAACGATGATCCCCCGCCACCCTATCCGCCCTGTCAAAACGGCGAAGAAGACAAATCGCGCAAGCCCATTTCCGACGCCAAGCTAGCGGCGAATCGGCAGAACGCCCAAAAAAGTACGGGCCCCCAAAGTCAGGCAACTAAGGACAAATCTAAAATGAATTCGCAAACGCACGGCCTCTGTTCGCAGGCGGCTCTGCTGCCTTCCGAAGACCCCATCGTCTACCAAGCTTTCATGGAAAGCATCTTTAAACAATGGTCTCCCGTAACCGATCAGGAGAGCCGTCTCACCGAAGTCATCGGCACAACGGAATGGCGGCTTCGTCGCATTCCCGGTCTGGAAGCTGGCATCTACGCCGTCGGCCTCCTCGAGAATAACAATCTGTTCCTGGACGAACCCGATCCCATCAAACGCGATCG
>PMQB01000587.1 GCA_003169195.1 Bryobacterales bacterium
ATGAGCGGCATCCTCTAGCGAACGTGTGGATTGTTTTGTCTCCGATCCGAGCTATAAACAAATGGGATTTGTGCCACGTCTGTGCGTTCAGTGAGAAACCAGATATCCCGGACGAGTTGAGCAAACTCATTGCGGTAGCCAAAGTAACCGGCTTTGCCCGAGCCTTCGTCGATGCCGACAACTCACACGCTCATGGTTAAGATGCGCACCCGGAAAACAGCCGTGCGAGTTGCTACCCCTAGCATTGTGCCTGACCCCTGGCAAACCATGGCTCAAGCCAGATCGCTATCCTGTCCGCAATTATCGACTCGGGTTGGCTATAGCTCAACCGAAGCTTGGGGACTCTACAACAAGAACGGAACGACTCGCCTTGTTGTCCGAGCATACTCTTCATACTCAGGGTAAGTCTGAACCAGCAGCTTCTCTTCCGCAGCCATTCGTAGCGCCGTCATTGCCGAAGCCAGCAGCCCAGCTCCTACACTAGCTAGGGAAGCATGCGCGGCGATTCCAGCCCATAAAAAGTACAGGATTGCGGCGTAGATGGGATGGCGAATATATTTATACGGCCCACGCCTCACTAATCCACCGGCAGTTGGGTTGGCAGCGGCATGGAAGCTTCGCATACCAAAAGTAACTCGCGCCCAAATCATCAGTGAAATGGCCAAGACCTGAATGGTAATCGTGGTGGCAGACGCGCCGAAGATGGACTTGCTCAAAAACAACCACCAAATGCAAGCGACGAGCACCACCAAGGCGATAAGAGACGCGGTCTTCCAATTCATTGGCTTGAAGTTATCACAGGGGACAAATCGGTACGAGAGTTCTTCGCACGGTCCAAACAGCCTCCTCGGCTCGTAGTTATGAGCGTGCTTTCGGGATGTTCGTTAGCAGATCCCCCATTTGACTCAAACTTGATCTACGAGAATTGGCAACTTCTGCTGATGTAAATCTACGAATGTAACGTGTCGCGTGTTGATCGTGTCTGAATAGCGAAAGGGAGACTATGTCCGAAACCGCAGCCGCAGTAATGCGAAGGTACTTGGAAGATGCCATTGCCGCTGAAAAGAGCTTTGAGACGCAATTGGACGCGTTTTCAAAGGAGGGCGACAATCTTGAAGTGCGTGCCGCCTTCGCGCACCACTCTCTTGAAACAAAAAGCCAATACCAGAGACTTGAACTGCGGCTTGAATCTCTAGGTGGGAGTGCCTCAGCCGGGAAAAGTTTTCTCGCCCACCTTTTCAGTTTTGCCCCGCAGGCCGCAAAGATGGGACATGAAAAGGAGGAGCGGACCGTTCAAAACCTGATGATTGCGTTCTCGGTCGAAAACAGCGAACTCGCTATGTATGAAGCGCTGGCCGCCGTGGCCGAAGCTGCCGGAGACAGTATCACGGAAAACCTCGCCAGGGAGATTCAAAAGGAAGAAAAAACTGCCGCCGAAACAATATGGAAGATGATCTCCACGGCAGCAACTTTGTCGTTCGTCAGAGTGACTACTCCCTCGCCTGACCCGCCAGTTGCGACTTCGGTGAGCGCGTAGTGGTCTCGAAGTAACCACCACGTCTGACAGCCGTGCCATCCGCCAATTGGTCCTCACAAATTCAGCTAACGCGTTTCGCACGTCATTCTGGCGGGAGGTTTCTGCGGCGTTCCACAGAGCTGAGAATTGAACCTGATATGCTGCCGCCATATGCGCCTATTCATTGCTTTTGCTGTATTGGCGGCTTGCCTGTTCGGTGCTGATATCACCGGCACTTGGAACGCCGACGTAAAGACCGACGCCGGTAGCGGCAATCCCACCTTCGTACTGAAGCAATCTGGTGATGAGGTCACCGGGCATTATTCCGGCGCACTAGGGGAGGCGGAGGTGAAAGGCACCGTGAAGGGTGACAAGGTGGAGCTTCGATTCAAAGCATCGGCGGGCGGCGATGATGTGGAAGTTGTCTATTCGGGTACGCTTGAAGCCGACAAGAGGATGAAGGGAAGCGTGCAGTTGGGGTCTCTCGCGAGCGGAACATTTACGGCGGAACGAAAGTAGGCGTTCGGCAAGGCGGCCCGCGCCAGAGGTCACGCATGAGCATGGCGTTCGTCCCACCAAGAGTAAGCTTGGCGGCTGCATCCACTTTCAGGTGACGGCGTGTTGCAGCCGCGACCACTCACAACGGGTGGCATCTTGGTGTTTGATGACTTCTGTTCGCGTTGAGATCACGAGATGGGTGGACGACTATCAACCTGGAATCGTCGAATGTAAATTGATCGACGCCACAGGCAGGGAATGGCTTTTCATCGAGAAGCTGCCTCTTGTTACGGGCGACGACTCCCTTAGCGCGTCAAACGTCTACCCCATTAAGGGCTTGATCGCATGCAAAGTGATTGCCTACATCGAAGACCTGAGTCGGCGGCGCACTGTTCGGATTACCATCGAGAATCCATGGCAGATAGCGGCGGTGAACGGGCCGATGGTCTTTGAAGTTCATCCCGAGCAGATTGTGAAAAACCAAATGAATCCCAATGACACGGATTGAAACGCTTCTCTCAATCAGTTCGCCACCGCTGGCAACCAAGCCGCTACTCTTCCCCGAACTGCTACGCCCATACGCCCAGGGTCCCGAACTGTTTTTAATGCTCCAGGAGAAGAATGGATTTTATGCGTTCGAGTCTGCCTTGCATGTCTTCCCCGTGACGGGTGATCCGGCTAGCGGACTTGCGGTCTGGAACGCTGCTGCGTGTTGGCGCAGCAGTTATCAAGATTTAACGGATGACATGCTTTTCTTTGCAGAGGATATTTTGCAAGATCAATTCTGCTTATCGCTTCAGCAAAGTGGGGTCTTTCGCTTCCATGCAGAAACCGGCGAGACCACGGCCATGGCCGCGTCAATCGAAGACTGGGCAGGTGTCGTACTGGACAACTACCGCGTGGAGACCGGGTGGCCTTTGGCCAGCGAATGGCAGAAAAGGCATGGGATTCTGGCGCAGGGGAAACGCTTGCTACCTAAGACGCCATTTTTTCTGGGCGGGGCGTACGATGTGGAGAACCTTTGGGATGGCGAGGCCGAAGAGGGCATGCGCTTCAAGGGCGATCTGGCCTTGCAAACCCGAAACCTCCAAGACGGCACCAAAGTTAATTTGGTTGTCAGCCCGAAGCCGGAGTGATGACGGAGTTTGCCGCTCTGCATTGACGATTGCATTCCTGGCCTGCGGGATAAACTATGGGCGGATCGATTCTTTGAATCCCCCCAAACCGAGCCGGTCCGCTTATCGAACAGATCGCGATAGAATGCGGCAAGAGAATCTGGTGTAGCGGTTCGAAAAGATGCCCAAAATAGCATTCCGCGTCGTGATCATCGGTGGCACAGGGCAGGTCGGAGCCGCAGTGGTACGGGCGCTGGTTGCCGTGCCCTCCTGTGTCGAGGTGGTGATGGTTAATCGTAAGGCGGCTCCTTTGATCGCCGATCATCGCCTTCGCCAAGTGATCTTGGATACGGCATCTGCGGACTTTCCTGGGGAAGTGACCAAGCTTGCCCTGGATATGACGGCGCATGGCGACCCGGTTTATGGGGCCTCCTGTGTTGGCGTCGGCAAAGNNTCGGTGGTTTTGCCCGTGGTTGTTATGCCGGAGGCGTTGCTCGATTCGCGCTGCTTTCGGCAGTGGGAAGCACTGCGAAAAGTAAGATTCGCTATGTGCGCGTAATGGGGTTAAAAGAAGAGACGGTGCAAAATATCGGCTTCAAACATTTAGTGATTTTCCGTCCGGGAATTATCGGAGGTAATGCTCATACGCCCGGTTGCGTTGCTTGGTTGTGGCGTCTCATTCCTGGGCCGTTTGGGACGATTGA
>PMQB01000097.1 GCA_003169195.1 Bryobacterales bacterium
CCAGGAGTCGGCATTATGTGCCAGCTCATGCGCGATTACCCCCGCCTTGGCCGTTGGCGAGAGGCTGGTGCGGATAACGATGCGGCCGCCGGCAGAATAGCCTTCGACGCCGGGTTCTTTGATCTCTTCGTAGTCGAGGATGATGTTGAGATCTTCTTCGGTGACCCATTCGAGGCGGCTGAGTAGTTCTTCACCGCCTGAGTCAGCACCGTACGTGAGGGCAGGAAGCGGTTGGCCTTCGGTGTCTTCTTCGCAGAACACGTAGACGGTCCGGAATCCGCGGACGGATTTGACGGTTGGGCTGTCTTCTTTGGTTTCGTCGGCCTTTTTGCGGTAGACGCATGGCGCGAGAATAGCAATGCCTTTTGCACCTTTCTTGACGTGGCGTCCGAGTTTGCGCCAGGTGTGAAAGCCCGCGACTTGACCGGTTGACGCGGCGGGGCGTTGGAACGCGATTAGCAACTGGTTGTTCCAGCTGTAATTTGAAAACTGCGCCATGGCGTTTAGCCACGTTTTGAAGAGTTCGCTTTGGCGAGCTTCATCTGTTTCGACGGCGAGTTGATTGACGCTGGCCTCAATTTGGTCCGTGAGGGAACGCGCTTTATCCGTTGTCATGATTGAAATCTCCTTTGTGTCGTGTGCGTGCTGCACAGGATCAGGGGAGCTGGCGCAAGTCAAGGCCGGAGCGAAGCGGAGTGCATTTCAGCCTTGACCGCCAGCTAAGATGGGCCGACAGCAGCAGGCAAGACTTTCCCTTTGCACGGGAATCTATATCGGGAGAATGGGTGCGGTACATCGCGCCTGCAGCCGGATTCGCAGAGCGACACCTTATGTGAAAGGGCCGAAGGCCCTAAGGGGCCTCCGTGGTTTCCGGTTCGGTCGCGTCACGGTCGGTGTTGGACGAGCGATCAAGGAAGCGGATGGTTTCGGCTTTCAGCTCGACTACTAGCTGCTTGATCGTGTGGTCAATGGCATTCTTGCCAGAGCCGACTTTGATCTTGCGATCATAGTCGCGGGTAGTCAGTTCGCCCTGTACGAAAACATGAGTGCCTTTGACGAGACGTTCCGCCAGTTTGGCAAATCCATCGCCGAACGCATATGTTACGTGGAATCAAACCGACCGCGTAAACAACGCAACACTTTAGGGATGTTGCCATTCCTTTTAAAACCAGTTGATCTTTTTGGGGGTCACCGATGCATGTAATTCGATGGTCCCGATACCCGACGTTAGCGACAGACGATGACGCGAAACGGTGGCTACAATCGGTAGCTGATTTAGGGCTTGCTTCAAATACCGTCGAAGCTTATGGACGAGGGGTAGAGCAATATTTGTTCTTCAGCCGGTCAAAGGGCGTAGCGCCCGACAAAGCCAGGCGAGATCACATTGCTGCCTACGTTCGGTTCGCTTCCTCAAAGAGGCCCAGCAGCGCTGGTGGAGAAACAGGGTCAGCCGCCAATGCGACGCTCCAACAGCGGATCACATCGCTGCGCTTGTATTATGACTTTTTAGTTCAAGAGCAGGTTGTCGTCGTGAATCCCGTTGGACGGGGCCACTACGTGCCAGGCTCGAGTGTCGGCGGCATGCAGCACAGAGGACTGATTCCACGCCATCGAAAGTTGCCTTGGATTCCCGGAGAGAGCGAGTGGGCAGCGCTCCTGCCCTTGGTGAAAGCGAAGTCCATTCGCCATCGTTTGATGTTTTGCCTCGCCTATGACTCCGCGTTGCGGCGTGAAGAACTCTGCTCGCTGCGAACAGAAGACTTTGATCCCGCAAGGCGCTTACTAAATATCCGCGCCGAGATTACGAAAAACAAGACTCAGCGAGTGGTCCCGTACTCGATCACATCGAGCCGCTTGTTTCAAGAGTATCTGCGCGAGCGCCGAACTCTGGGATCGAGTCGTGGCCCTCTGTTTCTTTCAACGTCGAATCGCAACTGTGGCAAGCCACTTTCTTTTTGGAGTTGGTCGAAAGAGATCTGCGCCCTTGCCGACGAATCAAACGTGATCGAACTATCGACGCACACATTCCGGCACCTTCGACTGACGGATCTTGCACGAAGTGGCTGGGACGTTCATGAGATCGCGAAGTTTGCCGGCCATCGGAGCATTCAGACGACGCTGTTGTACATCCACCTCAGTGGTGTCGAGTTGTCGGCCAAGGTCGCGCACACTATTGCTGAACTGACAAGCACAAGATTGGCTCTATTAAATGGAGAGACGCAATGAAAGCGACCATCAATCACTCGTTTCATTGGCCGATACCGCTGGAAAAATATGACCGATCCGGTAAGGTCACAAAAGAGGAACTGGAGCATTTACAGGTGCTGGTGCGCCAGCAATGCCGCGCCGAGTATCGGAAGTCAAAGTGGTCTAAGCCGCTGTCGCGCATTCTACTGCCGTTACGAAATGCGGCCGATGCCGTCCATGGCGAGCGTGAATTGACCGACACAGCCGTGCGAGCGATTCTTCGCGAAACGTTAGAAAGCAAACGCACAGTTTGGAGTTGGAGCCATCGGCATTGGCTCGATCTTTTGGGTGAGCAGGCGCGTAAATTCAGAAAAGCTAAAGGCTGGCGGCCTGAATGGCGGACCAAACTGTTTGCCGTTGCGTACCTTCTCCAATGCGTGGGTGAAGTTCGCGATTATGGTTCATTTTGGGTCACTAACTTGGCGCGCCACGTCTTCGGACCAGCGGCCGTTCAGAAGGCTCAGACAACAGTTTTGAACCTGTTGGAGGAATGGGGCTACGGCAAGACTCGCTTTCCCGCTCTAATCGTCTGTCTGCATGAAGTGATGTTGATCAATCGCTCGCCCCGTCTGGAAGATCTTACTTTCGATCTACTGTTTAAGCTGCTTGGCGATCGTGGTCCTGAAAGCCGGCGTTATGGCCTTGATCGGATTGCATTCGCAGCGCATCAGCT
>PMQB01000575.1 GCA_003169195.1 Bryobacterales bacterium
GAACCTGCGCTGGCAGCAGGCCATGGCGCCGGTCTTTGCACCGCTGGAAGGGTTGCGGGCGGGCGAGCGGTTCCCGATGCTGGAAGAGGTTTTCTATTTGCCGTAATGTCCGCGGGGCGGTGTGGACGCGACAATGCGATGAGTTGCGGAGAGGAACGGAGTCACAAACATGAGCGGTCGATCGCTGCGCGCGGGGCTTTGCGGCATTGGGCTTGAGGCCTACTGGAGCCAGTTTGCGGGGCTGGAGAAGAGGCTTCATGGTTACCTGACGCAGTTCGCGGCTCGACTCGTTGGCCCCGGCGTGGAGGTTGTAGAGCTGGGACTTATTGACACGGCCCAGCGCTCGCGTGAGGCTGGGCATCAGTGCCGGAGCGAAGACATCGACGTGCTGTTTCTCTACGTGACGACGTATGCGCTCTCAAATACGGTGCTGCCGCTGGTGCAGCGCGCGGGCGTGCCGGTGATCGTGCTCAATCTGCAACCGGCGGCGGCTATCGACTACGAGGCCTTCAACAAACTGGAGGACCGTACCGCAATGACGGGCGAGTGGCTTGCATTTTGTTCGGCGTGCCCGGTGCCGGAGATGGCAAACGTGCTGAAGCGCGCGCGGATTCCATTTCACCAGGTGACGGGCGTGCTGGACGAACCCGCGACGTGGCGGGAGATTGCGGAGTGGCTGGCGGCGGCTCGCGTGCGCTCCACGCTGGCGGAGGCGCGGCTGGGGCTGATGGGCCACTACTACAGCGGCATGCTGGACATCATGACCGACGTGACGCTGGTGTCAATCGCATTTGGCACGCACGTTGAGCTGCTTGAAGTGGATGAGCTGAGCGCGCTGTGCGCCAAGGCGAGCGAGTCTGAGATTGCGCGGCGCGTCGCCGAGTTCGATGACGCATTCGACGTGCAGCCGGATTGCGCTAAGGAAGAACTGCGCCGGGCAGCGCGAACCTCGTTGGCCCTCGATCGGTTTATCGAGCGGCACGGCCTTGACGCCCTGGCCTACTACTACAAGGGCTCGGGCAACGCAGCCAATGAAGGCACCATGAGTTCCATCATTCTCGGCACATCGCTGCTCACGGCGCGCCACATTCCCGTGGCCGGTGAGTACGAGGTGAAAAACGCCCTGGCCATGAAGATGATGGACCTGATCGGCGCGGGCGGCTCGTTTACCGAATACTATGCGATGGACTTTAAAGATGATCTGGTGCTGATGGGGCACGACGGTCCGGGGCACCTGGGCATCGCCGAAGGCAAGATCAGGGTTCGGCCCCTGCAGGTGTACCACGGCAAGGTGGGCCGCGGGCTTTCGGTGGAGATGTCGGTGAAGCACGGACCCGTGACTCTCCTTTCAGTGGTGGAGAGAAACGACGGACGAGTCCAATTTCTGGTAGCGGAAGGTGAATCCGTACCGGGTCCGATTTTGCAGATTGGCAACACGAACAGCCGCTACCGATTTGGCATTGGCGCGCGGCGGTTTGTCACGGATTGGAGCGCGCATGGACCCGCGCATCATTGCGCCATTGGGGTTGGGCATATGTCATCCAAGTTGGAAAAACTGGCAGCGCTGTTGGGATTGGAAATGGTTCGTGTTTGCTGATGAGCGGTTATGATAATTTTCAAAACTTCGTTTGTCTTGATCTTGTCGATAGTGTCTGTCTCCGCGTTCGGGGAAAAGGTTGAGGTCTCTTGGGACAAAGTAGAGGCTGTGAATAAAACGATTCCGACACTGCAGGTAGTCGTCAATCCGCCTTTGCGGCCGGGGTCGGCGATCGGCGAAAAAGCTTATGCGGAGGTGAAGCGTCTAGGGGCCGACTACGTCAGATATGTTCCGTGGCTACCGTACCCGAAATTAGCGGTGGCGGAACTGGAACCACCGGCTGACGGTAAGACTTCGTGGGACTTCTCTCTGATTGACCCCATGACCGAGGACTTTCTGCGCGCGACGAGCGGCCACTCCGTTATCGTAAATTTCAGCACAACGCCACAGTGGATGTGGGTCACGCCAAAACCAGTGGCTTATCCCAGTGATCCCGATGGAGTGACTTGGACCTACACGCAAGGAACCGAACTCCGCGATCCATCAGGCAAAGAACTGGGCGACTACTATGGGCGGCTGGTGAGTTGGTATGTGAACGGCGGGTTCACAGACGAGTACGGCAAGCGGCGGGAATCGGGCCACCATTTCAAGATTCCGTATTGGGAAGTTTTGAACGAGGTTGATTTCGAGCACAAGATGACGCCGGAAACCTACGTGTTGTGCTATGACTCGATTGTTTCCGCGATCAAAGCGGTAGCGCCACAGATGAAGTTCGTGGGACTGGCGCTGGCTGGGCCTTCCGACAACCCTAGAATGTTTGAGTATTTCTTGAATCCGGCAAACCACAAGCCTGGCATTCCCTTGGATATGATCTCTTATCACTTCTATGCCACGCCGAGTGTGGACCAAACTCTCGAAGTGGAGCAATTTACGTTCTTTGAACAAGCCGACCACTTCTTGACTACGGTGAGATACGTGGAAGAGATCCGTAAGCGCCTGTCGCCGTCTACCCGCACCACCATCGATGAAATTGGTTCGATCTCGGCGGACGATATGGGACAGGACAAACCGGGTCACGTGACGGCGCCGATTCCGGGGTCGTATTGGAGTTTGTCCGGGGCCACCTATGCCTATGTCTTCGGTCGGCTTGCCAAGTTGGGTATTGATGCGGCGGGAGAATCACAGCTTATCGGCTATCCAACGCAGTTTCCGAGCGTCTCCATGGTGGATTGGAATACTGGTTCGGCGAATCCGCGCTTGCAAGTACTGGCGCTGTTGAAACACAATTTTAGTGTGGGTGACAAGCTGGTGAGCACCTCAACAGACAGCCCGGCTGTCTTCGCTCTCGGGTTCATCAGTGAAAACGGCAAGCACAAACTGTTGCTCGTGAACAAACGTGATCATTCGATTGAACTGAGCCTACCGCAGATAGCGAAGGACGTAGAGTTTGTGGATGAAACGACCCAAAGTCACCCGCCGGTGGTCCGCGAAGTGAATGAAAGTAAGTATCAGCTTGGTGCCTTAGGAGTTGCAGTTCTCACGCTGCAGCCATGACTCCAAACCCTGCGCTTGGCGTCCTGTTTCACTGGCTCGGCGGTCTTGCCGCTGGAAGCTTTTACGTTCCCTATCGGGGGGTGAAGAACTGGTCTTGGGAAACGTATTGGCTAGTGGGCGGCGTTTTTAGTTGGATCATCGCGCCATGGTTGCTTGCATTGCTGCTTACCCACGGTTTGTCTGGAGTTCTCGGGCGAGCTCCTGTTTCCACGGTTCTTTGGTGCATCCTGTTTGGGTTGCTTTGGGGCGTTGGCGGCTTGACTTTCGGGCTTACGGTTCGCTATCTCGGGCTCTCGCTCGGAATTGCCATTGTGATGGGCTTGTGTGCGGCGTTCGGCACGCTGATGCCGCCTATTGTGAGTGGCACCTTTGTGAGTCAAGTGTGGGAGAAATCCGCAGGGCGCGTGACTCTACTCGGCATCGGGTTGTGCCTTGTGGGGATCGCAATCGCAGGGCTCGCAGGTATATACAAAGAGCGGACCATCTCGGTTGATGTTGCACAAGCGGCCATCAAAGAGTTTGACCTGAAGAAGGGCTTTCTAATGGCGCTTGTTTCGGGCTTGATGAGTTCCTGTTTCGCTTACGGACTAGCGGCGGGCGCGCCGATCAAAGCGCTTGCTGTGAAGGCTGGCACGCCGCCGCTTTGGCAAGGGCTGCCGGTTTTGATCGTTGTGTTGATGGGTGGATTCATCACTAACTGTGTGTGGTCAGTCTATCTCAATATCCGTAACAAAACGGCTTCTGAATATCTGGCGAGCGAGCGACCGCTGATCAGGAATTATCTACTCTGCGCGTTAGCCGGAACCACCTGGTATTTTCAATTCTTCTTTTATAGTATGGGCGAGACAAAGATGGGCGCTTACTCTTTTTCCAGTTGGACGCTTCACATGGCGAGCATTGTTATCTTTAGTACGCTGTGGGGTATTGGCTTGAACGAATGGAACGGGAGCGGCCGAACGGCTGGCCGCCTGCTGGCCCTTGGATTAGTTGTACTCATTGGATCGACAGTGGTGGTGGGTTACGGAAATTATTTGAATGTGGCGGTTGCCAGGTAAGGACTGATTGGCGCTTTGGCCGGCGGAGGCTGCCTTCTGAGCGCCGCCCGCACACATCATCCCCGGTGGCTTACGACTTCTGGCGCCTGAACTCTTTCCTGTTCTGGCAGAATATCTTCATGCCCCTCCACAAACTCAGCGACGAGGAACTCCATACCGTTTTGGGCAACCTCCCGGGCTGGACCATCAAAGAAGCCAAACTCCATCGCGAGTTTCAATTTGCCGATTTTCCTACCGCCATCGGATTCATCACCATGGCCGCCATCGGCATTGAGAAAATGAATCATCACCCGGAATGGTTCAACGTCTATAACAAGGTCCGAGTTGATCTAACCACCCATGATTCCGGGGGCATCACCAAAAAAGACGTAGAATTGGCGCATTTGTTAGAGCAAATCGCCCGAAAGCTCACCTAATTTAAGAACATGAAAATTCCGTTTCGTACATGGCTTGCCGCCGGCATTGCAGCCTTCGTGTCGCCGCTGTGTGCCTGTGCACAGACACCGGCCTCTGGCACGGTTGATCCCATCATTGACGAAGCCGTGCAAAGCCATCTCATCCCTGGCGCCGTTTTGCTGGTGGGTCGTAACAACGAGATTGTTTACCGCAAGGCTTATGGCTCCAAAGCCTGGCTGCCCGATCACGAACCGATGGCGCTCGACACGATCTTCGATGCGGCGTCGCTCACGAAAGTGATCGGCACAACCCCTTGCGTCATGCGTTTGTTCGAACAAGGCAAGCTGCGGATTGACGATCCGGTGATCAAGTACCTGCCCGAATTTCAAGGCGGCAAAAGCGACATCACCATTCGTTTATTAATGACGCATTTCTCCGGTATGCCGCCCGATGTCGAACTGGTTCCCGCCTGGACCGGTTACGAAACCGGTATTCAGAAAGCGCTCATGGCCAAACCCATCGCACCTCCCGGGGTGCGCTTTATTTATAGCGATATCAATTTTCTCCTCATGGGCGAAATCGTGCGCCGCCTCTCTGGCATGTCGCTCGCTGAATTTGCGCACGAACAAATCTATGGGCCTCTGGGGATGAACGATACGGGTTACTTACCCAATCCCTCTCTTATTCCGCGCATCGCGCCTACGGAATACGAAGAAGAAAATGGCATGCCCTTCCGCGGTGTCGTACATGATCCAACGGCGCGCTTCATGGGCGGTGTTGCTGGTCATGCGGGCGTCTTCACCACGGCTGACGACCTTGCTAAATACGCACAGATGTTAGTGGGCATGGGCACGGGCAGCAACAGCGTGCGTATCTTCAATCCCGAAACCGTTCGTAAATTCACCGAACCTGGCAGCCCTGCCGATCAGCCCATTCTCCGCGGCCTCGGTTGGGATATCGATTCGCCTTTCTCCAGCAATCGCGGCGAACTCTTCCCCATCGGTTCCTACGGCCACACCGGCTTCACTGGAACCTCTTTGTGGATCGATCCTACCAGTCACTCGTTCGTCATCTTTCTTTCGAACGTCGTTCACCTCAAACGCGGCAATTCTCTCAGCTCTCTACGCGGCCGTCTCGCCACCGCTATTGCCGCTGGCTTCGGTCTCAACATCCCCAACGACGTGGCCATCACCGGCTATAACGAAACCATCTCCGGCGCCGGCGCTCATCGTGTCATTCCGCGCAATGCCGATACCCAAACCGGCATCGACGTTTTAGAGTCTGAAAACTTCCGTGAATTCAAAGGCAAGCGCGTCGGCCTGATCACCAATCAAACAGGACTCGACCGCGCCGGCCACCGCAATATTGACGCCATGATCGGAGCCGGCATTCACATCGTGCTCTATTCGCCCGAACACGGCATCAGCGGCACGCAAGATTCCGATGTGGGCAACTCCAAAGATCCGCAAACTGGTATTCCCGTGACCAGCCTCTATATGCCCAATCAACGCCGCCTGACTGCCGCGCAAATGCAGAGTCTCGATGCCGTCGTGTTCGATATTCAAGATGTCGGCGCGCGCTTTTATACATACTCGTGCACCATCCTCTACGCGCTCGAAGAAGCCGGCAAGGCGCGCAAACCTTTCTATGTGCTCGATCGTCCCAACCCGATTACCGGAACCCACATCGAAGCGCCCATGATCGATAAAGATCTGCAATCGTTCGTCGGCTGCTATGACATGCCCTTGCGACACGGCATGACATTTGGCGAACTCGCGCAGATGGCCAACGCTGAACAACATTGGGGTGCCGATCTCCACGTTATTCGTATGAAGAACTGGCAGCGTGGCGATTGGTTCGATTCCAGCACGCTCACTTGGGTCAATCCTTCACCCAACATGCGCAGCCTCAATGCGGCATTGCTCTACCCGGGAATCGGAATGTTGGAATACAACACCAATTACTCAGTAGGGCGGGGAACCGATGCTCCGTTCGAACAAGTAGGTGCTGATTGGATTCAAGGGCCCGCACTCGCCACTGCCCTCAACGCTCAATTGATTCCCGGCGTGCGCGTCTATCCGACAAAGTTCCAACCCACGTCCTCAAACTTCTCCGGTCAAATGATCGAAGGCGTCCGCTTCGTCATCACCGATCGCGAAAGCTTCGACAGCACCCGTCTCGGCATCGAACTCGCTGTCGCCTTGCGCACGCTGTACCCCGGCAAAATCGATTTCGAAAAATGCAAAACCCTGATCGGTAGCCACGAGGTGATCGACGCTCTAAACCAAGGCAAAGAAGCCATCGATATCTATACCGCCGCCCAAACCGAAGCCGCCAAATTTGCCGATCGGAGGAAACAATACCTCCTCTACTGAACCCCAGCCAACTTCTTGGCCTCTTCCACTATGCCCTCTAACTCATCCCTATATTGAGTGAGGAGTTGGTCACTAGTAGCCTCGAATCGCATCACCAGAACCGGCTGCGTATTCGAGGCTCTCACCAGTCCCCAACCATGCTCAAAGATCGCCCGCACGCCATCCACATCTACAACTTTGTAGCGCTGGCGCACGGCGGCAGCTACCTTCTCTACGACCTGAAACTTCTTGTCGTCGGGACAATCCACGCGCAACTCCGGTGTGGAAACCAACTTAGGAATGCCTTCCATCTGATATGAAAGCGGCTTGCCTGATTTGGCAACAATCTCAATCAGGCGGCACGCCGCATATAGCGCATCGTCGAAACCGTGATACCGGTCGGCGAAGAACATATGGCCCGACATCTCGCCGGCCAGTTCCGCATGCTCTTCTTTCATCTTGGCTTTGATGAGAGAGTGCCCGGTCTTGTACATGATTGGATTGCCGCCCAATTCGGCCAGCTTGTCGTACATGATTTGCGAGCACTTGACTTCGCCAATGAACGTAGCGCCTGGCTTGCGCGTAAGAATCTCGCGGCCAAAGATGAGCATCAGCATGTCACCGTAGACGGCATTGCCACTCTCATCTACCGCGCCGATGCGGTCGGAATCGCCATCGAACGCGATACCGAGTTCGGCTTTGTTCGCATGTACGGCATCTTGTAGATGCTTAAGATTCGAGACCACCGTTGGGTCGGGGTGATGGTTCGGAAATCGCCCGTCCATCTCAAAAAAGAGTTCAATCGGCTCTATGTTGAGCTTTTCCAGAATGCGGTGAATCGTGGGCCCGGCGGTCCCGTTACCGGCATCGAAGACAACCTTTACTTTGCGGGGCAGCGCTGAAAATTGCGCCGCCACTTCGGCCACGTAAGGTGTCGCCGCGTCGACGCTCTTTACAGTGCCCGTGCCGCTCTCGAAGTCATTCGTTTGTATGAGCTTGAGCACATGCTGAATCTGATCGCCATGCAGCGTGCCGCTGCCGCACACAGTCTTGAGTCCGTTGTATTCGGCGGGGTTGTGGCTCCCGGTGATCATGATCGCGCCGTTGGCTTTGAAGTGAACCGCTGAGTAATAAAGTAGCGGCGTCGGGCCTACGCCTATATCGAGCACCTCCGCTCCCGTGGCTAAAATGCCTTTCAATAGGGCGTCATGAATGCGCTGACCGCTGAGTCGGCAGTCGCGGCCTAAGCAGATCAAGCGTCCGCTTTGGCGAATGAGGTGGGTGGCCAGCGCTCGCCCAATGAGTTCCACTTCAGGGTCGAGCAATTCTTGGTCAGCGATTCCGCGAATGTCATATTCGCGGAAAATTCCGGGATTGAGCATAGTAAATATACAGGATAGCTAGAAGAGGATTTCCTGTCGCACGACCAGGCTTTCTAGAAAGTCTTTATCAATCTCATATCCGAATCCCGGCGTATCGGTGACCGTGATGGTGCCAGTGGGCGAGACCTCTACCGGAGGCACAATTATGTCACGTTTCCAATAGCGTTTACTGGCCGAAACGTCGCCTGGCAGCACGAAGTTGGGCAGCGTCGAAAGCGCAATGTTGTGCGCGCGGCCAATGCCTGACTCCAGCATGCCGCCGCACCAAACGGGCACGTTGTTTGTCTGACAAATGTCATGCACTCGCTTGGCTTCGCCAAAGCCGCCCACGCGGCCGAGCTTGATGTTGATAATGCGGCAAGCCTTGAGGCGGATGGCTTGCTCGGCATGATGCGCCGAGCGGATGCACTCATCCAAGCAGATCGGAGTTTGCAGCGCCGCCTGCAGCACAGCATGGTCAATGATGTCGTCATGGGCCAGCGGTTGTTCAATCATCATCAGATAGAAGTCGTCAAGCTTCTTCAAGTGATCGATATCGGCCAGCGTATAAGCCGAGTTGGCGTCGGCCATCAGCTTGATCTGCGGAAACTTCTCGCGCACTTGGCGGACTACGTCCACGTCCCAGCCGGGCTTGATCTTCATCTTGATGCGCTGGTAACCAGCGTTGATTTCGGTCTCGATTTTTTCGAGCAGTTGTTCGACAGAATCTTGAATGCCGATGGAGACGCCGCAAGGGATCTCATGTCGCGCGCCCGCGCCAATGGCCTTCCAAAGAGGCTCGTTCTTCAGGCGGGCTTCCAAGTCCCAGATGGCCGTTTCGACACCGCCGCGCGTCATGTTGTGGCCCCGAATATGTTCAGTGCGAGCGTTCACTTCACCGGCATCCGCGAACTCATGTTTCAGAATGCGCGGCGCAATGTAGTCGATCAACAACGGCCAGATGGACCCCGTCCACTCTTCGTTATAGAAAGGATTTTCTCCGGCGGTGACTTCACCCCAGCCGGATACATCACCGGCAAAGGCTTCCACCAGGATGATGTCGCGGTCAAACGTCCGGCCAAAACTTGTTTCGAAAAAATGCACCAGTGGAATGCGGATGTGGCGCAGTATGATACGGTCTACTTTGATTCCCATGTTCCTAAAAGGTATGTTCCTGAATCTTCAGATTTTTCAAAACCGATAACGGCCAAGCCGGCACGAAACTGTAGATCAAATTGATCACCTACGTCTTTTTGAATCTGTCGGCCCCGTGCCGGGTCGTTTTGAATGAGATCGTTGATGTTCGATGGAATGCTGATACGCGCTTGCGTTGGATTGCGCGTAAAGGGCTGGCCGCTGGTGAGGGCCTCCACGCGAGGCGAACGGATCCACCATTCGGGCACGAGCCGGTCTGTCGGCAAGCCGCCGTGCAGAGTGCTGCTGGTTGTGCCGTATTGATTGTGAACGTAGCGCCGGATGATCACGCCTAAGCGTTCAATGTTGAAGAACGCGTTCTTGAGTTGCAGCGGATCGAACGTCCATTCGATCAGTTCCACATCGCGTGCTAAGGCCCATAAGCGTTGTTCCAACTTCAGCCGCCGGCCTAGTCCGCTATTGCGATACGGGGGCAGCACGCCCATCATGTGGCTGTGGATATAGTATTTGCCGCCTGCCTTAAGACCAGGTATACCCAAGCAGAAGGCCACCATCTTGCCGTTGTCAAACGCGCCTAAAATCTGCCCGCCGATTTTGTCTGCCACGACAAAGAGCCGCTGCGGTAAGAGTTCAACATCGTCGAAGCCCCAGATCTCGCGCTGCAACCGGACCACGGTCGCAAATTCTTCGAGCTGGGTGAGCTGGTGAATTTCGATCATTTTATCGATCTAACAATTGTGGCAGGATCACTCCAGATGGTCCAGTAAACGAGTAGTCCACCGACGCCGAAAGGGATGTCGTTTCGAGATTCACTTCGATGATCTTCGCCCCTTCCGCCTTCGCTATCGGGGCCAGTCCAGCGGCTGGATAGACAACGGCCGAGGTGCCGGCAACGATGAGTACATCGCACGAGCGTGCCGCCGTCTCAGCAGCCGCCCATACGTTGGGATCGAGGCTTTCGCCGAACCAGACAACGCCTGGCCGGGCCAAGCCGCCACACTTGCAATGCGGCATAAGTTCAATCGCAGGTGAGAGATCCTCCCATTCCCGTCTGCATTGCGTGCAGCGCAGCAGCCAAATGCTGCCGTGTACTTCGATCACGTTCTTGCTACCGGCCCGTTGATGAAGGCCGTCGACGTTTTGCGTAATCACGGTGCACTCGGTCTTAGCCAGTGCAAAGTGCCCTCGGTTGGGTTGAACGCCGGCCACAATTCCTCGCCGCCAGCTATACCACTCCCAGGATGTTTTGGGATCGTGAGCGAACGCTTCTGGTGTTGCCAGGTCTTCCGGCCGGAACTTCCGCCACAAGCCGGCCGCTCCACGAAACGTAGGGACTCCGCTTTCGGCAGAGACCCCCGCGCCGCTGAGAATAGCGATGTTGCGAGCTTCGGCTAATAACTGGCGAGCTTCTTTTAGCGAGTCTGGCAAGACCGTTAGCTGATGTTGCCTTTGGAAATCTCTTCAGCCAAGTGTTCCGAGGCCCGCATCGAGAGAGCGAGTATCGTCATTGTCGGATTCTGCCAACCAGCCGTAACAAAGCTGGCGCCGTCTACCACCAGCAGGTTCTTGACGTCATGGGTCTGGTTCCACTTGTTCAGCACGCTCTTCTTCGGATCGTTGCCCATGCGGCANNGGAATGCCCCAGGCATCTTTCACGTCTTTATTAATGCGGGCGTGATTCTCAAAGCGCGCGACGCGCTCGCCGAATATGCCGGCCGTGACGCAAGACCCCTGGTAGCTGTCGACCTTCTGCTGCAACTCTTCGCCGTACAGCGGGAAGTAGTTCGGACTAACGCCGCCGCCGCTGCTCAGATGCATGCAGTAGCCTTTAAT
>PMQB01000294.1 GCA_003169195.1 Bryobacterales bacterium
ATCTGCGACCCATGGTTGTCGCGTCGAAAACTTAGCCCTTTCAATCTCCTGCCAGCCTCTACAATCGATTGTGGGGAAACGGTCGTGTTGGTTTCATCCGTTCGTGGAGGTAGTGTCAAGTCTTTTGTGTAAACGCCCTCAAAAAAATCCACTTAGTTTTCCGCTTCGGCCTCCTATAAGGCGTCTTTGGGCAGGGTTGGGAGTTCTGTCAAGGTCGAGCGGAGCGAGCCCGCAGGGTTGCCTTGACAGGGCTCCCGACCCTGCCCTATTCACGATCAGGAGGGCGAAGCGGGCTCTGCCCCTGGCAGTGGAATGCGCCCCGGCCAGAGAATCGCAAAGCGGTTTAACGCGTCCTTCCAGTTCTGAATCGTGTGCCACTTCTTGGACACATTCCGCAGCGCCAAGTAAAGCAGTTTGCGCGCCGCGTCTTCGTTGGGAAACGAGCCCCGGGTCTTGATCACTTTGCGCAGTGTCATGTGCAACGACTCGATGGCGTTCGTTGTATAGATGACACGCCGGATCTCGGCCGGGAAGGCGAAGAACGGAATCACTCGCTCCCAATGCCGCCGCCACAGAGTGGCAATGGTCGGATACTTGGCGCCCCATTTCGCTTCGAACGTTTCTAAGCGATGCTCCGCTTCCCTGGCTGTGGTCGAGCGGTACACCTCGCGTAAGTCGCCCGCCACTGTCTTGCGCTCTTTCCAGTTCACATAGTTCAAACTGGCGTGCACCAAGTGCACAATGTACAACTGCACTTGCGTGTGCGGAAACGCCGTCTCAATCGCTTCCGGAAAACCTTTCAACCCATCCACGCAGGCAATCAGAATGTCTTTCACGCCCCGTGTTTGCAGCTCTGTCAGCACTTGCAGCCAGAACTTCGCTCCTTCGTTGGCGCTCGTCCATAATCCCAACACTTCTTTCTTGCCTTCCAGGTTGATGGCAATCGCCGTATACACCGCGCGATTCTCCACATGTCCGTTGTCGCGCATCTTCACGTGCAGTGCGTCCAGGTACACGATCGGATAGAGTTGCTCCAGCGGCCGGCTTTGCCAGGCTTGCACTTCATCCAGCACCGAGTCCGTCACCGTCGAAATCAATGTGGGACTGACTTCGACTTGGTACATCTCTTCCAAATGCGCCTGGATATCCCGCGTTGTCATGCCGCGCGCATACATCGACAGGATCTTCTCATCAAACCCGGGAAAGCGCGTTTGTCCTTTCGGTACGATCTTCGGTTCGAACGTCGATTGCCGGTCGCGTGGCACTTCCAGTTCAATCTCGCCGATATCCGCCTTCACCTTCTTACGGCTCGTCCCGTTCCGGCTGTTCCCGCTGCGGTAGCCGGCTGGATCGTGCTTCTGATACCCCAGATGCGCGCTCAGCTCCGCTCCCAGCATCCTCTCCAGNNTACTTCAACCTGCGTTTACACAATCTGTTTTACACCCTCGGGTGTACTTAAGTCCGCCCTCGTAACAGTGACGACGAACGGTTTAGGGAGGCCATCGCATGACGCTGCGTGTTGTCGTGGCGCCGCAACAGACAATAGACAATAGCTCCCAATATCTCCTGTTTTTCTACAAAAGTTTCAGATTATCCCTCCGAAGCATATTTCATTCTGGGATACAGCCGAGATAGAGTGCGTGATGGCGAAATGGTTGCGTCTTCGCGCAAAAGCGATGAGCTTATGGCATCTCCTATACGAACGGGCGAGAAGGTGTCAAGTTTTACCGAGCGGATGAACAAGGCAATGGCGTTCATGCAGAGCAAGGGACGCTGTCCTTAATCTCCATCACCCCTCCTTGCCAAACAATAGTTTTTGCGCCCGATGCGTTACTGTTTGAGCCAGAGCTTTTGAAATCGGCCTCTGGCGTGAAACAGGATGAGGCGCAACTGGGTTCGTGTGACGTTGTGTTTGCGGCAGACTTCGTCGCGGTCGGATTGGTGGAAGAAGGTATCGAGCAGAATCTCGCGATCTCGTTTGGGGAGCGTTAGCAGAATTCGCTTGACGGCGTCGGCTGTTTCGCCGGCGAGCACACGTCTCTCGGGGCTGTCGGCCGTGTCGGAAATCAGGTTGAAGTCTAAGTCGACGAAGTTTCTCTGTACGCTGGGCCGCAGGGATTGTTTAGCCATGTTGGAACCAATGGCGCGAACATAGGCCGGGAGCCGAGACGCGTCGCGCGGTTCGCCTTTCATGATCTTTTCCATGGCTGCGGAAATGGCATCTTGCACCATATCTTCGCTGCGTTCCGGCGCAACTTTGCCCCACAGCAGGCTGCGCAGGACGCGGCGGGAATATTGGTAAAAGTGTTGGGCAATGTCGTGGTCTCCGGTGCGGAGGCGTGTCAGGTAAAGTTCGTTGAAGGTTGTAGGAGTGGTGGCAGGCGAGTCTGGCAGATGATTCCAAACGACTCCAAATTTTGTTCCGACTGCAGTCAATTTCATTTTTTCCCTCTGAGTTTCTTGCTAAAAGAAGATGTCTTTGGCCCGTCCTGTGTGAACGGGCCTTGCGGTCATCGTCCTTGCTTAAGAGAACTGCGGAGGTGAGCAGATTCCTTCGTTGCCGAGAAAGTTTTTTTCAGGGGGGATGCTTCGTATCAGCCGTGGCCGCCTACTTTACCGTCGGCGCCGCCACAGCAGGCGGTGCAGCCGCCGCCGAGATCATTGGGTTGATGCGGGAACTCGAGACCCAGTTCAATGCGAGACAATCCAAGAGGCATTGCGGAATCAGGAGTGGTGAGAGCTTTGGCGGCTTCCTTAATTGTGATAGCCGTACCGAGGACTTGGCAACTAAGGGCGAACTCATCCACGTGATGGGTAACGGGTACAACCGAACCAAGGGGCGGGTCGTCAATAAGGTGAAGTGCCGAGATGCGTTGCGATTCACTCAGCCGGGCAATACTGAACTCCGCTCTCCAAAATTGGATGTTCGGGCCTGGTCCGAACTTTAGACTGATGTCTTCCAGTTTGGTGGCCGCTTCGTATTCGAGTATGCGGACGGCGGAGAGCGTCTTCGGCGTGTCGAGGAGTTGGTCTGATCCGGTGGTGATCTGGATATCTCCCTTATCGATGGAATGTACCTTTCTGGGCTTGGGAACGGTGATGACACTGTAGACGCCGGTGGTGTTGGTTGCGGGAGGGCTGGGAATTTTCACGACGGGATTGGCGATGGGATCAGGTCCAACGCCGCCATCCTTTACGCCTAGCAGAGTGCCGTTGCTTCCCTGGTCTATGGGGGTAAAGGCACCCCAGTTGCCACCTTCGTACGAGTGAACGGGGCCGACGTCTAACATGTAGAGACGAAGATCGGTAGGTGTTTCGATGATAGATATCAACCCGTGTAAGACGAGGTAGAAGATATCGGGTTGCTGCGGTGTGTGAGTTGGCATGATTTTCTCCTTGGAGGTGTTAGCTACGCGGCATTGAAACTAGATGCCGCCATATAGTTCGAAAGCGGCCCAATAGTATGGGTGCGAGGTGAGTGGTTTGCTGCGAATGGCGAGTGCTGCCGCGCGGAGAGATTGGGCGGGTGGCACTTTGTTCAGCAGTCCTGTATAGAATTCGGTCATGAAACGGGCGGTTGGTTTGGAGTCGATGTTCCAGCGGGCGGCGACCACGCGGGTGGCTCCTGCTTCGAGGAAGGCACGGACGAGGCTTGAGAGATCAAAGGCGCCACTCTGCTCGCCGATACCCGTGGAGCAGGCGGCTAAAACGACTAGCTCAGTGGACGACAAATCGAGATCGGAAATCTGTTGCGCTGTGAACAAGCGCATGGGGAAACCCGGTTCTTTGGCAAGCACTAAGGCGCCGAAACCGCCGTTCGAAACGCCGTGGCCGGCGTAGTGCAGGAGACGCTGATGGGGCAAGAGTTGGCGTACTAGATTGAGTTTCGCGTCCCCACCGGTGAGTAGCTTGGTTGCGGGCAAGCGGGTTTGTAGGGCGAATGACTCTTCGCGGGCGTCGCGTAAAGGTGGGAGGCTGCGAGCGGAGGGATCGTCCAGTTCAGGGTCGGCCACAATCAGGCCAGGGCGCAGTTGCAGTGGTTGATTCACGGCGTGAGAGGCGGCTTCGTACCAGCCGCGGGTCAATACCAGGGCATGCGATTCAAGCAATGGCTGTCCAGTACTGTTCTCAAGCACAGACCAAGGGATGTTGGCTAGGGGAGCGTCGGCATCAATGATAAGGGTGGGGGTTTGGGCCAGCCGCGAGGCTACGGGGCCAAGCAATTGCTGGAAGAGTTGGCGGGACAGAGTGTGGATCAAGGGAACGGATGAATCGGGGTTAGCGAGTAAGGCGGAAAGGCGCTGGGCTTTGGCTGCGATTTGGTTTAGCTCAATGAAGTGAAAGTCAGTGCCGGAGGAATCAGCGATCCAAAGCGCGAGTTGATTGCCGACAAGTGCGTAAGAGAGCCAAGCCGCTTGGTTGCTTGGGGGCAGACGGTGGTAGTCCGGATCGCGACGACTGCGGAACGCTTGCCATGAATCTAAGGCGGTGGTGAAATCACCATTGCTTATTTGGGTTTGCACCATGCCGCGCCATGCTTCTTCGCTTTCGCTGAGGAAGGCTTGTCTTTGCGCGCGCCCCTTTACATGCTGCAGATGATCGAGGCATTCTATGACAGAGGTTTGGTAATAGCGCAGCGCATCCGGCGAGCGGCCAGTAGCTAGAAATGCGCTACCCATGGCGGGGATCAAACGCAGCCGTTGGTAATAGTCAAAATTCAGATAAGGGAACGGATCGCCGGCGGGTAGGCGCGCCAGCCTTGCCATGGCTTGCGCGGCTAAACCGTTGGCGATTTCCGCTTTGGCGCGTGCCACTTCAGACATGGCGGCGAAGCTATGCGTGACCGCGGGTACAGGTGCTAAGACAGCGGCATTTTGGTAGGAACGACTGGCAGCGGCGTATTGCTGGCGGCGCATTTGTGCGCTGGCCCAATCGGCCCAAATTTCGCCGCGGCGCCGCTGATTGGGATGGCCCTCCATGACGGCGATGGCTTCTTGCATGAGCACCGCGGCGACGCGATCGTGACCTGCTTCATCTGCGGAGAGAGCTAAGGAGATATAGAAATTAACAGCCAATGGTCCTGTATGAACGCCGCGCCAGAAGAGGATGAGCGATTCGTGGGCATTTTGCCAGGCATCGAGCGGCGTGGTGAGACTCACGAACGGTTCGACGGTGCTGGAGCGTGCGCGCAAGCCGAGCCCGGCATAGCCGGCCAGTGGGATCTTTTCAGCCGCTTGCAAACGTTCAGCCATGACATCGAAGTCGCGGCTGGCGCTTTTGCATGTCAGCTCTTGAAGCCACGCTTGGTTGGCCCACCATACGTAGGACGATTGCTCAGCACTTCTTCGAATACCTTGCAAAGCATCGAGACATTCTGCCGGGTGCCTTAAGCGGCCGTAGGCGTAGGCGAGTTCGACGGAACTGGCGATGCGGAGCGGTGCGTTCGCGGCGGCTGCTGTGCGTGCCTGGGAGGCAGACAGCAGGGCTTCTTCATGGCGTCCCGATCGATTGGCTGCCGATGCCGCGGCCAACAAGGGCCAAGCTGCTTGCGTTTGTGCGGTTTGCAGGAGATCGTGCAGCCACGGGTCGTGTTTAGTGGCTTGCAGGTAGTTGGCCAAGCGGTTCAGCGGTACGTGGAAGTTTTGTGCGTCGGCCAGCCAATCGGCTTCAGCAGCTTGCAGCAACACGTCGATGCCGCCTTCGGGCACATGCTCGGGATCTGCTGCGGTGACGATCTCTTGCAGTTTTCGAAGGCGGTGAGATATCAGATTTTGGCAGGCGGCGATATTCTTTGCGATTTCGGCACGCCATTCGGTAGACTTCTCAGTCTTAAATGTCTCTTGCCAAAACTCCAGGGCGGCGTGCGGAGCGGGCAGGCGTTCGGCCACCCAGGCGAGGTTGAAAAGCGATTCCTGTGCAAAGCTGTTGCCTCGCTCGGAGGCTTGTTGGAAGCTTTCGGCTGCGGTGCCTAGATCGATAGCGCGGTTGTCGGCCAGCGCTCGCGCGGTGAATGCCAAGCCGCTGACGAAGGCGACGCATGTATTGTCGGGGTCGACCGAAGCGGCGAGTTGGAGAGTTTCTATGGCTTCGTCATAGTGGCCGAGCACGACATGCAGGCGCGCTTTGATGCACATGGAGCGGGCACTGGGTCCGAACTGTTTTTCTGTTTTGTCGACGCGTGATTGGATGGCTTGGGCGGCGAGTTGAATGTCGTGTTGGGAAGGGAAAGGTTGCGATTTTGTGTGGCCGGGAATGCGTAAACTGGTGGGGATTGCGGCGACGGGAAGGGCGCGGAGTTGCCATTCTGCCAGGCTGAGTTGGGTGGCGGGTTGGTGCCAAACGAGAAGGCCGCCGGCGATCGTGAGGGTGGCGATGGCGACGGCCGCAACTCTAAAAGGTAGAGTCATTTGTTGTCCGCGAAAGCGCGCGCATCTGACTGCCAGCCCGGGTCCGTCTCGGTTTGTAAGTCGCGTTCGGCTGCGATACGGGCAGCGTCGGGGCGGTGCAAGCGGTCGAGTATTAGTACGCGGTTGAACAGGGCTGGTGGATAGTTTGGATTTTGTGCGAGGGCTTCATCCACCATAGCTAGGGCGGTTTCGTACTCGTGATCAGAGCGAAGGCGGTCGCCGCGGGCAGCGTGGACGGCGGCCAGATCGTTCAACAGGGAAGGCTTGCGGCTACTGGTACGCATGGCGTTTTCGATTTGATCTATGGCGGAATCGAAATTGTTTTCAAGCACGGCGGCGCGCCAGGAATCGGGAGTGCCTGGTTTAATGGTTTTGGTTTCAACAGAGATGGCATCGGCCGTGCCTCGGGCTTCGCGGTAGTGGCCATAGGCAATGCCGGCGAGACGAAATTCAATGGGACGCAGTTGGGCGAGTTGCTGGGCGATGTGGGCGCTGGCCTCGTGTTGTTGCCAGCGTGAATAGGTGAAGGGGAGCAGACTGACGACGAACAAGGCGGCAGCGGCGGCCATCCAACGCAGGGGAGTGATGCGCCCGCGAATTCCGCGGGAAATGGGGATTGGGGCGTTTGTTAATTTACTGGCCACGGATGCGGCCTCGTTTGTGGAAGGAAGGCTGTCGATCAGTTGCTCTTGTTCCGGCGTGAGGGGTTCCGCTAAGGCGACTGCATTCTTGAGGCGGGTGGAGCAGAGGTCGCAATCGGCGCAGTGCGTGAGCAGTTGTTGCTCGCGCGCTGGCGTGAGATCGCCTTGCGCCAGCGAGAATAGTTCCTGCTCTAAAGGGCAGTCTGGCGTGAGGTCGCCGGAGCGTGCGCGCAGGCGGCCTGAGCCCTCCCATTCGAGATTCAGCATTTGTTCATCCGAGTCGTTCATTATGAGAACCCCATACCGCGAGCTTTTCCTTCGGGTTTATTGGCAAATTTTTCTTTCATGAGCCGGGTGAGGCGGCCCAGCGCACTTTCTACGCCTTTGGCGCTAAGGCCAATGGTGGGAAACGAGCTAATTTGCTCGGCGGTGAGACCTGAGCGGTAATAGAGCCAGAATACTTGGCGGTCACGGTGGCTGGCAGTGGAGCGCACGGCGTTGTCGATCTGGCCAATCAGAATTTTGCGATCAATGGTGTGAGTGGAAGAAGGGTCGGCGATTTCTACATCTTGCAGGGCTGAGTCGGTTCGGTCATCTTCGGCGCGTTTGTTGGAGCACTGGGTGAGGACGACGTTGCGGGTGATGACTTTGAGGTAGGCGAAGTCGGAATTTGGACCGGTGGGTTGGAAGTCTAGCAGCGCCTTTCCATTTCTTTGGCAGAGGCGGGCGTAAACTTCGTGAATGAGATCTTCGAGTTCGCCGGTTCGGCCGGGGCGGGCGATGGCAAGGGTTTTGAGGGCGACTCCGGCAATGGTGCGATGATAGCGGCGGTGAAATTCAAGCCAAACTTCGTGATCCCGTGAACCTGCGCAAAGCGTAAAGAGCTCCACCGCGCTGAGTTGCTCATGGGACATAGAAGGCTTTGTGATTATAGCGGGGTTAGTTGGCCGGGGCGGCGGGTCTCTTACTTGATGTTGCTTAGTTTGTCCTTATAGAGTTTGTACTGTTGGCCGCCATGCTGACTTTGCCCGCCCTGCCTGTTATCCTCAACCGCAGAACCTCATGTTGATCGAACAGCAGATCGCCGAACGACAGGCGAGGGCGAGCAACGCCATCAAGCGGATCGTGGAGCACCCCCCTGGCGGCGCGCAATATGGCGACTATCAAATCAAGTCATCGAGCGGACAAATGTACCGCATCGCCTTGCGCGGCCCTGGCGTGTTTGAAAACTATTGTTCCTGCCCCGATTTCGCCGTCAACACGCTCGGAACCTGCAAGCACATCGAGGCCTTGCTGGCCCGTTTCGAGCGGCGCCGCGC
>PMQB01000697.1 GCA_003169195.1 Bryobacterales bacterium
CCTATGAGGCCCGGGAAATGGAGAGGATAGAAATCCTTCGTTAATCCAGCCCGCCGCTTGTAGTCGATCGGATTCACGCTGGTGGCGGCGACCCGTACCAGCACCTCACCCGGACCGGGTACGGGATCGGGATAGTCCTCAAACTTCAGCACTTCCGGGCCGCCATATTGGTGGACGACAACTGCTTTCATAATTCATCTCCTTGTATAGTGCGCACTGAACGAGCTGATCCCAAACTCACGAGCGTTCAACCAGTGACCGCTTGCGCAGCAGGTTCGACAACGTGGTCGGTCAAATCTGTTGGTTTCAATGTGCTCAAAATATTTCTCGCCTTAGCCGCCTCAGCGGATGTTCCATGAGCAACTACCAGATACTGCCCCGCCTTTACGGCGGTCTCATAAGTCACGACGCTGTCTCTGGGTATACCTATGCTGTACAGACCGGCACCGATAGCACTCAAGCCGCCGACCACCACCGCGTTCTCGAGGGCGGCGACAATCGCAGCCACTAATGAACCGCCAACCAGTACAGGACCTATTGCGGGAACCCAAAAGAATGCGGCGCCAAAGAGTAATCCCCAGAAGCCGCCCCAGAAAGCCCCCTGCTTTCCCCAATACTTCATGCGGTCTCCCGCGTTGTAGTAGCCAACGACTTGCTCGTCCGTGTGATAGTCCTTCCCCACAACTGACAACTTCTTCATGTCGAAGCCTGCCTTCTGAAGATCTTTCACCGCGTTTTCCGCTGCCGAGTGGTTCTCATAAACTGCGATCACTGTGTTTGTGTCCGACATATTCTGTTTCCTTTTCAAGTGTTGGTTTGGGTTGGTTGAAATTTGCACTTCACTTTTGCCGTGTCAATCGTCGTTTTGCTGTTTCCACTGCGAGAAAAGCAATGGAGGGGCCATCGCTAAATCGCTGAAAACTCGCAGTCTTGCTCGCTGGTCGATATTCACGTGTCCGCCATTTGAGTCGAAGGTTCGACAGGACTCACTAACGCTGGGAGCCGAAGAGGCCTAATCTCGACGCTATGAGGCCATCGACGCTGTATCGACCGGGCCCTTGGATGCTAGAAGTCCGATTCGTGGCGATCGCGACGATCATGGCGCCCTGACGAAGTTCTAGAAACGAAAAGCTAAATTACAGAGGGTCGCCTCCTATTGTTCGCGGACCGACTCAGCGGGTCGACGCGATCAGTCTTTTCAAGTCAGGTCCTCGGGGAAGCTCTGGGGGAGCGTGTGGAATCCGATTTGCTAACCAATTGACATGGCGCAGCTTCTATCAATTAATGTCGGGCTTCCTTGTGACGTCGCATGGAGGGGCGAGAAAGTCCACACTGCGATTTGGAAGCAGCCAGTGCAGGGCAGGATTAAAGTCGGTCGCCTGAATGTGGAAGGCGATGGACAAGGGGATCTTGCCGGGCATGGAGGCGAGCACCGCGCGGTCATGGTCTATCAAACGGAGTCGTATCGTTACTGGGAGGCTCAACTCAGACGCAAAGAGTTTTCGTTTGGACAGTTTGGTGAAAATTTCACAGTAGATGGCTTAGCTGATGATGAGGTTTGCATTGGTGATCGATACCGTATAGGGAGCGCGCTCTTTGAGGTTACTCAGCCGCGCGTCACATGCTATCGCGTGGGTATCAGAATGGAGGAGCCGGCAATGGCTGCTCTGCTAGTGTCACATCACCGGCCTGGCTTCTATTTTCGTGTGCTGCAGGAAGGCGAAGTCGGCGTTGGCGACGAAATTGTGAAGGTTGGGGATGGCCCCGAACGCATTACTGTGGCAGACATTGATGCGCTCCTGTACTTGCCAAACCCGTCGCGCGAAAAGCTTGAACGCTCGCTGCGAGTGCCGGCCCTCAGCCAAGGTTGGAAGACGTCTTTAAAGGCGATTGCGGAGCAGAAGACTTCGGAGGGCGGGAATCCCGGGCTCAAGGCTGCAAGCGGGCCGCCACCAGCCTGGCCAGGTTTTCGACCATTACGCATCGCCAAGGTAGATCGAGAAGCGGCCAATGTGGTCTCGTTGTCCTTTGAACAAAAGGACGAGGCACCCTTGCCTGCGGCTTTACCAGGACAGTTTCTCGTGCTACGGTTGCGTACAACAGCTAACGGCCCTATGCTGCTCCGGAATTACTCGATGTCAGGCATGCCGGGCGCCATGACTTACCGGGTAAGCGTCAAGCGCGAGACGAAAGGTGTGGTCAGCTCTTATCTTAACGATCGCGTCCAGCCCGGCGATGTTTTGGAGGTGAGCGCGCCTCGAGGCGGTTTTATCCTGCGATCGGGTGATGCTCAAGTTGTCTTGCTCAGTGCGGGCATCGGAGCAACCCCTGTGCTCGCCATGTTGCACTCGCTGTCCTCCGCGGCGTCGCTTCGTGAGGTCTGGTGGATCTATGGAGCGCGCAACCACGCGGAGCACCCATTTGCAAAAGAGTCGCGTGCACTCTTGCAAACTCTTGTGAACAGCCGAAGCCACATTGTCTATAGCAAGCCCGACTCAGGAGACGAGTTAGGTGTCGATTACGATTCCGTTGGGCATGTGGACACTCCGCTGCTCGATCGGCTGGGTGTAACTCGCGATGCGGATTTCTATTTATGCGGTCCCCCATCATTCCTTAAGCAACTGACCGAGGGCTTAAAGGCATGGGGTGCGGACTCCACACGAATTTACTTCGAGGTGTTTGGCCAGGAAGCGCCGATCACACCAGGAATTGCACAATCCTCCCGTCCACCGGTTCACGCTCCCGCAGGGGAGCCGGGCATTGGACCGCAGATTTCATTTACGCGAAGCGGGCTCACGGTGCCGTGGAATTCACGGTTTTCCAGTTTGCTGGAATTTGCAGAAGCTTGCGACGTTCCCGTACAGTGGTCGTGCCGCACAGGGGTCTGCCATACCTGCGAGTGCGGATTGATTGGAGGAACTGTCGAGTATGAACCTGATCCACTGGAGCCACCAGCCACAGGCAACTTGCTGATCTGCTGTTCGAGACCATCCGGCGATGTCGAGATTGATTTGTGACTGCCGGCCGACTACCCGCTTAACCTCTTTGGGCCACTGACGTATGAATTGCCGCGCTCATAGAAGCGCAGTTTGCGATCCACGTTGCGCGTCAAGCCGATGCGTACACTTTCTCCGATGGCGCCCGTTTTACTCTGAGTCGTCGCGAGCCAGAGCGGGCCGGCGGCGCACAGATCCAGCCCATCTTGGGTGAAATCAATCCGCATAGCCTGGGCTAGCCGGCCTGGCCCCCGGGCTAAATCGAGCAGGCCTGCCGCGCCGCGCAAGCGTTGCATCTGATCGATTCCCGCGAGTGGTTCGAGGGCACGCAAGAGGACTCCTGCCCCCACTCCGACCGCCTCGCTCGTCACGTTCAGCATAAACGACGAACCGTAGGTCAAGTAAACATAAGCATGTCCGCGCCCAAGAAAAAGAGAGGCATTGCGCCGGGTCTCTCCGCGGAATGCGTGACCGGCGGAATCACCGACAGGATAAGCTTCCGTCTCGACGATGCGCCCGCTGAGCCTGCCATCGTCGGTATCATGGACCACTACTTTGCCAATCAGGTAGCGCGCTAACTCCACAGTATCTACCGGGAGCTCCGTTCGACGGAGACGCCGGAGACGAGGAAGGGGGATTGTCTCGCCCAGCCGTTTCATTTCTCTGTGAGTTAGTGCGCTGCCGCGGCTAGCTTCGAAAGCGGCTGGAGTTCGCCGAGCATCGTTGGGATGAGCTCCGAAACGGTCGGGTGAATATGCACGGCCCGCTGAATGACACTATAGGGTGCTTTGGCATACATCACGTCAAGGATCGAGTGAATAGCCTCGTCGCCACCAGTTCCAAGGATGGCCGCTCCCAGGATTTCGTGAGTTTGTGCATCCACGATGATCTTCATAAAACCCTGCGTCTCGCCCTTCTCAACGGCACGACCCACCTTGGTCATAGGCCGCCGGCCGATTAGCGCGGGACGGTTGCTTTTGCGGACTTCGGCCTCCGTCAAGCCTGCACGCCCGAGCGGGGGGTCAATATACAGAGCATAAGCGGTGATGCGATCGCTGACTTTGCGCGGGTCATTGTCGAGAAGATTCGCCGCGACAATCTCCGCATCGTTGAAGGCCGTGTGGGTGAATGCGCCTTTCCCATTGCAATCCCCTAACGCCCAGATTCCCGGAACGCTGGTATGCAATTGATCATCGACAATAATGTATCCGCGTTTGTCTACGGTGACACCTGCCTGTGTGAGACCGAGGTCATCGGTATTTGGACGGCGTCCCACCGCCAGCAGGACGTGTGACCCGTTTACCTCGGGATCGCCATTGACGCAGTCAACGCGAGCGAGAATCTGCTCGCCTCGCCTTGAAAATCCGATACAAGTTGCGTTTAGCCGAACGTGGATGCCCTCGTGCTCAAGAATCTCCTGAATGGCGTTCGAAACGTCCTCATCCTCGTGTTGAGCCAGGTGCGAGCCCATCTCAATGATGGTTACCTCGCTGCCGAACCTGCGGTACATTTGGGCGAATTCCAGGCCGATGTAACCGCCGCCTACGATGACCAGGTGACGCGGAAGAAAATCGATGTCCATGATGGAGCTGTTGTTAAGGTACGGAACTTCTTTGATACCGGGCATCTGCGGCACCACTGCGCGACCGCCTACGTTGATGAATATCCGATTCGCGGTGAGCCTCTCCGGGCCAACGCTTACCTCTGTGGGTGACTCGAAGCGAGCGTGTCCTTGGTACACCGTGCAGTTTGTCATACCTCGGAGCCAATTTTCTACACTGGCACTGGAGTGCCCCGAAACCTCGTCTTTTCTCGATTTGACTAGCTTCATGTCGACAGCCGCCGGGCCGTTGTTGACTACTCCGAAATCAGCTGCGCGACGAACCATGTGGGCAGCGTGCGCGCTAGCGATCATAGTCTTTGTGGGCGTGCAGCCGGTGTTGACACACGTGCCGCCGAACAATTTGCGCTCTATGATCGCAACTTTCATTCCCGCCCCCGCCAAGCGTTGCGCCAGGAAGGGGCCGGCCTGACCGGTTCCGATGATGATCGCGTCGTAGGTCTTAGTCATTGAACTCCTTTGTTTGGCCGGATCGGCACTCCACGGTAAGGCTTAAAAAGATCGCCGCTGGAAATAGCGATTGCAAGTCCGGGGCCACCGCACCAGCAGTGTACTGACTGCGGTTCATCTCTGTCAACAGTCGGCCGTCGGTGTCAGACCGATGGCTTTCCCGCGGTTCCGCACAATGAGTTAGCCATTCAACGGACTTTGAACGCCTTGATTTCGAGAACGTTGCCGTTTCTCCGCACCATAAGTGCGTGCTGGTTCTTGAAATGCATTCTGCGATTGCGACAGTTGGTTTAACCAGGAGATGAAAATGAAACTTTTGCAGGTACACCGAACCGGTTTCATGGCAATTGCGATGCTGATGGTGTCGTGCCAAGCCGACATGGGAGTATTCGCTCAGGCGAATGCTAAGCAAGAGGCCAAGAATATTGTGCTGGTTCACGGCGCGTGGGCGGACGGATCGTGCTGGTCAAAAGTGATTGCGCTCCTTGAGGCAAAGGGTTTTCATGTGGTCGCCGTGCAGAATCCCTTGACCTCGCTGGCTGACGATGTGGCGGCGACGAAACGCATCATCGCGTTACAGGACGGACCGGTAATACTCGTGGGCCACTCGTATGCCGGTGTGGTGATTACCGAGGCGGGCAACGACCCAAAGGTTATCGGGTTGGTCTACGTGGCGGCGTTCGCGCCCGGGGAAGGTGAGTCGATCAATTCCGTCAGCAAGCCGTATCCGCCCGCTCCGCTGGGCAGCGAGTTGCGTCCCGACGCTCAGGGTTTCCTAACGGCGACTCGAAAAGGAATTGCCGAAGACATGGCGCAAGATCTCTCGGACAAGGAGCAACAGATACTCACGGCGACACAGGGTCAGACGGCGGCATCTGTTTTCGGAGCGACAGTCACCAAAGCTGCATGGAAGAGCAAGCCTTCCTGGGCCTTAATTGCGGGCAACGACCGGGCGATTCCGCCGGAACTGGAGAGAGACGAAGCAGCGAGCATAAAGGCAACTTCAATCACCCTATCGGCTAATCATTTGGCCATGCTGTCTCACCCGAGAGAAGTGGCGGAGTTGATAGAGCAAGCGGCGGCGAAAGCCAAATAGGGCAGGTGAGTGAATGTCGGATCAAAAGACGAAAACTATGTTGATGGCGAGGATTGTAACACCTCGCGGCCACTTCGGCTGCAGTGACTTCTGTCAACAGTCGGTTATCGGTGTCAGGCCAATGGCTTTCCCGCCGTTCGGCTCGATGGGGCGGCGCTTCGATGAAACGGCAAAGGCTTTGTTTCGAGGCTTTGCCTGTTCTACGCGCGATGAGTGCCGGTTGGTTCTTGAAATGCATTCTGTAAAGTTGTGACTACGCAAACGACATCACTGCATCCGGCGTTGACATTGGACGCCATTGTCATCAGATACAGAGCCGCGCGATCGGTGACCTGCTCGCTGGCAGCGCAAACCTCCGCTGAGGATCAGATGGTGCAATCGTGCCCGGAGGCCAGTCCCATGAAGTGGCATCAGGCGCATACGACTTGGTTTTTCGAGACCTTTGTGCTGCGTCCCTTTCTTCCGGATTACAAGCCCTTTCGCGAAGAGTTTCGCTGGCTATTCAATAGCTACTACAACTCCATTGGAGAGGCACCTCCGGAGAAGCAACTGCGTGCTTCGTTTTCGCGTCCTTCCCTCACTGAGATTATCGCGTTTCGCACGCATGTCGATGAGGCAATGGAGGAACTCTTCGCAAACGAAATCTATGACGAGGCTGCCAGGCGCATTGTCTTGGGTCTCCACCACGAGCAGCAGCATCAAGAGTTAATGCTTACCGATATTAAACATGCGTTCTTCTCGAATCCGCTTCGTCCGGTGTACGAAGACGCCGCTTTAGTGGGAGCACGCGACGTTTCAAGATCTGAGTTCAGATGGCATCGCTTCCATGGCGGTATGACTGAAATTGGTTATCAGCTAGATTCGACGGGCTGCCTCGACTTTTGCTTCGATAACGAAACTCCACGCCATAAGGTGTACTTGGAAGCTTTCGGAATCGCAAACCGTAGCGTTACGTGTGGTGAGTATCTGGAGTTCATGACTGACGACGGATATACCCGCCCCGAGTTTTGGCTTTCCGAAGGCTGGGAACCGGTGAGAAAAGACGGGTGGCGGGCGCCGCTGTATTGGGAACGTGACGCTACGGACAGCACCGGCTGGCGCATCTTCACCCTGCGAGGTTGGCATCCGCTTTCCGCATTGCTTGATACGCCCGTGTGCCACGTGAGTTTTTTTGAGGCCGACGCGTTCGCCCGCTGGAGAGGCCGCCGCCTTCCTACCGAAGCGGAATGGGAACTTGCCGCGAACGGAAGTTCGATTCATGGGAACTTGCTAGAGACCGGAAGGCTACATCCCGCAATCGCGTGCAGCGATGGCCTTAACCAACTTTTCGGCGACTGCTGGGAGTGGACGGCCAGTCCCTACACGGGTTATCCAGGTTACAAGCCCCTTCCTGGCGCACTAGGCGAATATAACGGGAAGTTCATGTCAGGCCAGATGATTCTGCGTGGGGGATCGTGCGTCACGCCAGCGAGTCATTTACGGGCAACCTACCGTAACTTCTTTCAGCCGGAAACCCGCTGGCAATTCACAGGAATCCGATTGGCCGAATAAGGGGCCTCAAATATGAATGCGACAACCGATTTTCAGATATTCGAAACGAAGAGCCTCGCCCCTCTGGACGCGCGCGAGGCGCTGATCGATGAGGTTTGGCGCGGGCTGCGGAAACGTCCGCGATCCCTGGTGCCTTGGATGCTCTACGATGCCGAGGGTTCGCGCCTTTTCGAGTGCATCACAACCCTGCCCGAATACTATCCCATGCGAACGGAGCGCGACATTTTGGCGAGTTATGCCGAAGAGATCGTGACAGCCGTTGGTTCTGATTACTCTCGGCCTTTGCGCCTGCTGGAGTTGGGAGCGGGGACAGCCGCCAAGACCGGCATTCTGCTAAGAGCCGCAACGCGCTTGCGAAACGAAGTAATTTATTTTCCGGTGGATGTATCTTCGGATGCACTCGATGCGGCATGCGACAGCATTGGCTGCCTGTTACCGGATGTGCAGCTACAGCCGTTGGTGGCGAACTATGTTACTCACCCGCCGAAGCTCGAACGATTCGGGGGGAACACGCTCGCGATGTACATCGGTTCGAGCATCGGCAACTTCTCGCCTGAGGAGGCTCGTATCATTCTTCGCAATCTGAGGTCTCAGCTCAGGACGGGCGATGCGCTGCTGTTAGGCACCGATATGGTGAAAGACGTGGCGACCCTCATGCGGGCATATGACGACAGAGATGGTGTCACCGCCGCGTTCAATTTGAACATTTTGCATCGGCTCAATAGAGACCTGGGTGCGAACTTTGATACCGACTGCTTCCGGCATCGAGTCCGCTGGAATCGAGTGCAGTTGCGCATTGAGATGCATTTGGAGAGCACGTGCGATCAATGCGTAGATATTCCGGCCGCGGAGCTTAGCATTCAATTCGCGGCCTTTGAAACCATCCACACCGAGAGCAGCTATAAGTTCACTCAGAAAACGCTCGGCGCCTTGTTGGAGGACGCCGGCTTTACGATCAAACAGAGTTGGACTGATCCGCGGCGATTGTATGCACTTACGCTCGCGGTCGTTCAGTAACTGCGGTCAAGTCTTTGCGCGCTTGTTCCATCCATGGAAGGCCGACTTATCGCCCGCGTTCCAAGCCTCGCGAAGTCCAGGACTCTTGAGATCCCAGTCGGGGCGAATTTCGCGCGTCACGGCCCGGAGATCACGCCAGAGGTCGACGACAGAAGGCCGGCCCCAGAACCAATAGCCGTTATAGATGCTGTGGATGATGAGTCCTGGCTTAAGCACGAGTGTGTAAGGAATCATGGGATTATGCTCCGGGTCGGTGTACTCCGCGATGTCGAGGTCCTTCTGAACCGTTCTGCCGGGGTCGGAGAGGAAGGTCCACTGGGCGCCCACTGACGCACGGAACTCCTGAAGAGTATGGTGGTCATCGGTGGAGATGGTGGCAATTTGGGTGTATGCCACAGCGATTTTCGGGTAAAACGCGGCAAGCTCCAGATGCTGCTGGTGTTCCTTCGGGCAGTAGTGGCCGCGCGAAAGCGTCAGGATCAGGGGATCAGCGCCCTGGAGGTCGCTGAGCCTCCGCGGTGTAGCCGTGTGGTCAGGTAACTGATAGTCAGGAAAAACGGTTCCAGGTGATAGGTCAGGCCGCATCATTAGCTCCTCCACAAATCCCTCTCACTATCTCATCTCCCTTGCGGGATGAAGCCCGGGCTGCCGGTCTTCACTACTTCATTCAACCTCTGTCTGGTTTGAATGCGATTAACTTCATCAATCGCTTCTTTCGGAAGGGGGGAGATGTTGAAATTCTCACGCGCACGGGCCGCCGTTCTGGGCGTCGTTAGTAATGCCGTGCCACGCTGCACTGCCCAGGCCAACAACACCTGGGCTGGAGTCTTGCCAACTCGCGCTGCAATCGCCGAAATGACTGGATCTTCAAGCGGCCCCGGTCTCATTCCGTGACCCAATGGCGCAAAAGCCAAAAACACGATGTCTTTCTCTTGGCAGAATTCCAGAAGCTCAGTTTCCGGCAGATACGGATGTGCTTCGACTTGGACGACGGCCGGCTTGATTCTTGCGGATTCGTAAATGGACAGCAATCCGTCCAAACTGATGTCAGACAGTCCGATGGCCCGGCATTTGCCATGGTCCACAAGAGTCTCCATCGCCCGCCAAGTATCGAGCAAAGTCACGCCTCGGTCGTAAACGATATCGCCGTTTTGATCCCGCGGATCCTGCTCGTCCCCCGGTTGAAACGCAAATGGCGTGTGAATGAGATAGAGGTCCAGGTAGTTGAGTCCAAGTCTGTCAAGACTTGCTTTGAAAGCCGGTTCGACGCGCTCGGGCCGATGATTCGTGTTCCACAACTTTGTGGTAACAAATATGTCTTCGCGCGCAATCCCGCCAGCGGCAAGCGCTGCTTGCAAGGCCTTGCCCACCTCACCCTCATTTCGATATCGTTCGGCACAATCTAAGTGTCGAAATCCAGCGTCCAGCGCATCTCTGGTAGAACTTATCGTCGCGGCTGCATCGGCGATCAGGGTGCCGAAGCCGAGCACAGGCATATGCCCTGCTCCATAGTGAAGAGGCATTCTTTTCGTTCGAAAATCAGAAGCGTCTATCATGATGAAACCTCGCTAACGTCTGGCATATTTAATAGCCGGCATCCTGTAACATTCCCGCATACGCGGCGTCTCCTGAACCGTTCTCGCCGGCATGGCACTCTTCATCCGCCAACTTATGAATAGAGCGTGGCCTCGCACATCGGCGTGTCTCAATCCCCAGCTTTCGCATCTTATAAATCAGCGTAGTGCGCGGCAATCCAAGCCGATTGGCCGCTCCACCCTGTCCTCCGATTAGCCAGCCGGTTTGCTGCAATGTTTCCAGGATGTGCTCCCGATCGGCGTCAGCAAGGGTGCGGGAAGCGCTCTCCGAATTCTGCTTCAACGTCTGCTTCAAGTCCATCGGCAAACGCAGCACCGATCCGGGAGAGAACAGCACCGCGCGTTCAATCAAATTCTGAAGTTCGCGAATATTGCCCGGCCAATCGTGCGTTTCAAGGGCCGCCACCACTTCATGGGGAATCATATCGATAGGCTTGTTGAGGCTGGCCGCAAATTTTGCTACGAAGAATTCCGTCAACGGCAGGATGTCCTGAATGCGTTCCCGCAATGGAGGCAGGTAGATTGGAATGACGTTCAACCGGTAGAACAAGTCTGCCCGAAACAGCTTTCTGCTTAGGAGTTGCTCGAGATCCTGGTTTGTGGCCGTCACCACTCGCACGTTGACACGGACGGTCTGAGCGCCACCCAAACGCTCGAACTCCCTCTCCTGCAAGGCGCGTAAAAGCTTGGGCTGAAGTTCCAACGGCAGGTCGCCTATCTCGTCTAGAAAGAGAGTGCCTCCGTCCGCCATCTGAAAACGTCCCTTGGTTTGGGTACACGCGCCGGTGAAAGCACCTCTTTCGTGGCCGAACAGTTCGCTTTCCAACAACGCGCTCGGAATCGCGGCACAGTTGAGAGCGATAAAACGGTGGTTACGGCGAGGGCTGGCGTCATGGATGGCTCTCGCAATCACTTCCTTTCCGGTGCCCGTTTCGCCCTGGATCAAGACGGCGGAGTCCACCGGCGCAATTCTATCTACGTCTCTGAGCACAGCCCGGAATTTTGGACTGGACCCTATCAAATCTAAAGCAGCCATCGTTTTACTCCTTGCTCGCTTGCGCTAGTAACGAATTAGTGAGGGCCGTCTGAATTACTTCCGAAGGCCCAAAGGTTCGAACGATTTATATAGAAATTCAACGACGCCCCCGGTCGAGGGTTTTCTGCCGTGTTTCGGCGTTATAACGGCCCGACATAAAGATCGTGGGCAACGCCGGGCGCTCAAGCCGAACGCGGCGTTGCACATCAATACCGTCCATTCCCGGCACGCGAACCACGACGATCTGTCTTTCTACGCTTGCCATTTACAACAACTCCTCCAGTTACCTTTCGAGAATAGTGGCAAGAGTCGAAGGTGACAATTATAGGTTTATTTATGCGAATTACAACAGGGTAGATCACTGCAAAGTTATGCTCGCAGAGCAGGTTTGTAGTGGGCGATGGCCTTTGGCTGCACTCAGGCTTAAGAGCCGACGAGCTTAGGACATTGCTGCAGACGCGTTGGGAGGATGCGGAGTGGGAACTGATCTGCGAAAAGACCGACTATCTCTCTCGAGAGTTGGTCAAAGCCGATTGCATTATTTTGAGAAGGTCCGTGGCATCGAACGGTTTATAAAGAACATCAACGGCACCTTCGTCGATAGCTTTCTGTCGAACTTCGGCATTATGTTGCGCCGAAATTAAGATCACCGGCAACGTCGGACGTTCGAACCTGATGCGTCGCTGCAACTCAATGCCGTCCATTCCGGGCATCCGAACGTCGGTAATCACACATGCCGCCACTGCCAGCGTTCCCGATTGCAGGAACTCTTCGGCAGACGAGAACGCTACAGGCGCGTACCCGGCCGATTCTAGTAGAGCTATTATCGACTCGCGAACTCGAAAGTCGTCATCCACCGCAACGACGACCGGTATTACGTCGCTTACCATGTGAAATGTGCCCCGTTGAATCAATCGTACCGGGACGGCCCAAAACTGACTATTATAGGTTTATTTAGGCTGGTCCAGCGGTTTTAGCGATTCCGAGTTTGTCGGCCATTCTTACCAATTCTGCGAGCGATTTCGCGGCCATCTTCCGCATGATTTGCCCCCGGTGAACCCCAATCGTGATCTCGCTGGTACCCAGATCGGCGCCCGTCTGTTTGTTGGCAAAGCCCGCGACAACGAAGGGAAGAACTTCCCGTTCGCGAGGGGTTAGAAGACTGTAGTGCTTCTGCAACTCGGCGAGTTCCGATCTTTTCTGCCGAGCAATTCGATCTTGATCGATGGCGGCGTGAATCGCTCGAAGCAGTTCCTGATCGTCGAACGGTTTTGCAAGGAACTCGATCGCTCCGGCCTTGATGGCGCGCACGGAAGTAGGGATATCGCCGTGACCTGAGATGAACACGATTGGCGGAGTACCTCCGGCTGATAACTGCTGCTGGAGTTCCAGTCCGCTCGTATCCGGAAGTTGCAAGTCCAGGACCAGGCATGCAGGGACATCGGGTCTTTCGGATTCCAGAAATTCCGCAGCCGAGCCGAAGATAGCCACTTGAAGTCCTACGGAGGAAACGAGGCTGGACAGCGCTTCCTGTACACGATGGTCGTCATCCACCACGAAGACAATTGGGCTCTCGGAGTTCATGACGCTACGCTCGGACGGGAAGAGTAAAAGAGAAGGTCGTGCCTACGCCTTCAGCGGATGTGGCCCACAGGCGACCTTGATGCGCATCAATGATGGAGCGGGAAATCGCCAAGCCCATGCCCATTCCGTTGTCTTTCGTCGTAAAGAAAGCTTCGAAGATTCTGTCTGTATCCTTTAGGCCAATGCCGTAATCCCGCACCTCGACCAGGACCGTTTCCGGGCTGGACCGCTTGGAAGAAATGAAGAGTTGTTTGGGACGATCCACGACCGAATCCATTGCCTCGATCCCATTGAGAAGTAGGTTGAAAACCAGTTGCTGCAACTGCACGCGATCACCCGCTACGGGCACCAAATCGGGGCGTAGGTCAGTCTCCACGGCTACGCGCCTTCTCGCCATCTCGCCATTCAGGAGGTGAAGCACCTCGCGGATGAGTTCGTTCAGGTCGAGCTCGATTTTCTCAACGGCTGCCTGCTTGAACAGCGCGCGGATGCGCCGCACCACCTCTCCGGCTTCCTTTCCGTCACGAACAATTCTTTCGACGGCTTCGTACGCTTTGGCGATTCCTGGAGGCTGGGCCGAGAGCCAGCGGAGACAGGCCTGACCGTTCGTTACCACTGCTGCCAGAGGCTGATTAACCTCGTGTGCGATAGCGGCAGCAAATTCGCCAACCGTAGCAGTTTGTATCGCTCTCGACAACCGCGCCTCGCTACTGCGCAGGGCTTCCTCGGCATTCTTCCGGTCATCGATATCGATTAACAAGCCGTACCAGCGAGTCACGCCGCCTTCGCCATCACGGGCCGCCTGGCCGAGCGCCCGAAACCATCTGTAAACACCGTCGAACCGGCGGAGCCGGCACTGAACTTCGAGAGGCTTGCCGGTTGCGACAGCATGCGCCCACGCTCGCGCTGTCGGCTCTGCATCGTCTGGATGTAGAAGGTTCTTCCAGCCAAACTGCGCCCAATCGCTGGCGCTGGTGCCCGTGTGATCCAGTAGCCGCTGGTTCAAGTAATTCAGTTCGCCGTTCGGAGCCGCACACCAAACCAAGCCAGGGATGGTCTCGACAATCATGCCGAGATCGCGCTCGCTCGCCCGCAGGGCTTCCTCAGCCCGCTTCCGCTTACTGATGTCGCGCAGGAAGCCCGTAAACACTCGATGACCGTTGTTAGCGATTTCCCCGAACGAAACCTCAATGGGAAACTCTGCTCCATCTTTGCGCAGACCGACTAACTCGACGCCCCGCCAGTTGATGTGCCGATGACTGGTCTCCTGGTACCGCTTGAGGCCTGCCCTATGCAAGTCCCGGAGGTACGCCGGCATCAATATTGTCAGCGGTTGCCCAATCAATTCCGCTGGTTCGTAGCCGAAGATTGTTGTGGTTGCCTGATTGGCAAACAGGATATCGCCTCTTTGGTCGATACTCACCACGGCGTCGCTCGCAGCTTCGACAATCACCCGATGGAATTCTTCCCCAGTGCGAACTTGCTCCTCCAGCCCGTCGGTTAGCTCACGCAATCGTGCTTCTGCCTTTTCGCGCGCGGCTACTTGCGAATTGAGATCGTCAATCGTTCCCAGCGTTTGATATGCCAGGGAAGCGAATCGCCCAAGAACGTTCATTAACCTCTGATCTTCCGAGTCGAACCCCCGACGATCGCTGTGCATCATCGCCCATATGGTGCCGACAACTTTGCCCCGAACGTGAAACGGGACGAGTAAGCACTCTTCTGCAGCGGGCGAAACACGTAGGAAATATGGGTAATGTCGTTCGAAGTGTCGAAACAAGAGGGCACGATTGCGATAAATCACTTCCCCGCACGGAGCATAATTCTGCGGCATCCCTCCGCCGACATACTCCTTCCACATACCCTTGATGGCGGGCCAATACAAGCGATGCCCCTCACTGTCCGGGGTTGCGCCGTCGGACGTCAGTAGACTGAGACCAGATGAGTCAGCGTCGGTGACACGCAGGATCGTTTCCGCCAATTGTTCAAGTATCGTGTTCTGTGACTCGGCTAACGCGCTTGCGAGCGCTACGAGCGCGGCGTTCTCTTTTGCGTGATCGGGCGGACGGGAAGATCGCAGTTGTAACTCCTCCGTGCAGAGGATAGATTCCAGCGAAGCCGTGCCATCTGGAATTGAACTCGCCAGAGGATGGGCATTATTGGATTGGACGGGTTGGGCCACGTTTTCACCTCTACGAAATACCGGCTGCGCGCACCTCACGGCGAAACTATTCCTCTCTCGCCGGCGACGTCGGCATATTGGCAATAGTGGCACCGCAAGCCTCGCGGGTTGAACTGTTAGCGCTCGGCTTTTCCGAGCCAACCCCTCCTGTTCTGCACCTGACCGATTCTTGTCTCCCTATTGCGGACAATCGAGACTCTATTCGGAAAAAAGAGGAGCCAACACTCGAGCTTAATTACTCGATCATTATAAGGGTTATACGAGTTTTAAAGAGCCAGTAATGTTCCGATCGTCTCGAGGCTGTCAAGATGCATCCATTAAGTCGCATGCGAGAAGCGCAGCCTAAGCTCGCTATATTACGAGCTGTCGATGGCGCTGGAATGTCGCGTTCGATGCGGGCTCTCGTAGTCAGGCGTCGATCATGCATTTTAGAGGACGTGGCGAAGTTAACCAGTAGGAGCTAGGACGAGAGAGTAGAACAGAAGGCGGAATCTACGCCTCCGCCCGATGATGAGCGTCGGCTCTCAGGCCCTCTGGAGTTAGTGGGCTTGAGCAGCCTTGAGGGACATATTAAACAGCCGAAGGCGCGAATATACGATCTGTTTGACGGATTCGACCACGTCCGGCAGCAGCTTGTAGGGGACCACTTCTTCTGGCTTCCTGGCCAAGGCAGACTCCAATCCCCGGCGCCACGCAACCCGCAATTCCGTGTTTATGTGGATGATCGTGATTCCGGCTTCAATCGCGTCCAGAAACCCTTGGTCGTTTGTACCAGATCCTCCATGCAGAGTGAGATGTTTTCCGGTCGCGCGCTTGATCGCAGCGATCCGCGGCGCGTCCACATGCTTCCTGGTTTCCCCTTCGAGCATGCTCTTCAGCATTCCGTGCATCGTACCCACCGCCGGCGCGAGCACATCCACGCCGGTCCGCAGCACGAACTCGCTCGCTTGTTCTGGCGTGGTCATAGGGCTCATGCCTTCGGGGATCTTGTCGTGAATTGAAGAAGAACTGCCGATGAAACCAAGTTCGCCCTCCACCAGAATGGACGGCTGGATCGCTTTCATCTCGGTCACTGCTTGCTTCGTCTTATTTACGTTCTCTTCGAACGGCCACGCGGAGCCATCGAACACCACGGAGTCGAAACCGGCTTCGGCAGCCTCGCGAGCCTTCTCGATCGAGTGAGTGTGGTCGGCATTAAGGTATAGGGGAAAGCCGTTCTGTTCCCGAATGCTGCGAACCAACGCGGCGATTTGGTGGACGCCGATGAAGTCGCGCTCACCCTCAGAGACACCGACTAGAACTGGCACGTTAAGTTCGCGAGCTGCTAAATACACTGCCTTCAGCGTCGTCGAATCAGAGACATTGAAATGCCCCACCGCCACCTTCTGCTGATCAGCCTCGGCCAGAACCTGCTGTAACGGCTTCATCTCCCCTCCCTGACGATCTCGTTATTGCACGACGAATTCCATTCAAGAGTTGCACTGAATGCTTGCGGAAAGTCGTGCTCCCGTTGGCGGTGCTATATCTTTGCGCGTCGGCGGATCGACTCTAGTCAACGGGTTATAGCGTCCAAGAGCCTGATAAGGCGGCCCAACTCTTAAATAGTGCCGCGATTGCGACAGAGTTTTCAGCGAGTGCCTAGGCCAGCCCCGCCGAGCAACTGTTGGCGTTTGACGGCTGCTATTGGAGGCAAATATGAATCCGAGGCCGGATAGAGAGGCTGGAAAATCGATGTATCAACACGATCCGAATACTGTCGGCCGATGCAGCCCAAAACGCGAACGCCGGTCATCCCGGCGTGCCGATGGGCAATCTGCTACTGCCTTGGCTCTTTGGACGCGGTTTCTCAGGCACAACCCTCGAAATCCGCAGTGGTTCGACCGAGATCGTTTCATATTGTCCGAAGGACATGGGCCGATGCTGTTGTACAGCCTGTTGTATCTGCGGCGATGGTGATTTGATGGAGGGCATCAGTCACGAAGCTGCTTCATTGGAGGGACATCTGCATCTGGGGAAACTCAGTTATCTGTACGACCGGAACCACATTTCCCTCGCTGGAGCTACCGAAATCGATTTTAAGGAGGACGTCGCAGAACGCTCGAAGCGTATGGCTTGCACTCGCATGTCCCTGACGGCAACGACACCCGATGCCGCTCCTGGGTGCTTACAACGCTATTTGTAGCCTAGGCAGGCGACTCGCGGCAAACTCGCTAAAGCCTCGGAAAGCGTCCCGTCCCCGCTGGCATTTCAAGAAGAAAAACAAGTAGTTACCGGCTCTGACACTGATTCGGTCTCGTTTGGTCGGCTTGTTTTTTGATTGTTATTATCTGTAAACTGTTGATTCTATGGAGCGGGAGACCGGGTTCGAACCGGCGACGTCCAGCTTGGGAAGCT
>PMQB01000591.1 GCA_003169195.1 Bryobacterales bacterium
TGGGAGAGACTACGATCACGTCCGATAAAACGCATAGGTCCCGATGGCCGCCTGGAAACGCCGTTGTAGCAAGAATTGCAGAATGCGCCCCGGCATTTATTTGGTCTTGGCGCAGTTTGGAAACAAATGAAGTTTGCCAAGTCTTTGTGTTTTTTGATTCCAAAATGATCTTGCCGCACGACTGCCCTTTGTAAATTACCTCAAAGTGAATGTCGGCACCGGGCTCGCCCTTGGGAATCCTAGTGACGCGGTCACCTGGAAATGCAACACGCATTGCTTCGTATAAATCGATTTCGGCACCGTCTCCCAAATCGCCTGCGCTCTTTTTCTGGAGTTGGCGTTCAACTTCCTTGATCTTCAACTGGAGACTTTCCCGCTCGCGGTTGAACTCCGATTGAGCTTTGAGAATGGATTCGTCGCGGTCCTTCTGGATTGCAGCGACTTGATCCGAGTGCATCTTCTGGCGCTCGGTATCCAAGGCTTTTAGTTTGGCTTGAACAACAGTCTCCAACTGTTGTTCGTTTTGTTGCCGCTGGCGAGTAAGTTCAGCGGCATGTTGCGCTTCGAGTTGGGCCCGTACTTCTTTTGCGGAATCAGCGAGCTTGACCTGTTCCTGTTGGCGAATCTTGGTTTCAATTTCCTCGAACTGCGAATGGGAGATTGCGCTATGGCACCAAGGGCAATGCTCATAAGGAGTGGGCGGCTGCACATTCTGCATTTTTAGATCGTTTTGAGTATTGTTCATGACCTTCTCCGTCGAGGGCTACTTGATTCGGCGAAACCAGCCGACGCCTTCATCGATCCGAACAGGAGGCTTCCGCGCAATGACCAAACGCTGTTCAACAGACTGGAAATGTCGATTGGCCGTTCGCCGCTGAAGTCTGACTGAGCGGCCATGATGAATGCTTCCCGCAGTAAGGCGAAAGAGAAGCCAGCGGATTCTTCAACTACCTCGTCGAGATCCGCCTGCGCGAATGATGCATGCATTTGTATGAAGTACTGGCGGCGCAATTCGGGTGACGGATTAGGAAATAAAATAACTCGGTCGAAGCGCCCTGGCCTTCGCAGGATGGCCGCGTCCAATTCAGTTGGCGCGTTGCCCGTTGCTATGGTGATGACGCCTTCGCCAGAGGCTACCCCGTCCAGACAATTAAGCAACTGTTGAAGGCTTACCTTCGTCTTGCTCACACCGCTACGTGGGAAAGCTCTATCTATATCTTCGAGGAGGATTACAGACGGTCCATCCTGAGCCGCTCTTTTGAATACGCGATCCAAATCATTGTCATCAACATGCTCGTCAAAGAGTCGAAGTGTGTGCGCTGTAAGTCCTTGGCTGTTTAACGCAGCTTTAATCGCGCTCGTCTTTCCATTGCCGGGAGGGCCATGCAATAAATAGCCACGTCTATATGGCAGGCGCATCTGGCGGAACCATTCTTCGCGTTGAAAGAAAGCTTCGAAATCATCTTTCAATAGGGAGATGATAGTCGGGTCAAGCACTAGCTGGTCCCAAGAGCACTTACCTATCACTTGGGTGTCCTCGTAGCCTACCTTTAATCTAGCTTTGCCATCGGGCGCTGTGAGACTTTTGAGAAACGAAACGAAAGTGCTGACCCCCGCACGCGACAGCACAACGATATCTTGCTCGCACTCACAGTCGCTATTAGGACCCGAATGGTATTTGACGTTGAGGGCCACGAACGGAACGGGCAGATCTCTTACTTTAAGAAGAACGGGACAGCCGACGAGGTTCATTGAATAAGCGCATGATTCCTCAGCGCTCCGCCTAGCGTGCCTGAGTGAAGCGTGAACAGCCCGCTCACGTGTCAGTTCTATGTGAGAGGAGAACATCGGCGGCACTTCGACTGACAAAAGTTGTTCGGCCAAGCGGGCCATAACAGTGGTCGTCTCCGCATAAGGATCAGAATATTCGAGCAATCGCGGAAGAGCTGCATTATAAAGGGCGAGATCTGTCTCAAAGATTATTGCGTCAGCCAGCTTAAGCTGAAGGCGTCCTTCAAGCCATTCTTGGTGAGGTTCAAGCGCACGCTTCACAAAAAGCGAACGTGTTAAATAATTGTGATTTAGTTCGTGTAGCATTTGTTTGTTCAAACTCTGACTCATCTTCCTTTTAACGTTGTCCCTCTCCGCGACATGGACGGCAGACTCCAGTGCTGGAGCAAGCTGTGCAAGTGTCAGGGTATTTTTTCGGATCGCCGACACCGGGATACGCGAAGCGTCCGGTTCCCTTACAAGCGGCGCAGCGGCCAGTGCCGTTGCAATTCTTACATTGAGTCTTCATTTGTTGCCCTTTGGTTGAATGGAATAGTCATTGTTGCGTTGACAGGTCATTGGGCCCGGCGAGGCAACGTTCACCTGGCCTCGTATGCACGCGTGTTCAAGATACGCGGTCAGAATGGAAGTGTCCATACTTTAACTCTATGGAGCTGACCACCGATTTCTGTAGATTCAGGGAACTTTTTTTTTTCAAAAAGTATCGAAGTGTTCTGGAATGGCTATTCCGCTGGTCCGCCGCCAGTGAGGAATTAAATCAGTGAGTCGGATCAAGAATACTAGCCGCGCCTTCCGCGACCCGAGCCGATGGTCGTGCAATACAGTTAGACCCAGATGCATAGGCTCGTCATTCAGCCACGGAATAGCCTGATGGTTCAGATGCGTACGCGTGTTGTCATTAGGAAACCATGCCGGTGAAGTCGCCGCCAAAGGAGCGCCCTATCATTGAATTGTTTTTGTCGGCATACGAAAACGATACGTGGAAAACCGCTTCACTCGATTGGGTTGAAGAAAAACAAGACGGCGCGGTGGAGGTGATCGCCACCAGAATTGACAGCACGACGCTCGCGCTGGAACATACTTTGATCCAACCGTTCGTCGGCGAGAAATTCGACTCCGAAAAGTTCATCAAAGCTTTCAGTCGCATAGAGAGGAACCCCGATCTCATATTGCCGGAAAGGCACCTTAACCTCTTCATCCCTGTTCACGCGATTCCAAAAGGCTATGACTGGGAAGAGGTTGGTGAGGACTTGCTTGCCTGGTTGAAGCAAAACCACCTCGGGATGTTGAAGGAGGGAGACATTGACCACGTGGTGCCGGTTGGACACAGCTCCAAAGCTGGCCCGCTAAAACTGAACATCACGGTACAAATAATGAATCTGCCAGGTATGGCTGGCAACTGTCTTATCGCGCGGTCTGGAATGCCCGATAATCTAAGCGCAAACGTCGAGAAGGCGCTTAGAACAAAGTTGCCGAAGTTGGTGGCTACCGCCGCCAATAAACGCATATTGATGTTGGAGCGTGACAAGATTGCGCTGGGTGACAGTCGGATTTACCGAGAGGTAGTCGCATTGGCTCCCAAGTTCCCCAACCTTTCATTTGTTGATGAAATCTGGATGGCGCACACCGCGATTCTCGCCTCAGAAGGCTGGGCATACTTTACGCTTATGGATGGACGCGGCCTGGTTGAGTTGCTGACCTTCGAGAATGGCGCGTTGAAACAGCGACGCGATGACCGCCCGGATCTCGGTCCGCCATGGCGTGAGTTTTAGAAAGATGATCTATCAGCGTTGAACGTTGCACCATGGGCCCGCTCAGACTTACAACCTGCGCCCGGCTTAGTTGCTCATGGGCCCGGCTCGAGCACCGATTCGTCCGGCTTAATTGGGCTATAGACCCGGCGTGGCGTGAGTTCTAGGAAGTTATTCGTTGGGCGTTAGACTCTCCAACGCAAAACCAACGCAAAACGACCTTTTATGCACCAGGTAAACCAGAACGCCGCGCGGGCTGCACCGGTAATCCGCGTCAAAGGTCATGACGGATTCCCAATCAATGGTGCTTACGCAGATCAAAAGGGATGATCTCGATTGTGTCTTTCCCCTCGACGGCTTGCTTATATTTTGTGGCGGATGGAAGATTTCGACGAATGTACGTTTTAAATTTAGAAGAAGCACGACACCCAAAGATGATCGCCTTTACTCGATCAGCATCATAGTGAATCTTCAAATAACGCTTACCTCGTGGCAATTTCCCAACGTCCCTATCCTTATCTGCAATCCATCGATACTCCCCCTCGTAAGACCAGCATTGAAGCTTCACCATCAGAGCCTCTCGAATCCGCTTGGGGGTGTCGCTGCCGCCGCCACCCTGACGGAACTGTCGGTTGATATTCCCAGAATCAAATTGACGCCATCTGATGATTTCAAGTTCACTTACCTCGACTTCGAAGTTGATGCGCGGAACATTCACCAACAGCCGGTGGCGCACGACAACCTTGTGCACCACCTGTACGATGAACGGCGGTACAGCTGTGCCGGAAAAGCGGCCTGTGCGAACCGAAGAGGAATCGGATATGAATGACGCCGATGTGCTCGCAAAGGCGCAGGCGGTGGCCACGTGGTGCCAATAAGCAAACAGAGGCGACGAACGAGCCCTGGGATTATCTTCATTCCGCATAACGCCATCACTGCCAGTATGGCCTTTGCGGGCTTGGCCGCCGCCTACACGTTCAAGGTTTGAAACTGTGGGCCACAGGGCTGCCAATCTGCGGCGGGTGGGCGAAGGAAAGTTGGAATGTCTCTGCGGTGGCGCGTGCTGTCCCAGGACACTTGGCCGACAGCACATCGACACCTTCGCCGTGCTGGGCGTTGTGCTCAACTCACCCGGCGCTCCGCGTTGCCGTCTCCGTAACCTTGACGATTGTGCCGCCCTCGGACCGAGATGCGCGGCTGCGGTGGCCGATACACAGGAATGGTACAGGATTTCTCGATATTGGATTCCTGCTGTCTCCATGGCGTTCATCTAGCTCATTCTAAATAACTTGCCAAGATTTGCGAAAACAGTGACCAGGAAGCCGCAAATCGGATTCCTGTACGACTTTACCCAATAAACTCATCACTTTCCAAGGATTAACAGGATTCCTCCCTTTTCTTTCCGGCCTTCTTTACATAGAGAGAAAAAAGAGAAAGAAAAAATAGTAAGAGGGTTCCAGCGGAACCCATTCCTGTTCCTGTTTTTCGAGCAGGAAACAGATTTAAGTGCAGCCGCATCAGTTACTTGCCACAACAGGAATCTTCCCGGACCATCCCTGTAAAAGCATCCGCAAAAAAATCGACAAAGCATTTCAGGCTTTGCAATCTCGTTCCCTTTAGAGGTTAAGGGTCTTGGAGGACCCCTACGAAATGCCCAAAATGAATATGCTGCAAAGAGCCATCGAGCACTGCTCGAACTTTGAAGATGGGAGCGAACACTTCAAAATTCGTGATCGCTGCTTCGATGGGTTCAACGATGCGATGGCTGAATTCTATCTAGATCTTCCCAGTTACGAAGGGTACGGTCATCTTAAATACTCGCAGATCACGTTCCACGACGCGCAAAATATGGCGCGATTCGTCGGCCTTTTGCGCGTGATGCTAACAGCAGCCTCCGATCCCCATGACGAGCCCCTCGTTGATCTCAACTTGCAACGAAACACTGCCTCCGTCTTGGAAAGCCGCTGGCCCTCTGATGAGATGAAAAAAGCGCTGCGGGCGAATGGCATATCTGGCACCGTTCGGGTCTACCATCACTTCGCCGTCGAGTTTCACGACGACCAAGAACTCAGACACTTTTTGGCTGATTGCGATTTCTACGATGTGAAATTCGGGGAGGCTGGCTTCGATATACCCAAATTCCAGCTTTTGCCTCCCAAGGCGGTGGGCCCGGCAACCGCCGAAGGCATGTCTTATAACGACAGCGACGACGGGTGGGACGTGGTCAGACACCACAATGGTCACGACTACCAGCTAAGCTCTTTTTCCAATCGAGAACATGCCGCCATAGCCTCCGCCCAGTTCGACTATTTGGTTTCTTTGATTCCGGCTGCGCTGGAAAGACGGAATTCGAAACG
>PMQB01000490.1 GCA_003169195.1 Bryobacterales bacterium
TCTTCGGCGGTGCTTGCACACTAGCAGGGTTGAGAGAAGGTTTGGGTGGCAAGGCAGTGGCTTCATTTGCGACCATTGTGACAGCAGTATTTCGACTTGCTATCCGGGCAGAGGTATTGGCGGCATTAATCTCGACGGGTACGGTTTCTGGGTGTCGACTTACAGTCTCAGACTGTTTAGAACCCACTTTCGCTTTGAGCTGCTGAAGATCTAGATTGGATTTCTGAAGCACCGCTTCGATTTGATTGAGCCGATTTGACGAATTTAGCAATGCCTTAGTTAATTGATTTACCGATTCCGATGTTTTCTGGTCCTGCTGATCAGATGGCGATGAGACTACGAATGGCGTAGCAGACAGGTCGCGTTCGGCAATCTGTGATGGATGCCTATAGGAAAAATAGGCTACCGCCAGCGCTAGGCTTGAGAGCCAAATGCAGCCGAGGACTGCGGCGATAACCCAGTTATTAGATCTCTTTGCTTGAGCCTGCGGGGGATTCCAATGGCCGTAAGGGACTAGGGCCAGTGACTTTGCTTCGAGTTGGGCAAGCAATTGTTCCGCGCGATCCACTTGGATGAAGGCACCGTTAGGGGTCAAAGCCGCCTGTGCCGTTTCTTGGGCTGCTGGAGTTTCTGGATTGGCTACTGTGTTGAGTTGCTTTTGTGCTTCCGCATACCCGCTCAGCTTTGGGGAGGTACCCATTGAACCCATAAAGACGATTTTCCTTCCTTGAGAAATCAGCCGGTCTCTGAGCACTCGCCTGAGGCCCGTAACAAGATTCTCTAAAGAAAGGTGGGCGACTCAGGCGGAATTCTCTGATATGTTTGAGTTGTTGGATTAGGCTAGTTGTTCAACTTAACTTGATTCTTTGCGATTTGTTAGCCGCCGATGGTGCACAATTCCGTTTACCGCCCCAAGAAATACTTTCACGAGTTCTGGTTCCATATGTCGATCTGCCACTTCCAGCGATTGTCGTCCTCTCACCAAAAGACAACGTATTTCACTTCGATCTCTGCTTTGGCACTACTTTCTGATTGAAAGGTTAGTGCGGCGCGCCCAATCTCGACAACGCTGTCTCCAGAGGGAGTGACATCGACCAATGAAAGCACGGCGGATGATTTCGGGCCGCCAAGTGATCAAAGAGTCCTGGTCGAATGATGTAATCGTCCAATGCGTCGGTCCGCCGGGTGAAGGATCGTCGCTGTTGAATGTAAATCTGGTTGAGAGCGTCGAAGTTACGTTTGCGAAACACTTCGGTATTGAAGCGGTTTATCAGAACGAGCTAGTACCCCGATTAAGCCACCGGTTACGTTGCCGGTGACGCCGTATTGTCGGGAAACTGGATCTGGTTGAAGTCAGGTCAATTGGTCAGCGCAGAATCGAGCTGGCGATAATGACGGAACGACATGAATAAAGCCTTCAATCCGTTCCATTTCGCACTGATCGCGCTCGCCGGTTGGATGAATCGTCGCCAGTACCAACTCATCGAATATTTGCGCGAGGAAAGCCGAGTGCTACGGGAGCAGTTGGGCGGCCAGCGAGTTCGATTCAACGATGATCAGAGGCGCCTATTTTCCGTTAGGGCCAAGGCACTGGGACAGCGGCTGAGACAGGAACTTTCTATCGTGACGTGGGAGAGCTATTGGCTTGGCATCTCAAATTGATCGCTCAAAACTAAAATGGCAGTGGCTGGCGCTCGCCCGGACGACCCGCACCGTGACTGAGATCGAAGCTTTGGTGGTGCGCCTGGTAACGGAAATCGCGATGGGGTTACAGCCGCATCGAAGGGGCACTCTCGAATCTGAAACACCAGCTCGGGCGCAGTACGATCGCAGCGATCCTGAAAACGCACTGCATTGAGCCTGCCCTCGAACGAATGAAGAAACAACCTTGAAAGAGTTCCTGACCCAGCATTGGGAGGCGTGGTCGCCGCGGACTTCTTCACGGTGGAAGTATGGACGCATAGAGGCTTGCAGCGCTTCATGGCGTTGTTCTTTATCCAATTATCCATGCGCAAAATGGAGATCGCCGGCATCACCTCCGTTGCCAATGGCATGTGGATGACCTAGGTGGCCCGAAACGTGACGCGTGTCCCTTCGGCGAGACTGCGCTTGATCGAAAAGGGAAGGCTGGTAGCGTCAACAGCAAGTTAAAGGGCATAGCCGTTCCATACGTCAAAAGTGGGATCATCGCCACCGCCGTCGCATCGTACTTATCGGGACCCGCCGTGTCGGTTTCTGGGCGGTGAAGATCCGTCTACTGGCGTTGCAGCGGAGACACTCCATTTCAAAGCTCGTCGCCTTCTGAGGCGCTTGACCCACAATGCGTCCCAACGTGGCCAGTTCCTTTTGCCGGCGGACTTTTCATCAACGGTGTGCGCGAAGAACCTCGCCGCATTCCGGACAAGCGTTACTGGACTGGAGCGTGGCACGCGGGATGGTGACTCTGGTTGCGCCCGCAAAGGTAGCGGCGTGCCGCTTTGATCCTCTTGCCATCTGACTCACTCAGCGGCGCAAAGGTGCCGTGATCGATAATCCCGTCTAGTTCCTCCAGATTCACTTCGATCTTCCGCCGTGCTGTGTTCTTCTTCATAACTGACTAAGTAGCTCGCGAAAGTGCGGCGTCAACGGCAGACCGAACAACTTTCACCGGCTGGGTGCGTTTCTTCGTGGGCGCAGACCACGGCCCGTGATGGTTCCGAGCTACTGCCAGTCGGCCGTGCGATGGGCACGGCTTTGAAAAGCGCTGGGTCGATGAAAGTCTGTAGCATAAACGAAGCCGAAGATCTTTAGCGGTCGTTTCATCCCCAACGCTAGCACTAGAAAACCCAACGTTATGGTCAACCAAGCGGATGGCTCAGGGGCGCTAGCGATAGGGTCTGTGAATACAAAAGACACCTCACCCCCAGCAAGAAAAAAGTCTTGAGAAGGGATGCCAAATAGTGGTGATTGAACCAATGAAAAGGTTACATAGCCACTCCCATTTACGCCGCCTTGGTCGTTTAGTACCGGAGGATAATTTGTGCCGACGACATAAGCCGAGAGCGTGCCAGGCGCTGTTAGTGTAAACGGGACAAAGTACATTCCCACCCCGGTGACTATGAATGGTTGGATATTAAAGCGCAAGGATGGTGCGCCGAAATAGACCGAAGGATATGAGACGCCGTCCGTAAATGTCACCGACCCCACAGGATTAAGGAAATCAAGACTCCAATCAATGGATACTGTCGCACCAAGGGGAGGGGCCGGAAAGTTAGGCCAGGAAATGTTTGCACAGCACCCCGATTGCCCGCTAATCGAATACCCCGCGTCTGAAGTCCAACCGAAATTAAATTGGTCAGCGCCATTAGACTGACTGTATTCGGTATCAATTTCACCGGAAGTGATTGTTGAAGCATGCAGGGCGAGCGCCACTGCCGACAATAGTAGCGCTGTAATTGTGAGTCGCATCATGACACAAGTACATCATCGTTTGACTCATATTAGGGTACTGGGGTAGATCCATTGGTACTGGGGTCCGAATCTATCGGTACTGGTAACACCCAAGGCCGGAGCTATATCATCCATTTCACCCCAAGACCGACTGAAACACGCGCAGAGGGGCTATAGTCGGCTACAGTCACCTCACTATGGTTTGTCTTTTATTTCTTTGTAACCCATTCTCCCGTCTGTTAGTTGGACTTTCTCATCAATCAGACCGCTAACAGATCCTTCGCTCTGGTCTTTTTCGACTTCACAATCTTAATCTTACTGCCGCAATGATCAACGCAGGAATCGCGACGGTGGCAACGTATCGATCTGGCGGCGATGGTTTGTTCTCGCTGTCCTGAAGCCCCAAGACACGAAACCCAGCATAGGCAAACACAAGGCGAATATCTGTGCGAAAAAGGGCTGGAGCCTTGCCCGTATCGCGACTATCCCCCCCGGAACGCTCCTCCGAGAAGGGTACGTTACGGCTATTCAAACGCCGCCCCATCGATCGCCACTAGTTTTAGGGAACTCGTGGTACAGGTGGATCAAATTTCGCAATAAGCGACAAGATGACCAGGATGAAATCAACCATAGAGATACCTCCGATTTCTTTGTACTTTTGCGAACGCGCCCGATAGAACCGAGTGCACCGCCGGTTTATTTTCCAGCGTGGGTCACCCCCACATACTTCCAAAGTCTCCGCAGCGGTATCGGTATCCCTCTATCGAGAAGGCGGGCAATGTTGGGATGTTCCAGCCGTGCCATAGTTTGCCTCTCGTACAGGAAACGCTCAAAACCGTCGGGCCGAGATGTCGAATGGATCACTTTGATGGCGACCAACTGCGAATAGTCTTCGGTTCGCTGGGCTAGGTAGACCGTGCCCATGCCCCCACGGTCGATTTCTGGGAGAACTTGATAAACCCTAAGTTTTCGCGCAATCCAATCTTGGACATCATTGTGCAATTCAGTAAGGACACCATCTGTAATTTATGCGCTGAAACAAGACTCTCTACGAAAGATCTGAGAACTTGCGGACAGTTCTCGTTCAGGTATGCCGCACGATCCGCCAGCGGCATTTTTAACGGCCTCAAGTGCCAACCGGCTTGCCAACCCGTACTCCTCTGGTGTCATTCAGTATCTTTCCAACCCAAGAACATAAGAAGAAACTGTGATTCGACTATTCCGGCGGGTCCGACGGTGCCAGAACTCAATTCCTACAAAGACTCGACACCACAAAAGCAAACGACGTGGAAAAAAGGGGATTGATGAAACTCTCTCGGCAAAAGAAGGCAAGCCGGGTCGAAATCGTCGCTTCAGTTCAGTATACCGCTTGTCTCCAAACTCAGCTTCGTTTGGCCACGCGCTCTGGCCCACTTTGGCCAACTAATTTGGCCCACCTGAAAGGGAGTGTAGCGCAGTAGTGAGGCAAGCGAAGCGAGCCGTGAGTTTGAAAGAAGGGAAACCGGGATCATGATCGCGAGCGGCGGTGGGAAAGTGGAAAACTTGGTTTTGGTTTTCCACTTTTCCAGGGCCGCGAAGCTGCAGCTGTGTGAATGTGGGAATCGCGCGGGGTTGTGCGCGATTTCCAAGGGGCGGTGGGAAGAGTGGGAAAGCTGGGTTTGCTTTTCCACTCTTTCCAAAGACCCGTCATTTGCACAGCTGCTTTTCGCTAGCCGCCGTTTTTTTGTTTTTGCTGGGTACGTTTGAATCGATAACTGTCCTTGCCGGTATCGATGATGTGCGCCTGGTCGGCGATCCGATCCACCAGCGCCTTGCAGAGTCGTGCGTTGGGAATGACCTTGGTCCATTCGGAAAAAGGCAAGTTAGTCGTTAAAATCACCGCCGCTTTTTCGGCGCGGTCGGCTATCACCTGAAATAGATATTCCGCGCCCACTTCAGCCATGGGCACGTAACCCACTTCGTCGATCGCCAACAAATCATAGCGCGACCAGCGCCGCAAGGCGCGCCCCAACGCTTGCTGATGTTGGGCCTCCACCAGTTCGTTGATCAGACCGGTGGCGGTGGCAAAGCGCACGCGATGCTTTTGTCGGCAAGCCGCCACGCACAACGCCGTCAACAGGTGCGTCTTCCCCGTGCCGCTATCGCCGATAAAGAGAACGGGTTCAGCGCGGCTGATATAGGCGCCTTCGCTGAGTTCTTTCAGCTTCGCCGCGGAGATGTGCGGAGCCTCCCTGAAGCGGAATTCGTCGAGCGTCTTGACCTTCGGCAAATGCGCTTCCTTGAGCCGCCGTTGAATGGCGTTCTGTTCGCGCTCTTCCACCTCCGCCGCCAACAGCGCTTCCAAATAGTCCAGATGCGATTGCTGCTGAGCGAACGCGCTTTCGGCTAATCTCCGAAACTGCGCCGCGACGGTGGGCACGCACAGCCGCTTGCAGTATTGCTGAATGACTTCGTATTGGACGGGAACGGAGGCGTTCTTCATGCGCGCACCTCCGCTTTCCCAGCCGCGACGAGTAACTGATCGTAGATGGATAACTCCGGCAGCGGGCGGTCGTAGTGGCTCGCACCAGAGCTCACCAGCGGCGCGGCTTGGTGCGCGGCGCGTGCTTACGGTTTCAGCAAGTGCAGCACGCTCGCCGCATCGCTCGCTCCACACTGCAAGGCCGTTTCCACCGCCTGACGAAACGCCGCATGCCCATGCACAGGCATCTGTGCTAACAGTCGAATCATCTCGCGCGTGATGCTGTGATAGTTGCCAATGTAGAGGGTGAAGTTTTGTTCCTAAATCGCTCCGCCGAGCAGTCTACTGGCTGGAATCGCGGAGAAACCTCCGGCAGGAAGCTCACTGAGATTGCTCGCATCCGTGACAACAAGGGCGGAGAGCTGTGGCCCTCTCTTCTCCAACAAGTGATCTCCACTGGAACAGTCGCGCGGATTCCGCGCAGTAGTAAACTCGTACCGAAAAACGGCGAGCCCAGTGATGTTTCCGGGAAAGTATCGATTTTCGCCCCCGACGATAAGTCGCCGGATATATTTGTCATTCTATTGGATGTGACTGCTCCCCAAAGACCTGACCGCTCTCAATCCCAAGAAAGACCAAGCATCAGCACAGCGGAGTGGACAATGGCGCTTCTCTGTTTACCCGGCAAGATGCCGGAACCGGCTGGTATTTTGCTGCTTGATCCTCGCACGGATCATTTGGCTATCAAGTTAAAAACGGACTTTGAAATTGAGGACGAGGCAGTATCGTCGTTCTGGAAAGAATTGGCGCTGGATCTTAACCAGATGGCCCAAGAGAAAGGCGGCGAGCAGGTTATTGCATGGCTAGAGGAGACGGGCTCTCATATCGTGCAGCTCTCCCCGCGCGAGGCTGTCGATCTCAAGACTACGAGTCTAACAGAAACGCTTGAACAGCTGTATCACGAACATATCGAACTGTTATCGCCCGGTGTCGATGCTTTCTCAGCCCAGGCCTAATTCTCTCGGTGCAATCCTGGCTCGTGACAATCCAATGTTGACAAATCAGTTTGATAGGTAAAAGTTACCAACCCCACTATATATTAGTCAAACTTTCGGCTGGGGAGTCTACGATTGGTCAGCAATGGTAATGGTTCAGTTTGGAAAACACCGTTGAGTGCTGGTTTGGCGCCGACGGAACAACTTTCCGTTGATCGACCTTACGTTAGAATCACGCGAATCATTCGACGGATGTCTGGTGGGTCTCAGGCACAACTGGTGCAGTGTGGCGATGGCAACAGCTACATAGCCAAGTTTCTGGGCAGTCCCCAGGGAAGCCGAACCCTCATTAACGAGTGGATCGTCTCCCGCCTACTGAGCGCGATGCGCATCTCAACACCGACTCTGCGCGTTCTCGAACTTCCGTCAGCATTCCAGAACCGCGACGAAGTATACTTTTTGGGAGGAACCAAGCGCACTCTGCCGCAGGGAGTCCTACACTTGGGCTCTCAATGTCCTGTAGATCCCGAGAAGACAGCCGTCTTTGATTTCTTGCCCGATAAGCTACTTCCGAAGGTTGGCAACTTGGCAGAATATGCCGCCATGTACGTGTTCGACCAATG
>PMQB01000022.1 GCA_003169195.1 Bryobacterales bacterium
GAGCGCGCTGTGGGCTTACGATGGCTGGAATAACGTGAGCATGGTTTCCTCTGAAATCAGAGAGCCCGGGCGGAATCTGCCGCGTGCGCTGATCATGGGAACCTTGGCGGTAATTGCCATCTACCTGCTTATTAACGTCGCCTATTTCTATGTGCTGACGCCCGCCGAGGTTGCCGGATCGGAACGCTTGGCCGCCAACATGATGTCGCACTTGTACGGTCATACCGCCGCCGCCGCCGTTTCGGTTGCGGTACTCATCTCGATTTTCGCTGCTTTAAACGGATCTATTCTGTCCGGCTCGCGCGTTCCTTACGCTATGGCGCGCGACGGACTGTTCTTCAAGGCAGCCGCTAAAGTTCATCCGAAATACTTTACTCCCGGCAACTCCGTGATCATGCTTTGTCTCTGGTCGTCGGTAGTTGTGCTCAGCGGATGGTTTGACGATCTTTACAATTTCGTGATATTTGGCAGTTGGATTTTATACCTAATGACCGCAGTTTCGGTATTTGTATTACGCAGAAAGCAGCCGAACTTAGTTCGTCCGTACCGTACTCTGGGGTACCCAGTCGTGCCAGTACTCTTCGTCGCAGCGGCCGCTTTTTTGCTCTTTAATACCCTGCTAAATAGGCCTCGCGAGTCTCTTATGGGGCTGGTTCTAATGGCTTTAGGCGTTCCGTTGTATTACTATTGGAAACGCCGTTTCCAAAAAGTCTAATTACCGGAAAAGCCTGCAATTCGTCCTTTAGTTCTAGGACTAATATAGTTTTTTAAAACTATACTTACCTTGAAATTCATCCCTTACAAACTGTAAACTTCGTCTAAATCATGTGCTTGAGCAGAACTTGATTCTTCTTGCTCAAACGCTCGCTATGAGTAGTCAAATCGGGTTTCTGGGAGGTCAGAATTTTGGACGTGGATAAAATGCTCGCGGAGCTACGGCTGGAGCGTGAACAAATCGAAGAAGCAATTCTGACGTTGGAACGGCTAGCCAGAGGTCGTGGCAGGCGCCGCGGCCGTCCGCCAGCTTGGTTGAAAGATCCCGCCAATGCCTCGCTGATCCTGGAAGAAGGATTGGATGATTTGAACGGCAATGGGCACACCGCCGAACCAAAACGGCGCGGCCGTCCGCCTGGTAGCAAGACAAAGCCCGCTGTAGCGGTAGCGGCGGAGTTGTAGGGGTTAGTTCTTAGGGCCGACCGTCTCAGTGCGGCCAGCCAGCGGCTTCACTGTGGGGCCGCCGCAGACGCCAACACCGGTGTTCATCAGAGCATTCAGCAAGTTGAAGAAAACCGCATACACCACTTGTTCGGAAACGGGTTGTTTGCCGGGCATACGAAAAGTGCCTGGCAATTCTTTGGCAATCTGCACCCGTACAGCGTGGGTCAACATGCGGCCAGAGCGGTCGCGTTGATTGGCCAGCCAGAGCGGAGTTTGCAGAACACTGCCCGACTTGCCATCGACATAGAACTGGCAGCGCGAAAACCAGCCCAGGTTGCCGGGGTCTGCGGCGTCGAATAAAAGCAGAGGGGCTTGCCGATCGGTCGCGGAGAGTTCAACTGATAAAGACCGTCCTCGGTCATCAATCTTAAAATCAAAGCCCGCTTGGCGCGCGATGGTGCCGATGGATTCAGGGTCGAGTTCCAACAGCAAATATTTGTTTTTTCCGGCTTCGAGAACTTGCATCCTTGCACCTACATTCTAGCTGGAAGCCTTGCTGGCCATGGAGAATTGCATTTTGTAAGCGAGATTACAGTAAACGCGGTGGTCGCTGGCGTCAAACTGTACCAGCTTCACCGTATGGACCGTGCCGTTGTGCAGAGTGAGCCACTGGCTGACGGTTTCGAGTGCGATGCGAGTTGCCTCTTCAAACGGGAAGCGATAAGCGCCTGTGCTGATGGAGGGAAAGCTGATGGAAGCCAAACGGCGGTCGGCCGCCATGTCCAGGCAAGTACGGTAGCAGGATGAGAGCTGCGCGGCTTCGCCGGATTGTCCGTCGCGGTAAATGGGACCCACGGCGTGGAATACGAATTGTGCCGGAAGCTTGCCAGCCCCTGTCACAACAGCGCTGCCGGCTGGACATCGGCCAATGCGCTGGCGGATGGTGTCTAGCTCGTGCATGATTTCGGGACCGCCCGCGCGGTGGATGGCGCCGTCAACACCACCGCCACCTCCCAGATGAGAGTTAGCGGCGTTTACAATTACGTCGACAGCGGTCTTAGTTATGTCGCTTTCGAGCAGTTGCAACTCGCGAGGACCTAGATTGATGATTTGCATTGTTAGATAGCAGTGGCGATGGCGTCCAAAAGGAACGCCGCCTGGTCTTCGGTTGACAACGGACCCATGGTGCCGATACGGAGAATCTTGCCTGCCAGTTTGCCTAAGCCGCCGGCGATCTCAATGCCGTACTTGTTCATGAGGCGATCGCGGAGTTTGGCCTCGTCGACGTGAGCGGGCGGCAAGACTACCGTGAGATGCCAAATACGGTCGCCCGATTTTTTCACCAACGGTTCAAAACCGAGCTTCACCAGTTCCGTGACGAGTTTCTGGCCTACGGTCTTGTGGCGCTCCCAGCGGTTGCTTAGCCCTTCTTCTTCAATAACGGCCAAGCCCTGATGCATTGCGTAATAAAGCGGCGGCGATGGTGTGTGGTGATAGACGTGCGGCTCTTCGAAATATTTTGCGATCAAACGCAAATCAAAATACCAAGTGAACGGTTCATCTTGCCGCCTCTCTAGCCATTCCCAGGCGCGCGGCGAGATGGAAATAGGAGAAAGTCCGGCGGGACAACTCAAGCCTTTTTGCGAGCAGCTATAGGCAATATCAATGCCAACGGAATCCATTTCCACTGGCATCGCGCCCATAGAGGTGACGCAATCCGCAATCACCAATGCACCGGCCTCGTGGGCAGCGGCGGTTATGGCACGGCCCGATTGATATGCACCGGTAGACGTCTCGGCTTGTACAAAGGCGACAACATCGGGCTTCTCTCTTTCTATGAACGCCGACGCTTCTTCCCGGCTGAACACTTCACCCCATTCTTTGTTACAGCGCACAACCTGCGCTCTGTGCCGTTGGCCCATGGTGGCCATTCGTTCGGCAAAGTGGCCAGCGGTGAAAACGGCAAATTTGGAGCCCTCCCTCACAAAATTGCCGATTGCGGCTTCCATTCCTCCAGATCCGCTACTTGGAATCGGAAATGTTTTGCTATTTTTGGTGCCCAGCACCTCACGTAGACCGGCCTGGATTTCGGCCATTATGGATAGAAAATAGGGGTCGCGAATACCGGTGACCGGTTGGCCCATCGCTTCGTAGGCGCGCGGATCGACCATCGACGGTCCGGGGCCAAAAATAAGCCGCTTTGGCGGCGCAATACGCTTCATTGCAGTCGTCGTCAACATTAACTCCAAAGTACCAGCATTCCAGGCTCAAAGAATTTGGCATCTTGCTGAAACGCTTTTGACTCGAACGTCACTAGATTGATTGGCGACAATTAAAA
>PMQB01000427.1 GCA_003169195.1 Bryobacterales bacterium
ATAGACTCCAAAAATTACCCCCCCTTTCGCCCTCTCTTCCCTCAATTTTTCCCTCTGCTCCGGGCTTCCCGCATCCGTCCTTGGGTTCGTTTTTTCAACTCGCCGCGCCTGAAAGCAAGCGATAATTGAATCCATGGCCACTGCTGCTGAACCGCTGCTGCTCACGGTAGAGCAGTATCGCCAATTGCCGGCTCGCGAAGATGTGATCCAAGAACTGCACTGGGGGCAGGTGGTTACTTTGACTCGGCCCAAGATGAGGCATAGCAGGATTCAGTATCGGCTGGTGGAACTGTTAGGTCCGAAAGCCGAAGCGAAGGGCATTGTTGCCTCGGAAGTACCCTTCCGTGCGCTACCCGAATACGATTTGCGCGGGGCCGATGTCGCCTTCGTGTCGCAATCCAGATGGGATACCGCAGACCCGGAAGACAATTTGCAGGGGTCGCCGGAGTTCGTCATCGAAGTCCTCTCCCGCTCGAACACGAAGTCCGAAATGCGCGAGAAGGCTGCGCTCTATCTGTCCACAGGAGCGCAGAAATTCTGGGTCGTTGATCCTAAGCGCAAGACGGTACTTGTAGCCCAAAAAGAAGCGAATCCAATCCTTTATGCCATCGGTGACCAGATCCCGCTACCGCTATTCAACTCTCAGCTCGATGTTGCGTCGATTTTTCGCTAGCTCGAAAAACGTTATTCCTTCAACAACTGCCGCGCAATGACAAGCCTCTGAATCTCGCTTGTGCCTTCGCCAATCGTGCAGAGTTTCACATCGCGGTAAAACTTCTCCACCGGGTAATCTTTGATAAAGCCGTAGCCGCCATGAATCTGCAATGCCTGATCCGCCGCCTTCACGGCCATCTCAGAAGCGAATAACTTGGCCATCGCTGATTCCCTGGTGACGCGTTTGCCCGCATCCTTGCGCGCTCCCGCTGCATAGATGAGCCAGCGCGCTGCTTCAATGTCGGTCGCCATATTGGCCAGTTTGTCTTGAATCGCCTGGAACTCGGAAATCGAACGCCCGAACTGTTTGCGGTGCTTAGAATATTTCAGCGCCGCCTCAAATGCACCCTGCGCGATGCCAAGCGAAAGCGCCGCAATGGAGATGCGGCCACCGTCCAGGATGCGCAGGCTGTCGACAAACCCTTCACCCTGCTTACCCAGCAAATGAGTTTGGGGCAGTTTGCAATCGGTAAAGAGAACTTCGCCCGTCGCGCTAGCGCGCATGCCAAGCTTATTTTCTTTCTTGCCAACCTTGAAGCCCGCCATGCCCTTTTCTAAAACAAAGGCGCTGATGCCGTGTTGGGAGGCAGCGCGGTCGGTCACCGCCATGGCCACACAAACGTCCGCGTAGTGCGCGTTGGTGGTGAACGTCTTGCCGCCGTTCAACGTCCATTCACCGTCCTTCAGCGTCGCGGTGGACCGCGTACCAGCCGCATCGGAACCAGCTTCCGCTTCCGTCAAAGACCAGCAGCCGATCCATTCGCCGGTCGCTAGCTTGGGAATGTATCTCTTCCTCTGCTCTTCGTTGCCGGCCAGGAAGATGTGGTTCGTACACAAAGAGTTGTGCGCCGCAACAATCAGCGCTACGCTCGCGTCCACCCGCGCCAGTTCTTCGATGATGATGGAATACTCAATATAGCCAAGCCCTGCGCCACCTAGCTCCTCTGGGAAAATGGCGCCCATCAGGCCGAGTTGGCCGGCTTTCTTAATTGCTTCGAGCGGGAAAATTTGGTTCTCATCCCACTCCATGACGTGCGGCGCGAGCTCGGCCATGGCGAAATCGCGAATGGATTTACGGAGTTGAAGTTGCTCGGCTGAGTATTCGAAGTCCATAATAATGATTCGCCCGGTTGGGCTTAGATTGGGCTCCAGCGCATACTGGAAGCTGTGGACAGCTTAGCATCTGCTAACGGGCGAGTCCGCTTTCAATGAACAGTTAGTCTAGACAATAGGATCTAATGCAATCAGTTATCCCCTCGTCGGTGAGGGATCTTACAACGGTGCTCAAAGAAGCTTCTGCCGAACAGAAGACGATTGAGATTACCGGCAATAATTCAAAGCGGCTCATGGGCGGCCCAACGCCGCCAACGGACACCAAAATCAATACGGGTGGTTTGCGGCGCGTGCTGAAGTATGAGCCCAATGACTTAACCGTGAGCGTAGAGGCCGGTATGCCGTTTGCGGACCTGCAAGCGCTGTTAGCGAAGAACCGCCAGATGGTGGCGCTCGACCCGCCGTTTTTCGCGAAGGCCACAGTGGGTGGAGTCATCGCCACCAACTCCAGTGGACCGATGCGTCGAAGTTACGGCACTGCGCGTGATCAAGTCATCGGCATGAAGTTTGCCACGTTGGCCGGCAAACAAGTTAGCACTGGCGGCATGGTGGTGAAGAATGTCGCTGGCCTGGATATCGGCAAGTTGATGATTGGCAGCTTCGGCACGCTGGCCGTGATTACCAGTGTTAACTTCCGGCTGCACCCAATGCCCGAACAAACGCATACGTTCGTCTTTTCCTTCAACGATCTGAATGAGTTGCTAGAGAAGCGCAATTCGATTTTGTACAGCGTGCTGCGGCCCATAGCGCTGGACATAATCTCTCCACCGGCGGCAACCCGTTTGGGCTTAAGGGGTCACGTTTTGGCGCTGCGAGCAGGCGGCAGCCCTAAAGTGCTGGCCCGTTACGAGCGCGAATTGCAGGGTTCCACACGCATGACCGGCGCGGAGGACACAATCTTCTGGACGCAGATTCGCGAATTCGCCGGCGATTTTCTGCGCCGGCAGCCCAATGGCGTGGTGCTGCGCATTTCCACCAAGATGAGCGATTTGGCCACGCTCTTGAAGCTCGTTTCCGGCGCTTGTATTTGCCGAGCGGCCTCCGGTGTTTCCTATGTTTATCTGAGTTCCTGGCAGGGTGTGGCCGCGCTATGGCAAGCCGCGGCGGACAACTCTTGGAGTGCCGTGGTGGAATTTGCTCCGCCCGAAACGCGAGCCGCTAAAGAGCTGTGGTTATTGGGCAGTTCCAAAGAGTCTGCCGAAGGGTTTGCAATGATGAAAAAGGTGAAGAGCATGTTTGATCCGAACTTGCTGTTGAACCGATCGCGCCTGTATGGACGAATTTAAAGTACTGTCGGCCTTAGCCGAAGAACAAGACGGCCGAGGCCCGCAACGTGCTGACCTGGACAAGTGCGTGCACTGTGGCTTATGCCTGAACGCCTGCCCGACCTATCGAGAGTTAGGTCTGGAAATGGATTCACCGCGCGGCCGCATCTACCAGATGAACCAAGTTGCCATGGGTGCGCCAATTAACGAAGCGTATATGCGGCATATCGATTTGTGCCTCGGTTGCCGCGCCTGCGAAACGGCGTGCCCTTCGGGCGTACCGTATGGCCGCCTGATTGAGGCTGCACGCGAAGAGATTTTGCCGTATCGCAAGCCATCGAAGAAGGTGGCACGCTATCAACGCTGGTTTTTCGATAAACTTCTGCCGTCCCGACCCGCGCTCCAGGTGGCGGGTGCTGCTTTGTACTTCTATCAAATGTCGGGCTTGCAGAAACTGGCGCGGATCACGGGCGCAGTCAAAATATTCGGCACAAAGCTCGCAAAGCTGGAAGTGCTGACGCCAAAAGCCGAGATTCCGTTCTTCTACTCGAAGATTGGCAAGACCTTTCCGGCTCTAGGCGAACGCCGTTTCCGCGTGGCGTTTGTGGCCGGGTGTATCGCCAATGTGACTTTTGCTCGTTTGAACGAAGCTACCGTCCGCGTTCTACAACGCAACGGCTGCGAAGTGGTGATTCCGCCGGCACAAGGCTGCTGTGGAGCCTTGCATTTGCACACGGGCATGGCCGACCATGCCATGGCTTTAGCGCGGAATAACGTGGACGCGTTTATACCCGAAGAGTTCGATGCAATTGTGACGAATGCCGCCGGCTGCGGCTCAACACTGAAGGAATACGGCCATCTGCTGGGAGCCGATTATGATTACGCTGATGCGGCCGAACGCTTCTCAGAAAAAGTCCAGGATGTGACGGAGTTTTTGGCGTCCTTGGAACTCAATGATCAGATGGGCAGTTTGGAAGCCATCGTAACGTATCAAGATTCGTGCCACTTGGCGCATGGACAGCGAATAAAGGACGCTCCGCGGAAACTTCTGCAATCGATTCCGGGAGTGGAGTACCGCGAACTCCCACAGGCGGACATCTGCTGTGGCAGCGCCGGCATATACAACGTTATGGAAAACGACATGTCGATGCAGATCTTGCGCCACAAAATGGAACTAGTCAAAGGTACGGAAGCGGAGATCATTGCGACCGCCAATCCAGGATGCATGCTGCAGCTGCAAGCCGGCGTCAGAATGTACGGCAAGAATCAACGCGTGCTCCACGTGGTGCAGGTGTTAGACGAGGCTTACCAAAACTATATGATGGCTTTGGTGCGCAAGAAAAAGCTTGCCAAAGCCGCCGCTAGGAGACGGCCGAGTTAAGTCTGGCTTCAATCCAATCGAGGCAAACTCCGTCTAACCAGAAGCGGGGACGGCGTCGGGAAAGGAAACCAAGGTGACCTCCGTACTGGGGCGCCAGTAAACTAATTGCCGGGTTCTGCTTAAACGCGGGATGATCGAAGACCTCAAACGGCACCAGCGGGTCGTCCTGCGCGGTCACAACGAACGTAGGAATTCTGATGTCATTCAGAAAATTGCCGGACGATTGCGTCGCGTAGTAATTTGCAGCAGTCCCAAATCCAAAGAGCGGCGCCGTGTATTGGTCGTCAAACGCCCAAATCGAGTTGACGGTTTCGAGGCCTTTAGTGGAATAGAGTTGCGGCGACAGAACGCTCTTACGACGAACCCTGTCCCGCAGTCGGCTTAAGAAGCGGCGAGCGTAAATGATGTTGCCGGGGCCGTCAATCACGCGAACGCAGGCGGCTAAGTCGATAGGCGCAGAAACCGCACAGACGCCCGCAAGCAAGCGATACTCGCCGAGTTCGCCCGCTAATTTCAAGGCCACGTTGGCGCCGAGAGAGAATCCGGCCAGAAAAATAGGCCCTAAACCGCGCGCAACCAGGCTTTCGCATACGAAGCGCGGGTCACCGGTTAGGCCGGAGTGATACATGGTTTCAGACAGCGATTCCGTGCCACCACACGTGCGCATGTTGAGACGGTGGACGCCAAAGCCACGCTCCAAGGCCTGTTGCGAGAAACTGGCGATGTAGCCAGCGTCGGAAGAGCCTTCAAGGCCATGCAGAAATACGATTTGCCCGCGCGGGTTGCCTTCTGGCTGATGTTCAAACGCGACGACCGTAGTGCGTGGATCAATGACGTATTCGAGACGTCTGGCGGGGAAGCGCAACAAGTCTATTTCGCGCCGCCAGAAGTTTCCTGCAATCGTGAGCAGATGCGGGTGGCGAAACAAAGGCTGGAAGGAAGCGGACAAGTTTTGATTTTAGCTGGGCAAAAAAAACGAGCCGGGGTATTTCAACCGGCCCGTAAAAAATTAGGAGGATTTAGAAAGATGACTACTGCACTCGTTCGCTTTTGCGGCTGAGATCTTCGGAAAGAATGATGGCTTCCGCCAGTTCGCGCATGGGACGCCGGAGACGGCGACTTTCATTGCGCAAACGGAGGTAAGCTTCCTCTTCGGTCAGCGTGTGACGCTGCTGCAAAATTCCTTTAGCGCGCTCTACCAGTTTGCGTGTTTCCAACTGACGGCGCATTTCCGCGGTTTCTTCGATGAGCCGGGCGTTCTCTTCCGCCAGATAGCTCTTCATGATGGCGCCGCCCATCTGTTCGCCAACGAAGGTCAGCAAAGAGATTTCATCCGCCGTGTGCGGGTGCGGTTCGCGGTGGTGAACGTTGATAACGCCGATGACCTCTCCGCCACTGAGCAAAGGTACCGAGAGGAACGCCTCATAGGTATCTTCCACAAGGGCCTGGAAGCGCTTGAAGCGGCTATCTGCCGAAGCATTTGAAGCCAAGGCTACCACCGAGTGATGTTCCACCACCCAGCCGGTAACGCCTTCGCCGACTTTCAATCTGATATTCCCAAGATCGCTTTGATGCGGCACCTGTGAAGCCCGCAACACAATCTCATTGGATTCGCGTTCGATCAGGTAAACCAAACACGCATCGCAGTTGGTTACCTGAACGGTCAAACCAACAATTTCGCCGAGCATCTCATCCAGCGAAAGCTCGGAACTCACAATATTGCTAACCCTATGAAGAAGGCCAACCAGGGTAGGTGGTGGTTCCATATGACTCAGTGTCGCCATAACTGAGCGTAGAACGTAATGAAGTGTTACCGCCAATCAAAATAATTGATGTGGCTCATGCTTCCACAAGGCGCTCATATAGAAGCACTTAGCACTGTTTCATTTCAGCTAAAACCGTGAGGCACCACCGGTCACAGGTGGATCATCTGTTCCTGTTCTTCGCCAGTGACCCGAGCCACACCGTCCCCGACGTACACATTAACCTCAGAGCGAATGCCGAACTCGGGCAAATAGACGCCAGGCTCTATAGAAAAACAACTACCCGGGATGATGCGGCGTTCGTCATGAGATTCAAGGTTATCCATGTTGGCACCGGTGCCGTGGACTTCGGTGCCAATGCTGTGTCCCGTGCGGTGGAAGAAATATTGCCCGAAGCCTTTTTCTTCTATATGGCCACGAACGGCATCATCAACTTCGAAACCAGCTATGGATGCGCGTTGGGCGACACGATCAATAACGAATTGCGAGCCGCGTTTGCGCGCGTCTCGGACGACCTCGAAGACATTTTGGACGGTATCGGGAATCGTGTCGCCGCAAAAACCGGTCCAGGTGATGTCGTAGTAGACGGCGTCCGGCTCGGTCAATTTGGCCCAAAGGTCGATGAGCAAAACGTCGCCGGGCTGGATGTGCGCGGCTCGCTCAGAGGAAGGTTCGTAGTGCGGGTCGGACGCGTTGGCATTGACGGCTACGATGGGGCCGTGGTCAGTGTAGAGACCGTTTTGAGAAAACTTGTGGCGAATGAGTTGCTGAACTTCATACTCATTGATAGCTTGCTTGGAGCGCACTTTCTCTTTCACGAACTCAAACGCTTCCCGCAAAACTTTGTCGACCAGCTTGCCGGCCTCGACATGAAGCTGAAATTGTTTTTGCGTCCATCGGGCTTCGAACTCTTGGACAAGATCGGCGGAGGTGACGATTTCGACACCAGACGTTCGCACCAGTTCAATCGTACCTGCGTCTACCAGCGAAACATACGATATGGCGCAGTTAGGCGAGTATTGCATGGCAATGCGCTTGGCTCCATTGAGCAGCGTTTGGAGCTTTTGCTGCTGATCGGTCCAACTGGAATAGACCTCTTTGTTCCCCGGAACTGCGTCGAGCGATCCGCTTTCGATGCGATGGACCAATTTGCGAGGTTCGCCGGCAGCAGGGACAAAATAATACCAGCGGCGCGAAGGTGTGAGGTCGGGCGGAAGGCCAAGGATTCGGTAGGCGAGTGGATCGCGGCGATGGTGGTCGAAAAAAAGCCAGCCGTCGAGATTTGCGGCACGTAGGGACTCTTGGATAAGCGCGGTTTTCATCTGATTGGATTTTAATTGTTTTCGAAGGCGGCGAGTTGTTGTGTTGAGGGAGGTGCCGTGAACAAACTAACTAGGATTAGGCTCAGCACAGAAGCAATCAAAGCAGGATAGACAGCGTCCCATTTTCCGATGGCGGCTTGGATTGCCGGCGGTCCGAAATTCTGAAGCAGTTGCCAAACCACAGTGACAAAGGTTCCAAGGACGATGGAAGAGATGGCTCCTGCGGTATTGCTGCGACGCCAAAAGAACACGGCCATCACCGAGGGAGTCACGGCGGCGCCGTAGACAGTGTAAGCGTAGAGTGATGCCTTCAACACCGATTGAAATTGGGAGGCTTGCAAGACGGCGAAGAGGCCTAGGAGAATGACGATAAGACGCGAAACGACCATGATCCTAACGGGCGAAGGAGTCTTGTTGATGAAACGTTGGTATACGTCGTGAATCAGGTTGGTGGAAGGCGAGAACAGATAGTTATTGGCTGTGGAGATGACCTTTGCGAAAATTCCTCCCAGCAGAATGGCGCCGAGGAGTGGCGGCAAACCTTGTTTAGCGGTAAGGGCCAGAATTTCGCGCGGATGCTCAGTGTGCAGCTGAGAACTGGAAATAACGGCGAGAACAATGAGAAGAGTTTCGAGCGTGACAGTGCCGACGATCCAACCGATCACCGATTTGCGCGCATCACTCTCCGATTTGGCAGAAAAGAATTTTTGATACATGCCCTGATTGCCGATAAGCAGCAAGGTAGTGGGCAGCAGCAAACCCAACGCGCCCGGGAAGTCATAGTCGCCGAGCACTTGAAAATGCGTGGCCGGAAGCCTTGCGGTTACGGCGCTCCAGCCACCCGCTTTGTGGAGCAAAACGGGAACGGCGACGATGACTGTGCAAGTTACGACGGAACCAATGACTAGATCAAGGTAGGCGATGGATGCCATACCGGCCATCGCGGTAAAGAAGATGACGAATCCAGCCACAATCCACAAGCCCGTTTCGCGAGAGATATCGGGAAAGATCAAGTGAAGAATGTCCCCGCCACCAATGAACTGATAACTCGTGATGATTACGTATGAAATGACGATGGCGATGGTAGCCAACACGCGGGCCGTTGAGTTATAGCGCGCCTCCAAGAGGTCGGGCACGGTAAACTGCGCGAAATGGCGAGCGCGTCCCGCGATGGCAGCTATCAGGATCAGTCCGAGCCACCCGCCGGCGGGTTGCCAAAGCGCAGCTAATCCGTGGTTATATGCGTTCTCCGAACCACCGAGCAAACTGCCGGCGCCGATCCACGAAGACAACAGTGTGAAAACCAGAACCGGCCAGCTCAGCTTGCGGCCAGCAACCATGAAGTCGGTCTGGTTCTTCACCTGCGTGAACTTGTAGACGGTAATGCTCACCAATAAAACAACAACGACAGAGAGCGTAATGATGTAGATCATGAATCGACCATATTAGCGAGGTCGCGCGTCACCCTTGGCGAGAACTGTTGGTAGACTTAACAAACGGCGGCGGCGGATAGCCGACGAGACAGTATTGATCAAGCGCAAAGAGCACTAGCGATTCGAGCCCTTGCGATTGCGCAATGTCCACCTCTTTGAGCCAGGCACTCCAGGCATCTCCCACGCCGACCAAATGGGCACGCTGCGAATTCGGAAAGCCTTTGACGGCACTGGTATTCATCGAAAGCGTGCAGTTCACTAGATCATAGCCGCCGGTAAAGCCAAAATTTTCCGTCTTGAGGCACGTGAGATTTTCGACAGTCCAATCGCTAGATGGAAAGTTGATCAGGCTGTTTAAGGGAGTGTTGTTGGTGTCGGTCGGATAGAGCACCTCAAAACGTGCGCCGGGATAGGCTTGCTGCAGAGCCCAACGGATTGCGGCCGTGTAGCTCCCGATGAGAGTGGGCAGAAATGCTACTTCGTTGGGGTAGGCATTTGGATCTGAGTAATTGCTGGCGATCTGCTGCATGGACGTGCCGTATTTGGCAGTGAATTGCTGTTGGGTGTATGTGTCATAGAAAGGCATGCTGACCTGGGTGGACGGGAAATACCACCACTGGACTTCACCGGACTGAAGGTACGGAACAAGGCCCGCGCTGGTCTGGAGGCCGGCCACATCGAGATAGACTTGCGTCCAATAAGCTTGCGCGGTGGGCGAAAAGTTGGTTTGAATGGAGGGAGTATTGAGAACCACCGGAGTTCCGTCAAAGTAGCGCTGCGCAATGCCAACGGACAAAGATGGATCGGCATTCATCAACTCAGTACTGAATGCGGCCACTGCATCCATACCATAGTTCTTGATCGCGGCAAAATATGCGGCGTGCCAATCGCGCGCTGCTCGGTTAAGACGTGGCTGTGTGAGATCGGTACGCCAGTAAGCGGTGGCCGCGGTCAAGGTATTATTCAGCCCTCCAGGCCCATCATCGGCCAAGCCAAAGGAAGCACCGTCAACGCCACCAGAAAGTGCAGTGGAAGTCTGGCTCACTACAAAGGCGGTGTTTGTAGAAAAGAGTTTGAAACCGATACCATTGCCGGCTGTGCCCATGGCTCTTGCCGTTAACATGAGTTGACTTCCATTGGCGCTAGCCCAGACGAGATTGCTTCCGGCATTAATCAATCCAGCAAATGCCTGAGCCATGGTAGAACTGTCGTCATCAAGAAGAACGAGGTGGCTGATCTCGGTATACGGACCTGCGGTTAGAGAAGTTTGGTCGGTTGCCAAAGCAAAGGTGACGACAGCATTGTTCGCGATTGGCTGCGCCAACTCAAACCCGACCGTCAGCGATGCGTACTGCGTGCCGGTGCGTACAATCTCGTAAAACCATAAGGCTCCGACATAGTGGTTCACTCTTCCTGTAAATCCGAGTTTGTTGATCAACCAGGCGGTACGCTCCGCGGGCAACGATTGCGAGTGATAGGTATCCCAGTCAGTTGCCAATGCCAGTTCGCTATTTGCCGTAAAGTCGGGAAGAGTGCTGCGTGGATAGGCGATCTCCAAGAAATCAAAATAGAGCGTTTGTGCGTCAGTACCGGCGTGCGTGATCGTCACGGCGTGGGAGCCGGCGGAGAACGTTCCAAGTGGATAACGGATCAGAACATCTTCGCCGGCGAGCGTTAGCATCGTTTGCATAACAGGCCCTCCGTCGACCGTGATGTTGATCAGTGGCGCTCCACCCGTCCGACGCAAGCCGAGATATATTTGGTGGGGACTGGTTTCGCTATAAGCGAGCGTACAGCTATCTCCTGGTGAACTTGTAAAATGCGTTTTGCTGCCCGAGTAATTGCCTGTCTGAAGTTGCCATGACCCCTTATAAACGGCGTTCGTATCATCGTCTTCGATCCTTCGACTGCCTGGACCAGAAAAGCTGTAGAGGCGATTTGTTCCGCTAACTGACCAGTTTGAAACAGCCACCTGAAATTCCGTTTGGGTATATTCCGCGTTTTGCAGATCTGCCGCCCAAGTCCAGCGAACTTTTCTGACATTGGTTGTGGGAACAAGCTTCGGCGTATTGTCCAAATCAGTTGTGCCCATAAGATTTCCAAAGTTGAGTGTCACCTGGTATTTAGTGGGGAAACCACCGCCGGAAAATGCGGCACTCGGAGTTTGCCAAACGGCAATACTATTTTCGGCGAATCCATACATCATCATTCGATTTCCGTTGCTGCCAGTAATTGCNNTGCGGTGAAGCGTGTGCTGCCGTTAGTGTTGATGGCAGAAGCTATGCCTGCCGCTACTTGAGATAGCGTTTCGTTGCCAATTCCTTGGAAGTAATAGTGCTCTTCCGAAAATGCTAAGCCAACCCTGTTCGCGCCAGGCGACGCAACGATTGTCATAGTCGCGGACGCAGGCTGCACTGTACCAGAGATAGGCACGGCCTTATCGTAGAGAGTCACATAATGGACGGTTTCACTACCATCGGCTTCGGCGACCCAAAGACGTACGCGATGCCAATCGACGACCGGATAAAGACTTGAGGCAAAGGGAATGCAACCGAGGCGCTCTTCCTGATAAGAGAGAGTCAATCCACTCAGATCCCCATCTGGCAGATTCCGCAAGGACGGATGCTCAAATACATTATCCCGATTCCACTCCACTACGGCCCAGTCAAATTGCTGCCGCCATTTTCCGGAAAGTGAGAACCCATTGCTGCTTGCCGAACTCAACGCGGCGATGGCAGACGGCGTGAGAAAGTACGCCTGTAAGTCGCGATCTGGTGTTAGTTTTCCAATTTGTTCAGACATAGTGTCACAGCCTTATGGTTACGGTCAGATCTCGCCCAGGGTTTGGCCCGTTTGCCGCAACCGCACTTCCGGTATTCAAAGTAACGTTGATCGTCAAGAGGGCGCCTTCGACGAGTGGCGGAAGTGCTGCGCCCATTATGAGTGCCGCTGAGGTCGTTGTTCCCGAAGGAATGATCAAAGCACTTCCGTAGGCCAAACCGTTCTGAAGCACTTGGACAGAAATGTCAAAGCCATTCGCCGCCATGCTTACCGTTGCACGAATATCCCTCACGGCATGACTGGCCTCGACAAAGAGCGGAGGCGCTGCGTTCTGCTGAGTGGCTAAATATCCGTTCACTTGGAGCGAGAACTGGCCTCCGGAAAGAGTTCGTAGGGTTTGATCAGGATCTATATTGGCTTCATAAGCGTAAGACTTAGTGGTAGCTTGACTCGAACCGAAAGCATTGGCAACCACAAACTCAGCGGCTAGAATCCGCACGTCCGGTAGTGAAATCGTGTGCATGTAGTTGGCAGACGCCTGATTCTCGAAGAAATTCGGCGTAAAGGGCACGATGATGGATGTGCTGTCCAGCAAAAGNNGATCCTATCTGGATCGCTCTGCCAAAAATCAACGACACGGTACTGTTCAGCAAAATCGTGTTCGAAGCTAAATCGAGAGCGGTTGAAAGTGCGTAAGAACTAGGCGTATTCAATTCGTTCCACTGAAACAATTGCAGAGTTCCGCTAGTGACGGAAGCCGCATTCGTGGGATCGGCAAAGCCGATACCGTACAACGTCAAATTGCCGCCTCCCGGTGCGGCCAAAGAGAAGTCAGGCGCTCCAGCCAACCCGAAATTCGCATTGCCGCCACCCAGGGCCCAGCGGGTGATCGGACAAAGATCAACGCTCGCCTCTTGATTACCCACGTTCGCGCTCCGACCCGAAATCTCAATCACTTCTCCGCGGGAAAATGAAATCTCGAATCGAACCGGACTGACATGGGAAGCCGCCGCAAAAATCCATGAGGGCTCTACCACGACGAATATACTTGTGGAATCAGGAATCGTCGACCATCCTGGAATTACTGTCAAAGTGGTTTGGTCATTGGATGAAATAGATCTTTCTTGACCCATTCCTGTGCCAGCCGTAATTCGGACTGAGAAGTTGTTATACGCACCAGCAGTTGCGCCCATGTCCGCACAGGTGATAGTTGTGGCTGAAGAAGCTGTGGTTTCAAAGGGTCCACCATATTCATAGCGGTAATAGAAGTTCGCGTGGTCGAAGCTGCCATCGGGCGGGCCAATGGGCATGATGGCCGAGCCACTGTCGGAGAACGTGCCCGCTAAAGGCACATTTGAAGCGATTCGATAGAGCACCTGCGGATTTAAGCCCCGATAGACGTGAAAGGAAGCGCTATTTGAGGGGAAGCTTAGCTGGTTGACGGTCACCGTATTTGTTTTTGGTCCGGGCGGCAGGGTGACCGAGGCGGTGAACGAAAGCGCCCCTTCGTTGCCCGCAGAATCAACCGCGCTGATTGCGTAGTAGTAAGTGCTACCACTCTCCAAAGCACCGCCAGAGCTCGAATAAGAGGGTGACAGACTTAATAATGGAATATTCAACGAAGCTATCGCTGGAGCGGAAGGAACCGAAAATCCGACAGAAAGAGTATCCGTCGTAGCTCCATCTGTCTGTGTCTGCACCTGCTCACTAATCTCGAAATCAAAGCGATTGGTCTGACCATTTGCATCGAGAACAGGAACCAGCCCGATTAGGGGTTTAGGAACCATTATCTGGCTTGCCGGTTGACGGCCAGCAGCCAACAAAGTGGTAATACTGTCGCTATACCAATCGTCGTTATGAATCTGGGCTTGGACGGTGACAAACTGGAAATTCATCGCGGGGGAAAGCTTCACCACTCGGAAAGGAGTTCGAATTAGGCCCTCCTTCTGGTAGGTCACGGCGATGATGTCGCCCGGCCTAACTTTCAGAGCGCGGAAACTAGTGATGAAATTTATGAAGAGATTTCCGTTCGTCGCCTTGTCCAGTTGACGCAACAACACTCGCGTAGCCTGGCTATAGTTGGTAATTCCCAAAGCGGTGGACTGACAGCTGATCTCATAACCGATCAAAGCTACGTCGTCTGAATTGACTGTAGAGAGGCTATCCTGCTGATATTCGTTGAATTCATCCTGAAATTCCACATTAAGACAGTTCGAGGTTTCAGCAACACTGTTAGAGGATAGAACAACCGTAGATCTACCTTTGGAATCACGAGCTATGCCTGAGAAAGGAGCTGAAGCATCGCTAAATTCATAAGCCGGCCACCCCCCGTTAATAGGCTCGACGCTATTGCTACCGTCTGGCAGCACACCCTGCTGCAGAGCAAGCGTGGTTTCAGGAAGTAATTCCAACAGCCCGGATAACCCATACCGCAGCATCAAGCTGGAGGCAACACGAATGCCTCGAATCACGGTGGCGGCACTTTGCCGCTTTGTAAGCACGAGATTGCAGCTATATCTCGGCGCTAACAATTGATTTCCGTTGAGATCCGTAACGGGAATGAGGGTGCTGCAGAACTCCGCAGCAGCAGCAAACGTGGACAGGTTCAAATCGTTCAAACTCCAACCACAACGGCGAAGGACATCCAAAATCACCCAGGCAGGATTGTTTGAAAATGCAGTGCCTTGCAGGCTACCGTCGGTACCGAATGTATCGACAACAACACCCTGCACGAGGACCTGTACGTTTGGAGAGGATTGGCCGGTACTAATTCGGTTTGGCACGACAATCGATAACGATGCGATGCTCCCGTGGGGATCGCCGAGAGGATTTTCGGAAGAGTCGACGAAATCCGAATTGAAGGAACCTTGGCGGCTACCAAGGCTGACGACGGAATACCAACCGGTGGCTGACATGTCTTGACCAGGAGTGGGCAGAGGAATCTCGATATCAGCGACGACGACCTTGAGAATACTACTAATGGGACCCAACCCGACCAGGGTTTCCATATGAGTCAGATTTCCGTCGTTTCGCGAAAAGATCACAGGCGATTTGAGCCAACCTGTTCCATAGACGATGGGAACGGCATCGTTGTACTTCGCTGTGTTATCTACCAACGCCGAAAGGTGAGAAGTCTTGTCCCCAAATCCGCGAACCTGTATGGCAGACGGTACGAATTCCAGGCCTCCATACCGAGACGTCGTATTGCCAGCAGCATCCGAATTGAACATTCCTCTTTGGAGGCATTGGCCACGGGACTTATCGCATGTTGTGAAAGCCTGATTACCGTTGAGGTTACCCGCCCCTCCTGCGACATCAGCAGAATAGCCACATCGATAAAAGCGTGAGAACCTCCCTAAGTTACCGCCAGTTAACCCTTCCTGACGCTGACCCAGAGTTGCAGGAAAAGTCCACGGGCAAGAACGTTGTATACGGACATCCGGAACGGGTATGCGCTGCAGGCTAAGTTTGTTCGTAAAGCTAAGCGAGAGAAAATCCTCTCCAATCTGATCAGGATCTCCCGCTACACCTCGAAACAAAACAATACTTTCTGACGTAAGAGATTGACCGGGCAAATCGGCAAATGCGAAAAACGCCGTCAACTGTGAGCCCTTGAATCCGATGGCAGTGTTCAACTCCGACAATGCTGAGTCAGCGTTTGCAAGGGTTAACGACAGCTTCGTCAAGCCATCCATAGAGTCATCCGCGCATAGCTGTAGGTCAAACAAATTATGTTTCAGTACTCTCGCCAAGTAGGGATTGCCCATAAAAGGGAGGGCATGGGTACTCCAATACTGGGCACTTCCCGACGGAAGGACGCACTGAAAGAACAACAGCGGCGTGTCGGCTTCAGCTAACTGCTTAATCTGATTTATGGTTGACATTCGTTAGTTCCTGACACTCGTTTCGATAGTGAAAGAAGTGGAGAATAAATTTGGCGCGTCGGCGGTAAACACGAGCTCAGGTATAGCCCAGTGCGCGTTCAAATACAGGCCACTGTTGGAATAGGTCGGGCGAAACCGCGACGGAGCGACTTGCGGCTCCAACTGCGGGCCAAAGAGCAAAAGACTCTGCCCCGGTGCGACAGTGATCGCCAGAGAAATGCCAATTCCAGAATCATTTAGCGACCCGCTTGAGCAAAGCCGCGCCCACTTCGGCGTCAGTGTATATGTATTTGTCTGCTGATCGTTTACACTGCTGCGCGTAAGGCTGAACACTCCACCATATGCGGAGGCAGCGTACACCGAAAAGCAGTATTGATAGTTCACCGGGGCAGCCACAGTTTGAACGATCAGTTGAGGAGCCGAACCGGCATTGGTAACACCAAAACCACTGGAACCTCCCAGCGGATCGGGCAAGCCTGTCTCAATCTGGATCCCAGACGGCACAGCCCAGGAAGCACCTGTCAGATCGGCACTGTAAAGCAGCAGGTTGTCGGTGGGATCAAGAAAAGTGAACCCGCGTAGGGGCCCCGCGCATGCTGTAAAGTGAGTCTGGATCGCGTCCAGGTCGCTGGTTGACAGATCCACGTAAGTTAAGGTCCATACGAGTTGGGCAGCGCCGGGATCGGCGGTGACAAGCATGCTGCCGTCGGCCATGATGTTCTTAATCGTGCGAACCATCGTTGATTTGCGAATCGGGTACTGGACAAGAGCGCCGCTACTCAGTTGTGGAAATGCCAAATTAGCCATTTGTTTCAACCACCCACATTGAAGTCGCCGCTATATCTACCCCCAGATACTCACTGATCAGTTCCGGGGAGCCGATGCGGCAGTTCGGCACTCCCAGGCCACTCATGGGATCAGGAAAAGTGAAGGACGAAAATTCGCCACTCGAGGCGTTGAAAAACGCCTCGATGGCAGCGACCTCGGATTCATTGAGCAATCGAAGATCGATCAACCACCTGCGGAATGGCCGATCAGACGAAAGAAAACGCTGGTCAGATCCATCCAGGAAACGTATAATTTGCGCCGACCACACGGAGCCCATTGGCGATCCGTACTGCGCGACGGCACCAGAACTGAGTTTTGGGAAATCCATGTTAAAGCTCCGCAATCACGTCGTTCAATGAGCTCGAATTCAACAGCGCGTTTCTCACGGACTGCACGATTTGTGCACCGCCAGTTTCGAAAGTCGTCGCCGAGGGAGGGCCGCCATAGACTCCAGGCGTCGAGATGGTACTTCCTGTTGAGACCGTCTGCTCTTGAGAGGTCGGAAGCTGGTAAGCAGTCAAAGCGGGCGGCGCGGTCTTCCCTCCTCCAAACAAGCTGGCCAGTCCGGAGATCAAAGATCCAATTCCACCACCAAAGCCACTGGCTGCACTGAGATTGCCGGCTAAGCCACTTGAGCTAGCGCCCGAAAGAAGGCTAGACCAGGAGCTAGTGGACTGTGGACTCTTCGTCGCAGCTCGAGAAGCGTTGCCAAACTTGAGGGGCTTATCTGAGTTAGTATTGAATCCACTCGCTTTGGAAGTGCCCGCGGCACGCAGCGGCGCAGTTCGTTTGTTGCTAGTGGGTGATGCTGGCGTGCTCGGCAAACCCGGCAAATTAAAATTTGTCTTCTTCATTCTCGTTCCTCTTTTGACTTTCCTCTTGCAGCAACAACAATGCTTCTGCACTTTTCGCTTCCATAGACCAGAGTTCCCCTCCGCATCGTCTCCAAACCACGAACAGCTCTATAAGCGAAAGACTGCGCGCAGTTATGATCGACTTCGGACACTGAAAAGCAATGGTTCTCCCCTTGACCCAAACCGGTTTGGCGTTAGACTCCGCCTGATGATGTAGCCACGCACATCTCCGTATTCTTTGCAAGCCGCTGCGCACGCAACTATCGCATTTCCACGCGGCTTGCTCCGAGCTATGAAAATGGAATGCGATTAGGAGTTTTTTCTTTCTTCGTCCGTCAACGTGCTTTCGGTCTGAATAGCCCCCGCTATTTCGGCCGCCAAACTCTCTGGACCCCTGTCGATCAGCACGGCGGTTGATGGCGTTTCCCCGTCAATCAATAGTCCATCGACACTCGCCAAGCCCCATTCGAGGTAAAGCTTCGTGACCAACAAATCCGATAGAGCGGCTTGCAACCGATCTTCCGTGTCCCCAGTTCTTAGAAACTCGTTCTTTAGCGCGAGTTCCCTAACCCTATGGTTAAGTTCGATTCTCTGGTGCAAAGAGACACGCTTAATGGCAAAGCGAACTCCAGGCATCGTCTTGCTCGCATGCCACAACGTGCTTACATATTTAATGTCTTTACGCAAAGGCGATATAAGCTTCATCATTCGCCACCCCTTTTGCCAAGCTATTGTTGAACGTCCAAAGCAAGTTCGATTCGGACTCTTCGTACAATGGCAATTCTGGAACTACATTCGACAGGTAAACGGCCATCCGCTGCCCGGGCTGCACTCCGAGCTGCAACATCGCAGAAATCGGAATTCTGTTCTTGGCCGCACTATAGAGGCTGGTTGTGTTCGTGTCATCCTGCGCAAAGAGCGTGAAGCTCGAGACAACCTCGCGCGGTCCGCTGACCAGCGCCATCGGATACGACGACCCGAATTCATGACTTCTGACAAGGAGGTTGTTCCTGATTTCGATCGCCGCTTCGGTCAAGGTGAAAACTTGGTTCAACGGTGAACCGAGCCAAACTGCGCCGAGCTGGCCAGGTACGATCGAGTAATCGAACTCCGAAACGGGTGGTTCGGCCGGAAAAGAGAGCGCACCTGAAACCCCGAACGCACCGCTGTACGAATCAAGCAGGTCTGCGGCCGGTCCACTAAAGGTCAGTTCATGAACGTCTCCTTTCACAGTAATTTGAAACATATCTACTCCAGCCCCCGTCACAATCCGGCTTACAGCGCCTGCCGGATCCCAATAGTCATAAACCGACAAGCTTGTCAGCGCCGTTGCCAAGTGGTAGCAAACGGTAGACGCCAACGTAGCTCCTACGGTTGGATTGATGGCAAATGGCAAGTTGATTAACACTGAGTCCGAATCAACAACAGATGTCACAAATCGGATCTCCTTACCGCTTGCAATCGCAGAACCGACTGTCAGGTTATGAGGGGATTGTGTTTGAATCTCCGACCCATTCGCGGTCTGAACAATCAAACCTCCGACGAACTTCGGAGGTTCCCCCATAGCAGCCTGAACAAAGGGTCCGCAACTCGGCGCTGTACTCTCATCCCAAGAGGTCAGCACCGTATCGACTTCAAATCGTGTGGTAACAGGCGCCGTAGGACTACCACCCATATACGTACGCGCGCCGGTCTTATCCCTCCGCCTGGACTGCTGCTGGCTTTGATGACACTTCAGGCACGTTGCCTGAAAACGGCTAGACGGTTGAATCGGCGCCGGCGCGCCATACTTCGACTCAGTTGCCACATAAAACCGATTCGCGTCAGACCAAATGTAATTAGCCATAGAGCACCTAGTTAAAACTCACTTCCAAATTGAATGTCAGCTTTGCTGACTGAACAAACCCCAAACCACCTGCTTTGGGTGTTTGCATACGAACGTCATAAATCCCGGAGTAGCGACAACCGTCGCCCCAATCGCCGATATTCGCCCGCAAGATACCGGCAATCCCATCAACGTAAAAATGCAGCGCTGCCTCTGTTTGCTGCTCCAGGCTTGCGCTTGACCAAATATCAACTGATATCGCCACCACCCCCGAAAACGCTCGAAACTTTTCTCGCTGATTATTTGCGACCTGAATCGCGTAAAGGCAAACGCGCGGGTAGGTAAGCTGAAGATCGAGGTCTCCCATATCTGGGCCTACGTACGATCCAATGATCTGAGCCGAATTCAACGGTGCTATTTCTTGTCCCGCTGCCTCCGCGCTTGTTTGGATCGCCTGTGACAAGGCATTAGTAGCTGTCAATAAGTTCAACAGTTTGTTGGTCGCGAGTAGTGTCAATGGCAGCATGGTTTAGCCTCTTCTGATTTGCCTGGAAACAGGGACAATGTAGTTCGGCACCTGGCCGCCACCCGGTTGCGGACCGTCCACAATTCCGGAGGCCGGCAGACTCCAGGTTGATCCGATCGTCAACGGATTCCCATTCTGCAAAGTGATTTCAGCTGCAGAGGAACCGAGGTAAATATTCCAACCGAAAGCCGCGGGCGGCGATTGCAGCGCGCCCTCGGCCATTTGAACGGAGATACTGCTTCCGTTATTTGCAACGAGTCCGTTCACTGGGCTCAGTGCACCTTCGTTCCCTTGCGCGTCCAGCCAGGAGGTTTGAACAAACAAAGGCTCCGCGGGAGCGTTACCCTGTTGAACGGACACTTCCGGCATTTTAGGTTTTGGGAGCGGCTTAAAAACGATGCCCAAGCCCGCCTGAATTGTTTGATCGGCGGCGAACCTTGTTTCATCCTGATATTCCTTCCATTTCCCCTCAAACCGCGTATTCAGTTGCACGTTGTACGCCTCTGCGAAGAACCGGGCCAGCGCCTCAAAGCACAGCCAGCGCTGCAGCGGAGGCGTAACGACGACGGTTGACAATCCGATCACGCGGCGGCTCAACCACTGTGGATCGGACATACCCGTATCGTTGAGAAGTAGCAACAGCTTTTCACTTACCGAGCTGATCGCCAAAGCGATTTTTTGATCTACATTGATGTCATGCGAAGAAGCCACTTGAACCAATGAGGCTTCAAATGGCAGCAAATCGTCTATGGTGACGATCTGCGCGTCAGTAAAAAGCGCCATGAGTTCCTACCTTGAACCCCGCGGCTCGTCTTCCGCTTCTAACTGGCTGGCAGCAGTGCGCAACTCAGAATCCGAGATAATCGCAATCTGCAGACGGCGCGACAACTCGGCCTTTTCGATAGTTTTCCTTCGCAGCGCTTCTTGCACGTAGTAAGCCGTCTTTTGCTCATCAGTAGCTAAAACCGCCCGGTTCTCCGCAATCGCCTTCGCGGCTTGTGCTCGAGATACTTCAACCAAGGCACCCGGCTTGCCACCGTCCGAAGTCTCCAAACTGACAATTAATGGATACTCATCCTGAATAGATGCTTCGGTATCTTTGATCTTTTTGAAATATTGCTTTAAGTCCATATAGTTTCCTCTTCGAATCAAAAAAGAAAGGAGCCGCTATGAAACGGCTCCTTCACACGCTTAGTCTTGTCGATACTGCTTTGTTTATGCGTTGATCTGAACAGCGAAATTGTTTCGCAACACGCCACAACCGTAGAGCACATCCACCGTGAATTGCTGCGCCAGCGTGTTCGGCTGGTAGCTCATCACAATGCGCAGGCCAAAATTGCCAACCTCTGCGTATTCAGCAACTGCGCCAGTTCCCGGCAGCGGCTGAGGGAGACGTCGGACAACCAAGCCAAGAGCGTCCTTGGTGAATGCCAGGTTGTGAATAGTCGGCGCGGGCGAACCAGTTACGGGCACATACTGCGAACGGAAGATAAAGAAGTCTTTCATCTTGCCAACATTGCCCTCCACCAAAGCCTTCAGCCCCGCCTCTCCCGCCGAGTAGTACTCGCTGAAGCGCGGAATCTGCCGGATAGCGGAGTAAGTGCTTGAATCGACTACCAAATACTTTGGCATGCTGGGCGGCACCTTCGCTGTAAATAGCGCCGTTTCCGCCGAATCAATGACTGCCTCCGTGACCGGCGTTCCAGCTACGCCTAACACTGCATTCGCCGTGAATTGGCTATACAGGTTGAGCAGATCCGCTTCCACCTTTGATGCAATCGCGATCACCGCCGGCTGCATATAGGCCCTCAACAGCTCGGGAAAAGCCAAGGCCTTCGTAACATCTGGAATCTGGAAAGTCGCCTCCGCATGCGTATTCAGAACGATCTGTGCATTGCCCAAGCTCGGATTTTGCGGATTGACCGTTCCACCTTCCGCAATGTTATTCGCCACCAGAACGGGTGGAATCGGAACGTTGACCGTATCACCGGCGTTCGCCAGTACCGGTTCATAATCACGGTTAACAAGGTTACCCATCACCATGTTCCCCATGAGCGCCGGCAGAGCATCCGCAGCCACCAGCTTTACAATCGCATTCGCCAGATTGGCGGATGTAATAATAGCCATAAATCTCCTAAATATTTGTGGGACGCTAAGCGCCCGAGTTATTCAGACCGTGAGCAACTTACTGCGAGTTACTACTCGAAGCAAGTTGCTCTTTTGCGGATCGATCACATCCCGCGCAACATTTGCGAAGCGAGCTTCGCGATTTCCTGGCGCACCCGGTCATTGTCTTCTTTACTCATGCCCGGTTTAATCTTTTCGAGCTCGATCCCGCCAGGGATACCTTGTTGTACATTTCTTGCCGGAGGTTGTGCACCGCTACCCCCGGGAATTCGCGCCGGCAAGAGCTCTGGGTTTTCCTGGACGAATCCAGCCAAAAAGTCTTGCAACGTCTTTCCTTCCGGACCCCGCGCCTGCAGCCGGCCGTCCTCCGTTCGTACAATGTCGTCTTTTACCGCGCGAAATGCCAACTCCACCTTGGCAACGCCAAGACGCTGCAATTCGCCGCGAATTTGTGAGCTGCGATCTGCCTCGTCGGCCATCGCGCGAGCCTTGCGGTTTTCTTCCACCAGTTGATTCAGACGGCCTTCCAGGCTTTCGCGACGCTTGCGCTCTTCCTGCAGTTCGGCCCTATACGCCGGCTCCGCTTTGCTCTGTTCAGCCTCGACAAACTCCTGGATCGTCTGCCTCACCACATCCCGGATTTCGGATTGTTGATCCAACGGGGTTTCTACTCTTTGTTCTGACATTTAATTCTTCTCCAACTGACTCTCGATTTGATCTGCAATTTCTTGCACGATTTGATCCTTCGTCTCCTGTCTCACGTCGCTCAAGTACTTCAAAGCGAGCCGCTCGAAGACCTGCCGTTTGAAAGTCGCCGATTGAATTCCGAGCGCAAGTAAGTTTGTGGCTTGCTGTAATTCACTGGCGAAATCACTGATGTCCAATTCGTCTAAACCTGTAATGCTCACCTGCACATCATCTTGGCGCGCTGCAACGATTGCTTCCAAAACTTTCCGCATTACACTCTTTACCCAAACGCCGTAAGCGCGCAGCATCTCTTGCGTCAATTTGAAATCAAGCTGCTTGCTCTGTGCTGACTGCGCATGTCCTCCACTCGTCTCACCCGATGCCTGGGACAAGTAACAAACCCTATAGATTTCCTCTTTGAGCGTTTGCAGATGGGCTGCCGCAATCTGATGAACTTTTCCATCCGGCTCGGCCCAACCGAACCTGTCTCCTGGAGCTAGCTGAATGTAGTAGCTTTCACCAACAATCTGATTCCAGTCTCGATCGGAGTAGATCACCGGCATGGCAAACAGGCCCATCGTGATCGCCCATCCAAGAGCATTCGACTTATTGAAATACTCCAACTGCGATTGAGCCGCCTTATTCATGAGCCAGCAAGAATCAGTCGCTTCTAAGTCAAAAATCGGAACTCGATGTTGGTTCGCAAGTGCATGGAAGCCCTCGTCCAACAATTCGATCGCATTGTCCTGTTCGCCTCCTTCTAGTCGGTGGTACAAACGGTAATGCGTCCGATCATAGTAACGCCAAATCGTCTCCGTTACTCGCGTCGGCGAGGTTACGTCGGGTTGCTTTTCAACTTTCGTTCGGAAAACCGCCCATTCGTAACAGCCGCTTTCGTCTTTGCTCCAATTGATCAGATCTTCCGCCTGATAACTCACGAGAAAGGCGCGCGACAGTCCGCTCGCTTCTTCCTCCGCTCGATTCGACGGTGTCTTCTCAGCCCGCGGAAAATCAATCAAAATTAGACTTCGCCCAACAACCAGCGCATTTCGAAATGAGTCTTGAAAGAACGCCGACAGCGTCGTCCCACGGCGGTCGCAATTGTCTTGCAACTCCGAAAGAAAGCTCCGAGCCGGATCAGCCCCCCCGCTATATTGCAAACTTGGTTCACGGTGAAACAGCGTTGAGCTGTACCAATCCACAATCGATCCAATGTAGTTTTCATAGAACGCTCTCGATAAGCGTTCCGCAAAGACATCGAGCGGCTCCTTTTGCCTCCGCGTCAGATAGTTGATCGCGCGAGCCTTGAATTGCTGACCACCCACGTATAGGTCTCGGTACATGGCCCACGTGGGCGCCAGCCGGCGGTAATCCGGGTGTTCGTTATCAATCTGTATCATCTTTTCTCACTTTTCTCCGAGACCGTGATGATTCACCGGCGGCGACCTTCAATCGCCTTGTCTGGCAATTTGAAGATCGCGTCAACTGGTTGCTCTCAGAGGTGCTCATCCGCTCACTACGTTCGCATCGCTAGCGTTCACGCAATACGAAAAAAACGACGTAAGCTATTGAAAACAAGAGAAAAAGATTTTTTTCAACTTCTGTGACCGTAAAATTGGAGTGTCCAAAAACGCTCCTGTCCGGGCTGAAATCGCCCTAAGTACTGCGCTATTCGTCGCGCAGTACTTCAAGCGGACGTTGGTCCAGAATCCGCGCGCTGGCCAGCCATCCAGCCAAGTTGGCCAACGCTGCGGTTCCCACCATAACCACCAAAAGCGAAAGCCAGTCAAATTCGAATTTCGCTTCTAGGAATTTGTCGCATAATACGCGTGTGAACAAATTCGCAAGAACCCCGCCTACAAAACCACCGATGGCGCCAAGAATAGAAAACTCAATAGAGAAAATGCTGCGAATGCGGTTCTTCGTAGCACCTAACGTCTTCAGCACCGCCACCTCTCGTACTCGCCGGTAACGCGTACCCGCAATGCTGGAACACAGAATGATCGCGCCCGCTAAGATCGCAAAGACCGCCAGAAATCGAATTACCAACGCAACTTGATCCACCGCTTCCTGGATTCGCGCCAGCACGTCCGCCAAATTCATTACCGTAATCGTTGGGAACTTTTCGAAGATCGCTCGCTCAACCTGCGGAATCCTGCTCGGATCAACGTGGACGGCCCCATAGTAGACAACCGGGAATCCCCGCAATGCCGCTTGCGGAAATACCAAGTCATAACGCACCGGTGCTCGACCCTCGCGACGAAACACCGCAACAACGCTCGCATCCACTGGCCGGCCAGCCACCTGAAACTTGACTCGGTCGCCAAGATGAATTTGAAAATCACGCGCGTCTTCTTCCGAAACCGCCAGTTGTGGATTGGAAGCACCCGCGTTCCACCAATGCCCTGCTACGACCTTCACACCATCAGGCAATCCATCCGCGCTGGTAAGTCGGGCCGTTTGTAGCTGATCTTTTCTTGTGTTAGTAAGTGGCAAGTTCGCCGCCGCAACGCCATTTTTCTCAAGCACTCGCGAAACCACATAGCCGACTAATTCCAATTTTCCCTGTACCCCTGGTTGATTCTGCAGCAGCTCTCCAATCTGGCCAGAATCGCGGATGTCCAGTAAAAAAAGGTTGCCCTGTCTCCCAGGCCCCTCGCTGCTCACCTCACGCAATACCGTACGCTGCAACAGATAAGTGGAAAGTGTAAACATCACACCAATGCCCAATGCCACAAGCACAGAACGGGCTTGATTCCCCGGTCGGTACAAGTTCGCAAACCCATGACGAAAAGCAAGCGGTAGAACTTGCTGAAACGCCTTGACCAATTTTCGAAGCACCACCAGCATGAGCGCCGCTACCCCGGCCAGCAAAAGAATGCTCACACTCAAACCAATCACGAAGTAAACGCTCATGCGCCACGATCCACTCAGCCACACTGTGATGAGGCAAAAGCCGACGACAATACAGAACCCGCCCAACCAACCCGGTATCTTTTCTTTCCAGTGCCGCCGACTCTCCAGCGCTGCGTCGCTCATGTTGCGCCGAAGAACCAAGCTCGGTCGTATGTTTCGAATTGCCAACAGCGGCGGCAATGTAAAGAGTAACGTCGCCAACACGCCTAAACTCAGCCCCTGCAAGCTAAAAGACCAATCCCACGGCACATCTGGCAACAACGCAAACACTCTGTGAATCAACCACGGAAAGGATTTCTGAACGATCGCCCCAATCGCGACCCCAATCAGTCCGCCCGCCAAACCCAGCCACAGCGTCTGCACCATGTAGATTTGAATTACCTGCTGTGCCCGCGCGCCCACAGCCTTCATCACCGCAATCGTGTCCATGCGTTGCTGCAAATGCGAATACATCGCCATCGCAACGCCGAGCGACCCCACAATCAGCGCGATCAAGCTAATCAAGCTCAGGAACGTCGTTGTCGCATCAATCGCCTTGCCTACCGCTGGACTGCCGTCTCTGTAGTCTGTGATGAAAACTCTGTGAAGCGCGCCCTTAATGTCGCTTTTCGCTGCATCCAAGTCCGCGCCCGGTTTGAGCTTGAACAAAAATCTCTCAGCCGCGCGGCTGCCAAACTGGATAAGCCCACTCCGCGCTAAACCCTCTCGGCTCATTAGCACGCGCATGCCCGGTCGAAAGCCTGAAGCCAAACGATCTGGTTCCGTTGTCAGCGTGCCTGTAATTTTGTACTCGTTACCGCCTAACCGAATCGTGTCTCCCGGCGAGACACGGAGCCGCATCAACAACTCCGGCGTCACCACAACAGAAGAATCATCCTTCAGTAACTGGCTCAATGGCCTCGCAGGACTGACAACCAGATTCCCGTAAAACGGATAGTAATTCGGGTCAACGGCCTTGATCGAAATCATCTGCGGAATTCCGTCCTTGACCGATGCTGCCATCGACTCGGTTTCCGTCACCCGAGTCATTGTGCCAAATTGCTGGCTCAGCGCTGCCATCTTGGCAATCTCGTCAGGCGGCGGCTGTTGATACACCTGTGCCTGCAGATCGCCCGCAATCAGTTGTTTCGCATTGCGCAGCAGCATGCCTTTGAAGGCATAGCCAAATCCCTTTACGCCACTCAGCGCAGCCACACCGATAGCAACCGCGAATACAACAAACAGAAACTTGCCCGGCGAAACACGTAACTCCCGCCACGCGATTCTCGATGCGGTTCCAAGGAACATATTTTAGGAAGTCACCCGCGCCGGAACTAGTTCGTCGCTTAAGATCAAGCCATCGCGCAATGTCAAGATGCGGTCAGCGTGTTCCGCCAGCAGGCGGTCATGCGTCACTAAAACCAGGGTGGCCTTTTCTTCTCTGTTCAATTGCACCAGCAAATCAAGTATGTGTTGGCCATTTGTTGAGTCAAGGTTGCCTGTCGGTTCATCGGCCATCAGTATAGGCGGTTGCGTAATAAACGCCCGGGCCAGCGCCACTCGCTGCTGTTCGCCACCCGAAAGTTGCACCGGATAATGATGCGCTCGATTCGTAAGGCCCACCCGCTCCAACAAATCCCGCGCGCGTTGTCGCGAACCAGAATTCATCCCGCTCAATTCGGCCGGCAGCAACACATTCTCCTCTGCTGTGAGTGTCGGCACCAGTTGATAGTTCTGAAAAACGAACCCAATCTTTTTGCCTCTCACCCGCGCCATGGCATCCTCGCCCAGATGCGTGATATCAGTGCCGTCCAGCGTGATGCGGCCCGACGTAACAGTATCCAAACCGGCCAGCAAGCCCAACAGCGTACTCTTCCCGCTGCCGGATGCGCCCATGATCGCCAAAAACTGTCCACTTGGCACTTCAAAGGAAATGCCCCGCAAAATATCTACCCTACTCGGTGGGTTCTCTATGGTCTTGCTTAGGTTTTCAACTTGAATCACAGCCGCCGCTTTTCTATTGTGGTCTGAGATTGGGTCATGTCAATTTAAAGGAGTGAGAACTTTTCAGATTTCTTCCATTGTCGCAGTCTGCCTAGCGTTCGGATTCGTGTGTTCTTGCCAGCAAGACCGCACAGCCCCTAAACAACTAGAACGTACGCCAGAAGTTTCAAGTTCCAATGCCTCGCCCACCTCTGTTGACAATCGGCCCGTCATAGTCACTTTCGGTGACAGCCTCACTGCTGGAGTCGCTGGCCGAAGCTATCCGGAAGATCTGCAGGACTTAATCGATCAGAGCGGCCTCCATTATCGAGTCGACAATCAAGGTGTCAGTGGCGACACAACCACTGACGGTCTCGCTCGCATTGATAACGTCATCGCACAGCATCCGCGTCTAGTTTTGCTCGAATTTGGCGGAAACGATGGACTTCGCGGCGTTCCCGTGTCCTCCACCGAAAAAAATCTGGAGGAAATGATTAACCGCTTCAAAAAAGAATCCATCCCCGTCTTCTTACTCGGCATCACGCTTCCACCCAACTACGGACCCGATTACGTAAAGCCCTTTACTGCTATGTTTCCGAAGCTGGCCCAACAATTCGATCTGAAGTTAATGCCATTCTTACTGCTGCACGTTTATCAAAACGGCACACTGATGCAACCTGATGGGATTCACCCTAACGGCGATGGCAACAAAATCGTCGCGCGCGACGTGTTCGCTTTGATTAAGCCAACCCTCGCGCGCGACTCGCAGAAATAATCTGCGCCAAAAAACGTCTATTAGTTCGGCATCACAACGGTGTCAATCACGTGAATGACGCCATTCTTCACCATCACGTCCGTTTTGGTCACTGTGGCCATTCCGCCTTTTTCGTCCGTCAAGATAACGCTGCCGCCCTTTAAAGAAGCTGTGAGCGTGCCACCCTGAACCGTTTTCACTTCGGCCTTGCCATGGCCCTTCTTGATCAGCGCAATCAATTCCTTCGCGGTCACTTTACCGGCCACCACGTGATAGGTCAGAATCTTCACCAATGTATCTTTGTTCTCGGGCTTCACCAACGTTTCCACAGTGCCCGCCGGCAGCTTCGCGAACGCTTCATTCGTCGGCGCGAAAACGGTAAACGGACCCGCACCCTTCAACGTGTCCACTAAGCCCGCAGCCTTCACAGCCGTAACCAAAGTGCTGAAATCAGGCGCACTGGCAGCGAAATCGACAATGTCCTGTGTAGGCGCCGACTTATCTTTCGCCATCGCCGTCATCGCACACAACGCAAGCACTCCCACAACAAATGCTGATCTAACTTTCACTCTTTTTTCTCCTGAGGTTTGCAGTCTTCGCGTTAAACCTATGCGAAAATCTGTACGATTTGTTGGATGATGCCGTTTCGCGCGTTGACTTATTAATTCCTCGCAATGCCCGAAACTGACATTCACTCTGCCGCTCTGTCTGAATTCACGCTCGTCGCTGACTTCATCCTCTTATACGTTCTGACAAGATGGTGTTTCGTACACTACCGGATAAAGCCCACTTGAGTTATCCCGATTCCGTTCAATACCTCTACTCCCTCGGCAACGAGATCAAAGCCGGCGCGAAGCTCGGACTCGAGAGGATGCAAAATCTTCTGGTCGGCCTCCGTCAGCCGGAACGCGGCCAGCGCTTCGTCCATGTAGCTGGCACAAACGGCAAAGGCTCAACTAGCGCCATGATCGCTTCCGCCCTTCGCCAAAGCGGTCTGCGAACAGGTTTGTACACGTCGCCTCATCTTATTGAGCCCACCGAGCGAATTAACATAAACGACTCAGCCGTCACCAAAGAACAATTCGCCGCGGCTTTCGCCACCGTCCATCAAGCGGCGGAGAAAATGCTTCTCGCCGAAGAGTTAGATGCGCACCCTTCCTATTTCGAAACCGTAACCGCCATGGCCTTGCTGCTCTTCAAGGACGCCTGTGATATCAGCGTGATCGAAGTAGGCTTGGGTGGCCGTCTCGATGCAACCAACGTGATTCAACCGGAACTCTGCGTCATCACGCCGATTGCCTTTGATCACGAAGCCTATCTTGGTAACACGCTTACGTCCATCGCTGGAGAGAAGGCTGGTATTTTGAAACCCGGCGTTCCTGCTGTTATGGCCAAACAAGAGCCTGCGGCGGAAACAGTGATCCAGAATCGCGCACGCGAACTCAAGTGCCCGCTCATCCGAACGGAAAACTATCCACTATCAAATATCGAAGTGGAGGCGTTCGGCAGCCGTTTTCAATTAAATAACCAAGACTATTCGTGCCCTCTCGCCGGTCGCCATCAAATGGAAAACGCCAAAGCCGCGATCCTGGCGAGCCAAACGCTGGGCCTCTCCACCGAATCCATCCGCGCCGGTTTGCAAGCCGTGCACTGGCCAGGCCGCCTTGAACGCATTTCGCACAATCCCGATTTTATTCTCGACGGCGCCCACAACCCAGCCGGTGCCGCAGCCCTCGCTTCCTACATTCGCGAATTTCACTCACATCATCCTGTTTGGCTCGTCTACGGAGCCATGCGTGATAAAGCAGTTGAGGAGGTGGCCGAGCAGTTGTTCCCTTTGGCCGATAAGATCATCGCCACCGCACCCGACTTTCCCCGAGCCCTGCGCCCTCAGGCCATTCTTGAATTGAGTGGCCATCGGGCCGCCATAACAGCCAACACTGTGGCAGAGGCGATCCAATTGGCGCGCCTCGCTCCACCCGATGCTGCGGTATTTTTCACCGGCTCATTGTTTTTAGTCGGCGAGGCACGCGCTTTGCTGGCCAGGTCCGTTTCGTAGAATGAGGTCTTGCATGCGATGGTTACGCGGTGCCCTCATTGCCGATCCGGCCATTATTCTTTCCACAATTGGCTTCAGTTGTGTCAGCGTGCTGCTTTCTTTTTTCGATAGCACCGGCAGAATTCCTGCCACCGTCGCCGGTCTTTGGGCAAAATTTCTGCTCTTCGCCAGTGGTGTTCAAGTCAACGTCGAAGGCTTGCAAAACATCGACCCCAATGGCAGCTACATCTTCATGGCTAACCACACCAGTTACATTGATACGCCTGTAGTGCTTGCCAATATCTCCGTTCAGTTCCGTTTCTTAGCCAAACGGGGGCTGTTCCAAATTCCCTTTCTTGGGACGCATCTCAGCCGCGCTGGCCACATTCCCGTCCCACGTGAAGATCCGCGCGCCGCCGTCAAGACGCTGCAACTCGCGGCGGAAACCGTTCAGCAAAAGAAAATTTCTTTGCTGATTTTTCCGGAGGGCGGTCGCACATCCGATGGTCTCCTCGCACCGTTCAAAGAAGGCGGCGCCTATATTGCCATTCGCGCTGGTGCTCCCGTCGTGCCCTTGGTTCTCATCGGCGGCCGCCATGTGCTTCCCTATGGCGGCGGCATCGTGAAATCGGGCAAAATCACCATGCGCATTCTCCCTCCCATCGAAACAGTCGGCATGTCGCTCAAAGAGCGTGGCACACTTACCGAAAAGGTTCGCAACCTTCTTCTGTCCGAACTGCGCCAGTAACATTTCGCCTCGTGCATTAAAATTAAAGTCACCAGATGCAGAGCGCCCTTGCTCTCCCGAACCTCGATACCGAAACAGAGGATCTTCAAAAGGAACAACATGGCCGTCTCTACCACGTTGTTTTACTCGACGATGACGAGCACACCTATGACTATGTCATTGAAATGCTCCAAAAACTGTTTTTCCTGTCACTTGAGATGGCGCTCCAACACGCCATCGAGGTCGATACCACCGGCCGCACCGTTGTAATTACGTGCGAACGGCCAGAAGCAGAATTTGCGCGCGATCAAATCCACGGCTTTGGTGCCGACCCTCGCATGCCGAAGTCCAAGGGCTCCATGTCCGCCATTCTAGTGCCCGCCTCTAATACCAAAACGAAGTAAGTCGATAGAGTTTCACGACAATGCCTTCGCAAAAATGCTAGATTATTTTCATATGAGTTCAAAATTCTTGTCGTTGTCTTCAGGGTTGCTGTTCCTTGGTTCAGCCTGTTTTGGAGGAGAGTGGAACATTGACCCAATGCATTCGCAGGCTAACTTTGCTGTGAAACACATGATGGTCTCCACGGTTCATGGTTCGTTCAATGGATTGAAAGGCACCGTTGATTACGATCCCGCCCACCCCAAAGCATCAAAAGCGGAGTTGACGATTGATGCCACCACCGTCGATACGCGCAACGAAATGCGCGACAAAGACTTGAAGAGCGAAAATTTCTTTGACGTTGCTAAATTTCCTACCATCACGTTCGTTTCTAAAAAAGTGGAGCCGGCCGGCAAAGGCAAATTGAAAATCAGTGGCGATATGACGCTGCACGGCGTGACAAAGGAAATCACCTGGCTGGTAGATGGTCCCGCGGCGGGTGTTAAAGATCAGAAGGGCAACCTTCACTCCGGCGCCACTGCCACCACCACCGTCAATCGCAAAGATTTCGGTCTTACCTGGAACAAGACGCTCGACGGCGGCGGTGTAATGGTGAGCGATGAAGTTGAGTTGACCGTTGAAGTCGAACTGGTCGAAAAGAAGTAGGCCTCTAAGATCCGGAAATCGTGGGGAAGGTGCTCGACATGTGATCATGCCACGTAAGAGCATCTTCATCCACCAAAGCCCAAACCAAGCCGATACCTGCGGCGAGGAAGCTGATAAAGCTGGCTAAAGATCTTTGATACCGTCGTTCTCTCGATGGCGGATTACCATCAAAATCAACTAGCCTCAGTCCCATAGACGACATTCCTACCGAATCACGCCCGGCCCAACTCCACAAAAGCTTGTACAAAATCGGGATGGTGAAAAGCACGGCCATCCAAAACGGCGCGGTGCTCTTGTTGATCACCAGGTTGCCGCCTTCATATAAAAAAATCGCCAAACCTAAAATCACCGGCCCCAACATAATGGCGCCATCAATCAGTGCCGCTTCCGCGCGCATCATGGCAGGGGCCACCGGCGCATCGCAAATAATATTCGATTGCGGCGGCCTCGCCACTTCTTCCACGCCGAGAAAATCAAGGCTCTGCTGATTCTGCGGAGCCTTCTTGCGCGCTTTCGCCCTTTTCAGTTCAACTTTGGCCTGCGGCAGCGGCTCAGGCCGCTCAATTTCTGCGCCGCGCGCTCGAATCGATCTCTGCTCGCTCGGGCTCCGCAGCGATTCGAACGAAATCACGCGCGCGGGATTAGGATTGCTGAACAGTGCTTGCTGCTCGCGGCTCGTCGGCTGCTGCGCAACTTCTGGTTCAAAATCGTAAGCCGGGGCAGTCGCGCCCCCCTGCACCGGAAAACTTTCCGCTCCATTTCGACCTTCACGGACTCTTCTTCCGCAACGGCGGCAACGGTGGTCTTCGTCTAAGATTCTAGTTTGACAATACTGACAAGTCATCCGGATACTGCTTTCACCTCGCTCCGCTCAACCTTCCGCTTACGCAACTTGCGACTCGTAGGTTCAACGTGCTACGGTGCTATTTTGCCCTTCTCAATAACAACTTCTAGCATTAAATGTGAATCTTGTCTAGAACATTTCTCATGTAAGTTGTTCTTTTTAATCGCTAGTCTCCTACTTTCGCTTTCTGTTCTCTCTTTTGGGCAGCAAAATGCAGCATTGGCTGCCGCAAAAGACGACACTCCTTCCGAAACAGATATCTTGCTTAACGCTGTGACGCAGACCCAGGATTCACAAGGTGAGTGGAAATACCTGATTGGTGCCGCTAAAATCCGGACGTCGGAAATGACGATCACTGCCGACGAAATTGATTTCAACCAAGACACCGCCTGGGCTTACGCTCGCGGCCACGTCCACTTGGTCCACTACGCCACCGGCGACGTTCTGAACGCCGATCACGGCGAATACAATCTCAAAACCGAAGAAGGAAAGTTCTTCGTCGTCAACGGCACATCGCCCGCAAAAATCGTCACGAGCGTTGGACTGCTCACCACCACCAATCCGTTCTACTATCAGGGCGAGTATGCCGATCGCATCAAGGGCCGCTTGATTCTTCACAACGGCTACATCACTGATTGCAAAATTCCTAAGCCTTGGTGGACCTTCAAAGGCCCGGTGTTCGATATCGTCCCGGGACAGCATGCCATCGCCCGGCGCAGTGTGTTCACCCTCAAGCACATCCCCGTTTTCTACGTGCCGTATTTCTATCGCAAATTAGGCAAGAATACGCGCCAGAGCGGGCTGCTCTCTCCCAGCGCGGGCCACAGCACTATCTTGGGCTACGAGTACGGGGCCGGTTACTACTGGGCCATCAATCGAAGCTACGACCTCGACTACCTTTTCAATTACTACACGCAGCGTGGCACTGGACATAGTTTTGATTTCCGCGGCAAACCGAACGCAAAAAGTACGTTCACGTTTTCTTTCTTCGGCGTGCAGGATAAGGGAATCCAAAAGGGCGGCAGCAACTATACGCCGGAGTGTTCAACCACCATAACGTCCGGCTGCTGGGCACCGCCGGCTCCCAATCCAAACAAACAAGGCGGCGTTCAGTTTCAAGGCGCAGGCAAGACGGAAATCTTTGGCTTTAAGGGTATGCTCGACGTCAATTACTTGAGCTCATTTACTTTTGCCGCCGCTTTTACCAACAACTTCAATCCTCAGCAAAACTCCGTCGGTTTTCTGCAACGCCATTTCGATAACGACATTTACGCACTCAACATCGTCTTCAGCCGCTCTTCGGTATATGAAGGGTTTGGCCCGGAACAAAAACCCGTCGTCATTCGAAAGCTACCGTCGATAGAAGGTTCAAGCCGGCTCAAGCAGATTCTCGAAGGCAAACTGCCGCTTTGGTTTTCTTTCGACGCTTCCAGCGGATTGCTCAGCCGCAGTGAGCCCGGCACTTCAAGTACCGCATCCATCTCCACCGGATACTTGAACCAGCGTACAGACGTGAAGCCCACAGTTTCATCGGCGTTCAGCTTTGCCGGCTTTTCCTTATACCCAAGCGTTTCGTTCGAAGGCACCGACTACAACCACGAATACACAAATAACAGTTCTACCGCCGCTGAAGTGGCCGCCGCCAACCTGTTCCGGCATGACGCCGACTTTGTGGTCGACTTCCGCTTCCCATTGTTGCAACGAACGTTTCAGCCGGCGAAATGGCTGCATTTAGGCGACAAGATGAAGCACGTTATCGAAGCCGAAGCTCAGTATGAATACCTCACAGGCATTAGCCGATATGAAAGGACAATCCACATTGACGGCACAGACATCCTCGCCGACACGAACCAACTCACGGTGGGTTTAACCAATCGGCTTTACAAGAAAGAAAAGAACGGCGATACCCACGAAGTGCTGACGTGGCGGCTTCGCCAAGCTCGGTATTTCGATCCTACCTTTGGCGGCACTGTTGTCGCCGGCCAGCGCAACGTCGTCCTGGCACAAGAACTGATTACGCCTTTCACGTTTCTGGACGGTCCACGCAGCTACTCGCCCATCACTTCGTCGCTCACCATAAATCCTTACAACTTTTTTGGGATTTCCTACGACACCTCATATGATCCCCGCCATCACCGCTTTGACAATCAAAGCTTTTCAGGAAACTTTCGCCATCAAAAATACTTCTTCAACATTGGCGAAACGGCCATCACCACCAACCAGCTTTACGCGAACGGGGTGCTGCTGCCGGATGCTCAGCAACTGTTCCCTCTAACCAACCAGGCGTTCTTCGGGGGCGGCTACGGCAGTACCAACCGCCAAGGCTTCAATGTGGCCGCACAATACTTCTACGACTTTCTTCATCACGAAACCACATTCAGCGAATATCAAGTCAGCTACAACTCCAACTGTTGCGGCTTCAGCGTTGAAATTCGCCGCATCAACAACGTCATCCGCAACGACAATCAATACCTTTTCTCGTTCAGCGTCGCCAATATCGGATCGGTGGGAACACTGCCGCGGCAAAGCCGAATTTTCTAAAGAACGGCACCCGCGTGTTACACTTTATGTAGTAGTTCCTCACCGGCGATTCCGTCGCCATTCGAACGAACTTTCCAGGACAGATTATGCCCAAGATGAAGACCCATAAGGGTGCGTCTAAACGCTTCAAGAAGACCGGTACCGGCAAGGTGATGCGTCATCACGCCTCCGCCCGCCATATCTTGACGTCTAAGACTCGTGCCCGCAAACGCAGGCTGAAACAAGGTGTCGTCGCCGACGAAACCAATCAGCACACATTGCGTACGATGTTGCCGTATTAAGTAGTTGACTGATTTCAGGAGTGGGAGCAGCGCGCCGCACGTGCCTGTCAACCCTCCGCTATAAATTTAAGGAGCAAACGTGCCAAGAGTAAAACGAGGTACCGGTAGGCGGGATTACCGCCACAAAACCCTTCGCCGCGCCAAGGGTTTCTTTCTCACCAAGTCAAAGCTGAACCGTTCCGCGCAGGAAGCCGTTGAAAAAGCACTGCGCTACGGATACGTCGGCCGCCGCCTGAAGAAGCGCAATTTCCGCTCGCTGTGGATCGTGCNNGTGCGCATCAACGCCGCCTGCCGCCAGTCTGAGATTTCCTACAGCAAGTTCGTCAGCGGACTGAAGCGGGCAGGCATTACGCTGAACCGCAAAGTGCTGGCCGATATTGCCATCAACGATACCGCCGGATTCCAGTCGCTCGTCGGCAAAGCCAAAGAAGCGCACACAGCGCACGTCCAATAACTGCTATAGTTTTTAAAGTTATATGGAAGCAGCCGCCCAGGAACAAGGGATTGATTCGCTCGCTCATCTTGAGGAGCGAATCACCAAAGCTGTGCAGGCGATCACCGCCCTGCGCANNAGCGCGACCAAGGCGAAGCCCGCGCCACTGCCATGCAACGCGAACGCGACGAACTCAACCTACGCGTAAAACGTTTGTCTGACGAACTCGACGATCTGCGCGGCGAACGCAAGCAGGTCCGAACCCGCATTGAAAAACTGCTCAGTCAACTTGATCTACTAAGCGCCAGTTGAGGGAGATCTCATGGACACGCCGGATGCTGAAAAACAAGTCGTCCGAGTGACGATCTTCAATCAGACGTACGCGCTGAGTACGTCCGGTGACCCGCAAGAAACAATGGCGCTCGCCCATGAGATTGATGAACTAATGTCGAGCATTGCGCGCCGCGCAGGCAATCTCGATTCCGCCCGTACTGCCGTTCTCGCTTGTCTTCATTTGGCCGATCGATTACGCACAGCCGAAAAGCAACTGGGTGAGCTGCGCCATTCCGTCCATGACAAGTCGCGCGACTTCGCCATGCTGCTCGACAAAGCCTTCGCTAAATCAGAGTCCGAAGCATAAGATGTTCGGGCCGGCGGCCACGACCACGTATTGTGCACCTCCTACAGAAAAAGTGATGGGCGGTGCTTTCATGCGGACGTTGGTGGGGAAATGCCATAACGTTTCGCCGGTCTTTGCATTCACTGCATCAAAGCCACCATTTGGTTTGCCATAGAAGAGCAGGCCGCCTTCCGTGCCCAAAACGCCCGTCCAAGTCTTGGCGCGCGGAGGGCCGGGTTGAGGAACCTCCCAGACAATATCGCCTGTCTCGATGTTCAGTGCGCGGAGGAAGCGCTGGCCGGTTTCATTGGGGTATCCGGTGGGCTGGCCGATGCACTCTTCGAGAGCCAGGAAGTAGTAAAGACCGGTCTCCGGACTGAAAGAGGTAGAACTCCAGTTGGCGGCGTCGGAGGGGCAGCCGCTGGGGTCGACAACAACAGGCCGGCCATCCCTTCCGATAGACGAGGCCCAGTCGACTCGCTTCAAAAATGGCTTGGCGAGCAAGACTTCGCCGTTGGTGCGATCAAGGACATAGAAGAAACCATTGCGGTCGGCGTGGAGAAGTAATTTGCGCGGCTGGCCTTTGTAGACCGTGTCGACCAACACGTTGGGCTCGGTGGCGTCGCGATCGAGCAGATCGTGCGGGGTGAATTGATAGTGCCACTTGAGTTCGCCGGTTTTTGCGTTGAGCGCAAGAATGCAGTCGGTGTAGAGATTATCGCCGGGGCGGTCTTTATCTTCGGAGTCGGGATACGGATTGCCGGTCGGCCAGTAGAGTGTGTCCGTTGCCGGATCGTAGGAACCGGTGAGCCAAGTCGATCCGCCTAGAACGTCTGGCTCAGTGGGTACGGTCCAATGCCGCCAGACCAGTTTGCCGTCGGTGACGCTGAAGGCGGCGACAAAGCCGCGAATGCCATGATCGGCACCGGCTACTCCCACGATGACTTTGTCGTCGACGATGAGAGGCGCGATAGTGCCTCCGTACTTGCGAGGTTGATCTGGGATGAGAACGTCCCAGAGAAGGTCGCCGTTGGCGCGATTGATGGCGAGGAGGTGCGCGTTGTCGGTAACGAAGAAGACTTTTTCGTTGAGGATGGCAACGCCACGATTGGTACCGAGTCTGGCGTCGCCGTCAAGACCGGGTGTTTGCGGGCGCGCGAATTTCCAGAGGTCGGCGCCGGTGAGAGCGTCGATGGCAATCACTTGATTGGGCGCGGTGAAGTATAAGACGCCGTCGGCGGCGAGCGGTGTGGTTTCCAGACCGAAGTACTGAGTGGGATAAAGCCACTTCAACTTGAGACTGGAGACGTTGGCCGTGTTGATTTGTTTGAGATGACTGTAACGATTGGAAGAGAGGTCGCCGTTGTGGGTGAGCCAGTCTCCGGGCGCGGGTTCGCGCCAAGTCACCTTGATGGGACTGGCAGTTGACTTAGTGAAAGCGGCGGGGCTGAGAGAGCGGACATAACTGACAAGTGAAGCTAGATCGGCCGAAGGCAGATCGCTGAAGGCGGGCATGCCGGCGGCGGGGTTGCCGTGCTGTAGGAAGAAGCGGAGCTGGTCATCGCTCTCAACGGCTACGTGCGGATTTGCTTTGAGTGAAGGCGCCTTGGCCGCGCTGCCGTGACAACTGGTGCAGTGCTGATTGAATAGATCGGGACTGAGAAGAACCGCTAAGGCGAGAGTGATCATACAGCTCCTAATCCAAGGCCAGTGATGGTTTCTGCGGCCACGCGGCCGTTTCTGACGTCGAAGACCCCCGGAAAGCGGGGTTCCCAGGCTTTGTTCGCGGCGGGTACGTATTCGCGCGCGTTGCCTTCAATACCGGCTACTCCAGGCACATGTGCGGCCAAGCCAGCCGATTGCAGGAACGAAGCGCCGGGGCAAGTAAGGTCTTGCACGCAGAGAAACATTTTGTGGATCTGGCCGGCGGCGGCCATGAGCAGCGCTTGCGATTGACCTTTGCAGGCTTTGAGAGCGAGCCCGGTGTAACCCATTTCACGAGCTAAGAGAAGCATGTCGAGACCCGTAAGAGATTCGTCAATCACCACAGGAACCAATTTGGAGGCGGCGTGCATTTCATTATGGCGATCGGATGCCAGATCACGCGCGGTGGGTTGTTCGATGTATTGAATGCGCGCAAATGCAGCCGGGTTACGTTCTTTGAGGGTGCGAGTGAAGTCCAGCAGGTATTCCACGTTGCGGCAGCGTTCGTTGAAATCGAGGGAGTAAAACCAGGTAGTCTGCGGGCGCACTTTGGAGGCGACTAAATCTACGCCAAGAACACGTTCGAGATCCCAAGCCAGGTCGTCTCCATTCAGCTTGATCTTGATGTGATCAAGACCGGAGTAAGGAATCCAATCGGCGAGTGTTTCGGGAAGGCCGTCGTGTAGAGGGTTCTGAAAGTCAGTGGGAGTTAGGGCATCCAATGCGCCGACTGAGTGATAGAGAGGGATGGCTGACTGTGGCTTCTGGAGTAGGAACTGATGCAGCCAGCGCCCTTCGTATGCTTTGCCCAAGTACTTGGAGAGATCGTTTGGGAGGAGATCGGGGCCGTAGCATTGGTAGACATTACGGCCGTGAATTTTGCCGAAGGCATCGTGGAGAGCAGCATCGAAGGGGCTGGCAGTGACTAGCGTGCAGAGCTTGGGGACGCTAGTAGCTTCCTTGAGATATTCGGGTTCGAGGGCACAGTTGATATCGATGGGATGGCCGTATTCGCGATAGGTAGCAGTCACTCGGTTGATCTTTTCGGCGAGCGACTTCATAGCGGCGAGTGTCTGATCGTACGTGAGAGTGTGCGATGGGAATGACCACACATTGCCCATGGTCATGGAGCCGAACCCTTTGGCCGTGCGGCCGTTCGGAAGACTGACGACACAGTTGACGTTCAGCAGAGTGACTCGGTCAACCGCGAAACCTCCGAACTTGTAAGGAGCGCGGTAGTGGAAATCTTCGTAGGAATGGGAGATTTCCTCGATGCGAATGGCGGCAGGATTCGATTTCACGATAGCTGGCGCTGCCGCAAGAGCGCAGGTTTTGAGGAGGTCGCGTCTACGCATTGGTGAGCCCCGCCGTTTTGAGATAGACGCGGAGTTGGCGGAGATCGCGGCGCATGGCTGATAGCACCTGACTGGGATCGGCAGTAAGTTGACGTTTGCCGGCATCGGCGCCGAAGAGCGGGTATTCGAAGTGAAGCTGAAGAGGGCCGTCGAATGGAGTTTGGGCGAGCATGGCGAAGAACGCCGGGAAGCGAACCATGCCTTCGCCTAAAGGCACCCAGGCGGGTTGGTAATCGGTTTTCTCTTTCTGCCAGAGAAAATCTTTGACAGCGATGCCGCGGATGTAGGGCTGCGCGATGCGGAAGCTATCGATCCAACCTCCCAAACCTCCTTCGACTGTGGCGTGACCTATGTCGTAGTTGATGCCCACGGCGTTGGGGTCGAGCGACTTGAGAATTTCGACCATGTCCCAAACGGGCGCGCCGACGAGGTCGACGCCGGAGTGTGTGTGATACATGGCGCAGACTTGATACTCGGCATTGAGTGCGGCGAGGGCAGCAGCACGTTTGTGAAACGCGGCGATCTGCGTGACGATGGGTTGGTTGGCCGTGTACTTGAAGCCGCCCCAGCGATAGTAGCGAATGCCGAGACCGGCGATGGTTGTGAGAACGGCGCGGGCGTGCGGCGTATCAGGGTCGACGATGTCGGTGGTGACCATGGGCACGGCGAGCTGGTACTGGCGCAGAAGGGCGACCAGCGGCGGGAGATCTTCAGCAACGCGCGCGGGTTCGATGTGGCCACCGGTGCGGACGGTGAGATCGATGGCATCGAAGCCCATTTCAGCGGCAGCGCGGGCGAGTTCGGCGCCTTGCAGAAATTGCAGGTGCTTGGAAAAAATGGCGACTTTCAAATTGCGTGAGGAGGCGGCCTTGGCGGTTTGCAGGGACAACATGCCCAGGCCGGTGGAAAGGAAAGCAGCGCGACGAGTGAAGGGCACGGTAACGGATATCGTATCGCGGCGTGGCGAACAAACGGCGTTTTTACGAAACGAAGCCAATTGGCGAGCGCGATTTTGCCGCGAATTTTGCCGGTTGGCGGAGGGTCGATTTTGGGGTAATTTTTGGAGTCTATTAAATAATAAGGCGAGCGATGTCAAATATTCACGGTTTTTGGGCGTCTGTTCGGAGGGTTTTGCCGGTTGGATTGCCGGTTGATTTGGCGCAGGAAATTTGTGGGCACAACGCGGCTGCGGACTTGGTGCGGGAAAGAAATTTGGCCGATTCGAAGCTTCGTTTACGTCGCGTGTTGGCACGAGGTGCCCTCCTTTTTGTCAGGTTAGAGGACTGGCCGAACAGACGTGCAGTAACGATTGGCTTAAACTATTGAAACGATTGGAGATAAAAAATCTGCAAGTCTTGAACTGATTTTGCGGGGAAGGTAGTGTCATGGGCGTTGGTTGCCGGAAGTTCATAAATCGGCTACGGTTAAGGTGTTTCCCAAGAAGCACTTATGAGCATAATTCTCGACATCCCGGACTCCGTCGTTAGAAGCCTCCGGGTACCTGAAGGCGAGGTGGAACACCGGTTGCGAATGGAACTTGCGCTGACGGTCTACGCTCAGGATCTGCTCTCGTTTGGGAAGGCTGCAGAGTTGGCGAACATGACGCGATTCGAATTCGGCGATCTTGTCACCCAGCGCGGCATCGCACGCCATTATGGACCGGAAGAATTAGCCGAAGATCTCGCTTATGCGAACGGTGAGTAACACCTCACCGATTTCCAATCTTGCCATCGTCGGCCAACTCGAGCTTTTGAAGCACCAATTTCACGAGGTTTTAATTCCCCCAGCAGTCCTCACGGAATGTGGACGGATCGCCGATCCACTCTCACGGGAGACTATCATGCACGCTGTGGAGCGGGGCTGGCTGGTGGTGCGGCCAGTCGGGGACTTGAAGCTTGTTGAGCTTCTACTTTCCGATCTTCATCGTGGAGAGTCGGAGGCGATCGCCTTGGCACGCGAAACAAAGGCAGATCTTCTTCTACTAGCCCAAGTTCGTCACCAAA
>PMQB01000033.1 GCA_003169195.1 Bryobacterales bacterium
TGCCCAACTCCTGGAGTTGTTTAAGGGGCAGGGCGCGAAGTCAGAGATTCTATCGGAACTGTTTTGGGCCAGCCTTCACGGTATCGCCGAGCTCACCAGAACCAAGCGATTTCCGCCCAGCCGTCAGAAAGAGCGCGTGAGGGTGCTCGTCGAACTGTTCACTTTCCCAAGATGAACGTCACAGGTGGTGAAAGGCGAATAGGGGAGAGCGGCCACGCCTCTCTCCCACTTTGGCTAATTGATTGACTTCCCTTAATTGCCCGAGATAGAAGCAAAAGCTGAGATCGACACCAAGTCTTGAGAGCCGGAACTCTCAGACAGAACTAACGTGCCGCTGAAGCTCCCGGCAACCGTGGGCCGGAAGGTGACACTAATAGTGCAACTCGCACCGGCCGCCAAGATTGAGGAGCACTTGTTTTTCTGGGTGAGCGACGGATCGCCACTCACTGTAATACTGCCAATTCCGACGGCAGCTTGAGTGGCGTTGGTGACAGTGACGGTCTGCGAGGGGTTGTCGCCCACAACATAGTTCGAAAACGTCAAGGCGGTCGGAGTAACGGTGAGCGCGTTGGGCAGAGAGCCGTCGGTACCGGTGCCGCTCAAAAAGACTGTGGCTGTGCCGGTGGAGAGCGCGACGCTGACTTTGCCCGACAGAGTGCCGAGCGCTGTAGGCGAGAAGTAAACCGAGATGCTGCAGTTCTTGCCTGCTGCCAGGGAAGAAGTGCAGGTTGTGGTCTCAGAGAAGTTACCTGTAACACTGACTCCCTTACTGGTGACAGCGGTTTTTCCGGTGTTGGTGATGGTAATGGTTTGAGCCGCACTTTTGCTGCCGATGAATTGCTGCGGGAAGAGAAGGGCGGCGGGGGAAACCGTAACCACCGAAGCTGTGGCGACTCCCGAGCCGGCGAGCGGCACACTGGCTGCCCCTGCGTTAGTAGCAATGACGAGTGCACCCGTAAAGGAGGTTGCCGATTGCGGTGTGAAACTGACACTCACGGTGCAGGCCGCACCAGGCAAGACAGTGGCGCAATTGTTCGTCTCACCAAAGGGTGCAGGCGCAGCCACTGAGTTGATCGCGAGCGGTCCATTGCCGGTATTCTGCAGAACCACGCTTTGCGCCGCACTGGTGGTTTTGACAACCTGCCCCGGGAAGGTGAGTGCGGCCGGAGCCACGTTGAGCGCGGGCGCCGTGGAAAAGCCGGAGGTTGAAACCGTTTGCGTGCTGCCGAGATTACCCGAGTTATCGTTGATGTTGACAAGTCCTGGGATGGCACCCGTCAAATTGGGTGCGAAGGAAACCGAGGCTGTGCAGGACGACCCCGCAATCAGGCTGGCAGGACAATTGCTCGTCACCGTGTAGCCGTTGGTCGGCGCGAAAGAAACGTTGAGAGGGCTCCCGCCAAAGTTGTTGAGTGTCACCGCTTGCGAGGCGCTCACGGTGTTGACGTTCTGGTTGGCAAAGTTCAAGCTATTAGGCGAAAACGAAAGGGCCGGTGGAAGAGGCGACGATAGCGGAGCCGGCGTGACACCCCAAACGTAAGATGGTCCTGCGCTCGCGCCAACGGTGCCGGAGGAGGCCAACGAGGTAGACATTCCCGGGAAGATACACATGCCCCCGCCGGTGAAGAACTGCCCCGCGCTGGCAAACGGCGTGCCGCTGTAATCGACACTGAGAGACGAGGAGGGACAACTCCCAAGACCCACCATCGTCCAATTGGTGCCAGTCATATCGTCCACCCGCACGAGGCTCGTGGTGTCCACAAAGAAAATTTGATTTTGAGCGTTGACCGCCAAGACGGAAGGACTGACGATCGTGTAGTAGTAGCCCGGGAATTGTGGCGACTGAGTCAACGCAGTCCAGTTCGTTCCCAACATGTCATCCATCCGAACAATTCGATTGTTGCCAGTGTCGGCTATGTAAATACGGAAATTCGCATCCACCGCGATACTGCCAAAACCCGCGCTAATTTGCCCCGTGCCGGAACCAATATTGTTGAACGTTGTCCAGTTCGTGCCGTTCATATCATCGATGCGCACGATTTGTGAATTGCTGGTGTCATTGATATAGATACGTCCGAGCGAATCGATCACCATATGCGAGATGTTGCCGAAGAGACCGGCACCGCCCGATCCGCAGGAGCCATAACTCGTCCAATTCGTCCCGTTCATATCATCCACACGGATGATGCGACAGTAGCCATCGGCGACATAGATCCGGCCTTGTGCGTCAACTGTCAAGTTGCTGGGATAGAAGAACGATTGTGGGCCACTGAAAGCAACTTGGTTGGTCCCCTTCAGATCGTCAGACCGGTAAATGGTGTTTGAATCGGTGTAATAGAAGGGCGAATACGCGGAGTGCCATCCGGTGATACCAGAAGCAGCAACGCCGCCTGTGCCGAAGACTTGGTACGTGGTTCCAAGGATGGCTTGGGTGGAACCGTTGATCGTGATCGTGCCTTGAAAGGTCCCATTCAAGGTGTAGCCACACGTGATGTGTCCGCCCCGTCCCCCGCCATAGCAGCTTTCGACCAGTGAGGCGGCGCTGAACGTGGCCGTCAAATTAGTGGTGCCGTCCGACGACAGAAAAGAGAGGCTTCCTCCCGTTGCGGCGTTGCCGATGGTCAAAGTGCCGGCGGGCGAACTGACCCCTGAGACCACGGTGTTGCCACCGGCCAGAGTCGTGCCGCCGGCGTTTAGGTAGCTGGCTTGGTCAGCCAAAGTCAATGAGGAAAAGAATAGAGCCACGCCAAAACTCAGAACGAGTTTATGCAGGGTGGCGATAGGCCGGTCCGAGAACGGGGACCACACAGACAAGGGAATCATATTGCTTTAGGGTTCAGTTCGGAGAAAAAAATATATGCGGAAGGTTGATTTCACTGAAAATTAATGGCTGCGTTTCTTGGGGCGCCTCTGCCGAATCTGATGGCCTTTGTCCATGTCGCGACCCCTAGCACTTATTTCGCTAGACGCAGGCGGTAATTACCTGTGACGAAACAGTATTCCCCCCGCCTGTTCAATCAGTCCGAGGCTTTGTTTTGATCTCGGTTACCGGCTTGTCAACAGTCACGTTTCCCTGCACACCAGCCACGGCGTTCCCGTTTTGCACTTTCTGATCGATCTTGTCTATCTGCAGGGCCTGCGTTGGAATTTGCGTTTTCGCTGCAGGCGGTTGTTGCTCTCGTGGTGAATGATTCCACACCAGGGCCGCCGCCGTTAGCGCTGCAGCAAATAGAGCCAGGATAATGGTAATCCGATGCGGTCTCTCAGCAGCCTTAATCTTCTTAGGCACCGTCCTTTCAAAAAAGCCGGTCACAGCAGATGTGATTTTTTTTCAAATCCCCGTCCGCCCCTGATTCCAAATAACTTAAGCCCACTTGGCCGCCTCCACAAAGATAAACTTCGTTCTCGCCAACTCGGCGGCCGGGTTACTTTTTAACCAGGAACGAGGACCCAATCCAATGTCAGACCGTGCCATCCGACGCGCCGCCGAGCGCGCTGCCAAGAAGGTAGCCGCTAAAGCTGCCAAAGCCAACGAGGCCGCCAAGACAATGACCGCCTCCGCTAANNCTCAAACTAAGAACACCCGCCCCATCTCTGATGCAAAACTAGCGGCCAATCGCGCCAACAGCAAACTCAGTACGGGCGCCAAAACACAAGCAACGAAGGACAAATCTAAAATGAATGCTCAAA
>PMQB01000284.1 GCA_003169195.1 Bryobacterales bacterium
TACCGCATCTTCGACGAAGGCGACCACAAGCCAATGGGCGACGGCGGCATGATGACCAAACCCCCACAAGTACCTGCGTCCAGTTGGAGCTTCTATTTCAACGTCGATTCCATCAATGCAGCCGTCGAACGCGTCAAAGCGGGCGGCGGGAAAATCGTCAACGGCCCCACGCAAGTGCCCGGCGGCGGCTGGATTATTCAGGGCCAAGACCCGCAGGGGGCAATGTTCTCACTCCTGAGTGGGAATCAATAGCGCAGCCATCTTTGGCTGCGCCGCGGCGTTCCAGCCGTCGCCAACCTAACCCTGCGTTTCGATACACTGAGCCATGCGCCTAGTTCTTTTACTATTTGCCGCTTCGCTCATCGCCGCTGCCGAAGGCCCTAGTGTCGCGCCTCTGCTAACCAAAAACATCCCCGAGTTCCAAGGCAAAGAAGTCACCATGCTCACCGTCACCTATTCCCCGGGCGAAAGCTCGTCGGCGCATCGCCACCACGCCCACGTCTTCGTCTACGTACTCGAAGGTTCGGTGATCATGCAGGTCGCGGGCGGGGAAGCCAAACAACTCCGCCCCGGTGAGACTTTCTATGAGAAGCCCTCCGACATCCATGTCGTTTCGAAAAACGCCAGCGCCACCAAACCCGCCAAAATCCTGGTAATGATGCTGAAGGACAAGGACAAACCAGTCTTGGAACCTGTAGTCACGAAGTAACTGCGAATCATGCAAGAAAGCATTGCCATCAGCAAGGCGCTCACCGACGAACAGATCCTCGCAACCCGGGATGTGATGCGGCAACTCCGCCCGTCGATCGCCGTGGAGGCCTATCTGCCGACCGTCAGGCGCATGATGAACTCCGATGCCTATCAACTCGCCGCCCTGCTCGACCACAGCGTAGTCAGAGCCGTTGCCGGCTACCGATTCATGGAGATGCTCTACTGCGGCCGCGTGCTGTATGTCGACGATCTAAATACCGATAACCAACGCCGCTCGTCTGGATTCGGCAAGTTGCTTATGGACTGGCTCAAGAGCGAAGCCACCGCGCACGGCTGCGCCGAACTGCATCTCGATTCAGGTGTTCAACGCGAACAAACCCACCGCTTCTATTTCCGCGAGCGCCTCACCATCAGCGCCTATCACTTTCGCGTCCGGCTTTGAGTGGCCATCACCTTCAATATCGCCGGATCGAAGTGCGCGCCTGTCCCGCATTGGCTTGGTCTGCGACTTCCCTCAATGTTCCGCAAGTCTTCTCACACAGCAACGCGTAGGGCGGCCATTCTTGGCAGCGCGGCGGCTTTCCAGCCGTCGCCAACGTACACCGCCGGAGGCTGCGCTGATCTGTGACTTCATCCGCAAACCGTTCCGCCCGCTTCGAGCCCTTCAATACTAACGACGCGCCGAATAAACGAATCCATGCCGGTCTCGCCCCATCCCAACTGCCATGAACCTCTTCCCGATACCGTAATCCGCCGCTTCACGGACTTCAGAAAGTTCTACGACCTGCTGGCAACCGAAGAACTCTACTTCCGCCAAACCGACCTATTCAAAGAAACCGATCCACAGGAAGCCCTCGCATCAGACCAATACCTACGCGCTACTTTCGGTCTCCATCGTTATGACATCAATGATGAAATCCGTTTGATCGACACGCAAGGATTCGACCGCCAGAACAGCGAAGCCCATTACATCAACTGCTGGCAGATCTTTGAAGGCGAAACGCTGGAAATGTGGGGCCGATACGACACGGGCGTCGTTCGCTACGGCGAAAAGGATATGCGCGGCGTCAATCTGATCAACTTCCTATTCACAAAACGCCAGTGCTTCGAGAAAGAACGAGAATTAAGGGTTGTTTGGCAGTCCTACAATCCTGTCGGCGAAGCGAATCGCCACATTTCGCCCGAGGGCGTTTTCAACCGCGAGCCCCTCAGCGAACTTGATCCACTGCCCAATTGGGTTCACGAATGCAAACGACGACGAATCGACCGGTAACCGATGACACCGAAGACAGGCATGGCCATGGACGACAAACGCTGAGACAAATGAGACGATGACCCTCATTTTGCTACGCTCAAAGCGATGGCCACCAATTTGGCAACCGTAAAGGAAGCGACGGTAGCTCTGGGAATCTCGCGTTCCACCCTCTGGCGGCGTATCCGGAGCGGCGATATTACAAGCATCTCGCGTGGCGGACGCCGGCTAGTCCAGTTGCCGTCGCGTCGCGCTTCTGCGGCTACAAAGGTCGCGGGCGACATCCCTCCCTTTACAGAAACCCATCCCATCTTTCGCCTCATGGGGGCAGGCCGCGGTAGCGGTCAACCAGGTGCCCGCGACAAACACGCGATTCTGGACGAATGAACGTCAGACAAGCTGTTCTATGGGACTCGAGCGCCATTCTTGCGCTGCTCGACGCCAATGACGCCGACCATAAATCTGCAGTGACTGTCGCCCGCCAGATTGCTTCCGAGCGGCGACCGAGTTTCGTCACCAACTACATCGAGGTAGAAGCCCATGCGCTCCTATTACGCAAATTGGGAAGAATGCTGGCCCGGGAGTGGCTACTGACGGGTGGTCTCCCCGTTGTACGCGTCCTTCCGGCAGAGGAGAATCTGGCAAAAGAGATCGTTGCGCGGCACTCGGATAAGAACTGGAGTCTTTGTGACGCCATCTCGTTCGCCGTCATGGATGCTCGCGGCGTTAGGCGCGCTTTCACGTTCGATCATCATTTCCTTCAATATCGCCGGATCGAAGTTTTAGGGCTTACTCGATGAGCGCGGTCGCTTCCACGTCTATAGACAGGTCGGATGTAAAGTTTCGATTACGGCGCCACCATTCTTGCGCTATCCCGATCAGTAGCATCATACGCGTTTGCCGCCCAACCGAACAGATCTTCTCACACAGCAACGCGTAGGGCGGCCATTCTTGGCAGCGCGGCGGCTTTCCAGCCGTCGCCAACGTACACCTCGTCTCGTAGTCACAGCCGAGTCAATCCGGCACC
>PMQB01000112.1 GCA_003169195.1 Bryobacterales bacterium
CGGCGGGGGTGGGCGCGGTGGTCAAGGCGGAGCCCAAGGACGGCGGGGTCAAGTGGCAGGCGCACAGTTTGGGAACGGCCGCAGGCGTCAACAAGCAATTCATGGCCAAGCGTCGTTCACTTTGCAGAATTCGGCGTTGAATGCTAAACCATTCTCTATTAACGGGCTCGATATTCCGCAGGCTGCTTACGCGCAAAGCCGCTTCAGTGTGATTGTGGGCGGACCTTTGGTGATCAAGAAGTTGAAAGATCCGAAGACACAGTTTTTCATTACGTACTTCGGCACGCGTGCGAAAGCGCCGCAACTGTTCACGGAGAATGTGCCGACTGCGGCGGAGCGGATGGGCGATTTTTCGCAGGCGATCCAATCGCTCGGTTCAGCGGGCAGCCAACCGGTAACGCTCTATAATCCGCTTACGAACCAGCCGATCGGCAACAAGATTCCCTTGAGCAAACTGAATCCGATTTCGGTGGCTCTCCTGCAATATTATCCGCTGCCCAACGAACTCGGTACCGCGAACAATTATCAGTTTGAAACCGCGTCGGCCAATAATTCCGATAACCTAGGCGTGCGTTTGCAGCGCAGTATTACCGCTAAAGATCGACTATCGGGCAACGTGCAATATCAGCGACGCCAGGGCACCACGGCCAACCCATTCGGCTGGGCTGATCACAGCAACGGCTATGGCACAAACGTAACTCTTGGCTGGACGCGCAATATCTCGAACACGCTTATTAGCAATTTCCAGATTCGCTTCAACCGGAACTACAGCCAAGCGACTCCCTATTTTTCGACACTGCCGGATGTTTCTGCGGCGCTTGGCATCGCGGGCACATCTACGAATCCTTTGAACTATGGACCGCCCACACTCAATTTCACAAACTTCGGCGCGCTAACGGATAGCGTGCCCAATTTGACGCGCAATCAATCGCAAGGTTTTACGGAAGGCGTGAATTGGGTCAAGGGTGTGCACAACATTACTATTGGCGGCGGTTATACGCGCGCCGACTTGAGCACCAAAACCGACCCTAACGGGCGTGGCACGTTGAACTTCACGGGGCAAGCAACCAGTGAGTTAAACAGCAGCGGACAAGTTGTATCAGGCACCGGTTATGATCTTGCCGATTTTTTGCTGGGTATGCCGCAATCGAGTTCTATTCAGTACGGCGAGCAGACAAATTACTTTCTGCAGAATCAACTGAACGGCTATGCACAAGACGAGTGGAAAGCGCGATCTAATTTAACGCTGACGTTAGGCTTACGCTACGAGTATTTTGGACCAATCGAAGAGAAGTATGGGCGCATTGCGAACTTGGCGATTGGACCGAATTACACGTCGGCTACGGAAGTAACTCCGGCTACGGCCGGCCAACCGGCGGCGCTCATTCATGGTGACTACAACAACTTTTCGCCGCGAGTCGCGCTGGCTTATAAGGTGCCGGGCACGAAGAAATCGACTACGATCCGAGTTGGCTACGGGATTTATTACAACGGGCAGATCTACAATTCCTTCGTTCAGAACCTAGCGAAACAGCCGCCCTTTGCCACTTCAAACGCATTGAATACCAGCTTGACGAATCCGTTGTTTATCACGAATCCGTTCGGCTCAACGACTACGGTCGGCTTTCCGACCTATGCCATTGATCCGAATTACCGGACGCCCTATGCGGGTTCGTGGAATTTTTCGGTGCAGCGAGAATTGGGCAAAGGATTTTTTGCGGATCTCACGTATTTAGGAACGAAGGGAACGCGGCTAGACGTGAAGATCATCCCGAATCAAGGGCCGCCTGGCAACAAAGTGGTTGTGACGCAAGGTACTTCATCGCTCTATACCTACGAAGAGTCAAACGGCGATTCCATCTTTCACGCAATGCAATTGCGGCTGAACCGGCGCTTCAATCGCGGACTTTCGTTCCAGGCCTTCTATCAGTTCGCCAAATCGATTGACGATTCATCTAGCTTTGGCGGAGCCGGTAACACCACGGCGCAAAACTGGCTCGATCTATCGGCTGAACGTGGACTGTCCAGTTTCGATATTCGCCATCAGTTCACGACTGGCTTTGTGTGGACCTCACCCATTGCCGGACCCGGGTCGCACGTGGCATCTGATAGCAGAATAGGGCGCCTCTTGAAAGACTGGCAACTGAGCGGCAACTTGACGGCGCAAACAGGCAATCCACTGACGGCCAGAGTTTTGGGCAACACGGCGCAACTGGCGAATACCGGCGGCATTGGCAGTGGACGCGCTTCGGCGACGGGCGAAACAATCAACACCAGTAACGGCCTTTTTAATTTAGCCGCCTTCACTGTTCCGGCGAGCGGAACGTTCGGCGATGCCGGGCGCAATACGATTCCCGGCCCCGGTACTTTCGGTCTGAGTGCGGCTTTTGCGCGATCGTTTAACTTAGCGGAACGGCGGCGCCTTGAATTCCGGCTGGAAACAACCAACGTCATAAATCACGTCAACTATACGAATTACTACACAGTTGTCAATGCCGCCAATTATGGACTGCCGAGTTCTGCGGCCGGCATGCGAACCCTTCAAGCGGTAGTGAGGTTACGGTTTTGAAAAAGATTGCGTCTCTTCTTTCTTTGTTGCTGACTATGCAGCCGATGGTTGCGTACCAGACTCGACCCACTTTCACTATCGACACGAGTGTGGTGATCGTGAACGTGACGGTGTTGGATCGGGATGGCAAGCCGGTTCCTAATTTGAAGGCTTCGGATTTCGAGGTGTACGAAGACGGCAAGCTGCAAAAAATTCAAGCGGTGGATTTTCAAAAATTAAGCAGCAGCGTTCTGCCTCCTGTTCCGGCAACGCCGCCCCCGCCGGCAGCGGAGCCCAAAGGCTACAATCCCGACGCGGAAAAGAGTACGCTCAAGGCATCTCTCGTTTCGAAGTTTCAAGACCGCCGGCTCATGGTGATGCTGTTTGATTTTTCATCGATGCAGCCGCCGGAACAGATTCGAGCGCGCAACGCGGCCATTAAGTTTCTGACGGGCCAGATGACGACCAGCGATTCGGTCTCGATCATGGTTTTTACCTCCGAACTGAAAACGGTGCAGGACTTCACGTCTGATCGCGACTTGCTGATTGCGACCATTAACAAGTTCCGGATCGGCGAATCGAGTGAGAATGCAACGACGGCAGACACTGGTGCCGATTCGCAAGATGTCAGTGGGCAGTTTGTGCCGGATGAGACAGAGTTCAACATCTTTAATTCAGATTTGAAACTGGCGGCTCTGGAAGATGCGGCCCGCAAACTCGGCGAGTATCCGGAGAAGAAGGCGCTGGTTTATCTGTCGAGCGGCATTCAGAAGAACGGTGTTGATAACCAATCGCAACTGCGGGCTACTGTTAACACGGCTATCCGCTCGAATGTGGCTTTCTATCCGATTGACGTGCGCGGGTTATCTGCGGCGGTGCCCGGTGGGGATGCCACGCAAGCGGCTGCGGCGGGCAACAACCTGTATAGCGGGGCAGGGCAGAATTCTGTTCGGTCGAACTTCAACAATCAGCAGGAAACGTTGGCCACGTTGGCGCTTGATACGGGTGGCAAGGCGCTGCTTGATTCGAACGATTTGACGGAAGGCATTCGGCAGGTGCAGGAAGACTTCTCTAGTTATTACGTGCTCTCTTATGCGAGTGCGAACACTGCCATGGATGGTAAATACCGGCGCATTCAAGTGAAGCTATCGCCCAAGCTTGCGGATTTACGAGCGAAGCTTGATTACCGGCAAGGCTACTACGCATCCACAACGTTTTCGCACATGGCGGAAGGTGACAAAGAAGCGCAATTAGAGAAAGCGCTGTTAGCGGACAACCCGGCCACTGACTTGCCGATCGCGGTAGAAGTAGATTATTTCCGTATGGAGAAGAGCAAGTACTTTGTGCCCATTGGCGTGAAGATTCCTGGTTCGGCGTTGGCGTTCAAGAGTAAAGGCGCGAAGGCCGCGACGGAACTGGATTTCATCGCACAGGTGTACGATGACCGCAACCGTTCGGCAGCAACGGTACGCGATACCATTCCATTGAAACTGAATGAAGATGTGGCGGGGCAAGTGGCGCACAAAAACTTGCAATACGACACGGGCGTTACGCTCACGCCTGGGAAGTACCGTCTCCGCTTTGTGGCGCGTGAAAACGGCGAGGGCAAGGTGGGGACCTATGAGGCGAAGTTCGTTATTCCGGACATAACGAACGAGAAGACGCTGCGGTACAGCTCAGTGATTCTGAGCAATCAGCGCGATGCTGTGGCGAATCAAGTAGCCGGCGTGAAGAACAGCAAGAAGCTGGTGGAAGAGAATCCGCTGATTGCCGATGGCAAGAAGCTTGTGCCCAATGTGACGAAGGTGTTCCGCGTGAATCAGAACATGTTGGTGTACGTGGAAGTGTATGACCCGAACATCCCCGATTTTCTGCCGGAGAATTTCAAACGCGCCAGCGTGACGGCCAGCCTTGCGCTGTATAAAGACGACAGGAAGATTTTCGAATCGCCTTCAGTGCGGGCCAATCGTCTTGCTGAGAATCGCTCAGGCACGCTGCCGGTTTGGCTCCAGATGTCGATGGCGAAGATCCCTCCGGGGACCTACGATGCGCAGGTCAATTTGATAGACGAGTTCGGCAAGAAGTTTGCCTTTCCGCGAACAAGTCTGGCTGTTTTGAATCAGTAACAACTAAGAAATTTAGGCGGTGAACTCCACTCTCGAAAGGTAGGATCTTTTCGAGTTCTGTTCCGCGCTGGTGGATGGCTGGAAGCCCACGAGCTTCATAAAACAGCAAACCCCGCTCTATCAAAGCGGGGTCGGCGTGGAAGCAGAAAGGAGGTACTGCTTATGTATCTTCTAGCGTTTGTTGTTGCTCTGATTCTCATCAGACGGCGACCAACCAGGTTAAAACTCGATATTGAGTTTTAAAGCCTGATCGGTTGGGCTGGCGGCATTCACCCGCTAGCCCGACCTGATGCGATTATAACTGGTTGCGCTCGCGGTTTCTATTGCCCTGTCGCAAAACTGAGCGGTATTGTAATCGGTGACGAAGGGTGGCTAAACTCACAGAGGTCGACCGCTGAGGGCCTCATCGCCCATCCGAGTCGTGATATTCGTAAGTGATTCTTATTAAAAGGTTTATTCATGAACTGCTATTCCCTGTGCGACACCCCGGAACTACTTCGACTCATTCATCGCCAGATGCGCTCATCCGGCACCTATACTTTGCTATAATATGCGTATGCGAATTGGTTATAGTCGCAGACCGGAAAAAGATAGTTTTCCCGGTCGGCAACTTCTAATCGCGGCCAGTGGTATTTCGGCGGTTCTTCTAAGCACTTGGGGTCTGGAGACGATGATCTCCAAACCAAAAGTCGACGTGGCTGGGGTTTTCAATTCCCATCCCAGGACCGACCCTCGGACAGTACGTCTGAAAAAGTTCATGAATAAGCTCCATTGTCCGGTAGCTTACCTTTCAGAGGACTTTGTACGCGCGGCCGACGACAATCATCTCGATTGGCGGCTTCTTCCTAGCATCGCGATTATCGAATCGGGTGGCGGGAAAGCTTATATTCGGGAAAAGAATAACATCTTCGGATGGGGAGGCGGCGAAATCTATTTCGATAGCGTTCGCGCTGGACTCCAAACCGTAGCTTACGAACTTGGACGTGGGCCGCTGTACCGGCGTCATAATTCGCTCGGCAAACTTCATCTGTATAATCCCGATGAAAATTATGCCCAGCAGGTGATGGCGGTAATGCGGAGAATCAGTCCGGTGGTGAAGCTTGGTGTCGAAGAAGAAATTGTCAAGATTGACGGTGAGTACGTCTACTTGAACAAAGCAACAGCAGACATGGCCAGACGGTAAGACGTCTGTCTTGATACGAAAGAGCGGCTCGCGTTTGAAAAAAGCGCGAGCCGTTTTTTATTGCTCGTTATGCTAATTTAATGACTCTGGCTCGTTCCGAAGAAATTTCAAAAATTCTGTCTTTCGGATTGCTTGCTCTCGCATGCTTTGTGCAAGGGCATGGTTTCTTTTCCACCGTCGTGGCTACCCGGAGGCGCGCAAGACTCTGCAGGATTTGGCTCGCGCTCGCGGCAAGAAGAGCGTCAATTACTCTTGCATCGTCGGAATTCGTCGAGCACGGCGACAACTTTTGATTGTAGTTAAGCGGAGTTCTTAGCCTTTTTCTTGTGATGGGTTGGGATATCCTGACAAGAATGAAACTCGCCCTGCTTCTGGCTCTCGGCGTTAGCGCTTTCGCCCAAGCAAAGTACGATCTGCTTCTAAAGAACGGCCATCTGGTCGACGCTAAGAACCACCTGAGCGAGGTCTACGATGTCGCCATCAAGGATGGCAAGATTGCCGAAGTAGCCAAGTCAATCGATCCCGCCACGGCACTAAAGACTGTCGATGTAAAAGGCCTTTATGTGACGCCGGGGCTGGTGGATATTCACATGCATGTCTACGCCAGCACTGGGGAAGAGAAGTCATATGCCGGTGATTACTCCTTGTTCCCCGACGGTTACACGTTTCGCAATGGGGTGACCACGGTCGTCGACGCGGGCTCCTCCGGCTATAAGAATTTCGAAGATTTCAAGCTTCACATCATCGACCGTTCGAAGACCCGCGTGCTGGCCTTTGTGAACATCGTGGGCGCGGGCATGCGCGGCGGCAAGTACGAAAACAATCAGGCGGACATGGAAGCGGCACCCGCCGCAGAGATGGCGAAGAAATATCCCGGTATCATTGTTGGCATCAAGACCGCACACTATACTGGCCCTGAATGGACGCCGGTGGAACACGCAGTGGAAGCAGGTAACGCGGCCGGCATTCCGGTGATGGTTGATTTCGGGTCGAACCGTCCGGAACGGCCGATTGACGTGCTCCTCACGCAAAAGCTGCGGCCCGGCGACATCTATACGCATTGCTTTTCGGGTTTGCGCGGTGAGCTTGATCCCGAGGGCAAAGTGAACCACGGAATGATTGAAGGGCGCAAGCGCGGCGTGATCTTCGATGTCGGCCATGGCAGCGGCAGCTTCGCTTGGCGTGTCGCGGTTCCTGCCATCCAGCAAGGCTTTCTGCCAGACTCCATCTCGACGGACCTGCACAACAACAGCATGAACACCGGGCTCAAAGATATGCTCAACGTGATGAGTAAGTTTTTGGCTATGGGCGTTAGCGTCGATGACATCATTGCAAAATCAACCTGGAATCCAGCGCGCGAAATTCATCACGAAGAATTGGGCAATTTGTCGGTTGGCGCGTTGGCTGATGTTGCGGTACTGCGAGTGCAGCCGGGCACTTTTGGTTTTGTCGATATGTACGGCGCCCGCATGAACGGCTCGCAGAAGTTTATTTGCGAACTCACCTTGCGCAACGGAAAAATCGTTTATGACTTGAACGGCATAAGCCGCCCGGATTGGAAAACACTGCCGTCGAACTATAGCTTTCAAGGCGATCCCCACTGGGATACTTTGAATCCGCCGCGCAAGATTCAGTAGCTTAGATAGCGTTGGTCAGAACTTCGTGGAGTTTTTGCGCGACGATCATTTCTTCACCCGGCCGCAACATCCACACGCCGACGACGATCGCGTCTTCGTCACCCGTTACGCCGTGTGAGTTTCTCTGGCCGGTTGCGGGATTGAGTTCGATACAGGGTGAACCGTGTCGTAACTCATTCGCCACCGCCGTCGGTGTAATCTTCACGCGAGCTTGATCGTACGTCAACACAAGATGCGGAATCCGATTCGCCACTGGAGGAATCGCAATCCTCGACTGCAAACCTGGAACGCTTTTCAAATAGTCCCCAATTCGATTGGCGCGCGCAGTGAATTCTGCCGCCATGCCTTCATCGGTTTGGCTCAGGAACCAATCCACCGCTGCCACCATTCCTACGATTTCTTCTTTGGCCACTTTCATGCCGCGCCCGATGGTGGCGGAGATCGGCATCGCGTTGGCCTTCGCCGCCTCAATCAGGTCTTTGCGGCCAAGGAGCAAGCCGGCATTCTGCGGACCGCGCATGCCCTTGCCGCCCGAGAAGGTGACGAGATCGAAACCCATCTTTGTATAGTTCCAAAGATTCGAAATTGGAGGAACGTCCGCTGCCGCATCATTTAGGCAAGGCACTTGATGGCTATGCGCCACCCGCACCCAGTCTTCGCGGCTAATGGAACCCGCCTCGGCCGCGTTGAAGAAATGCGCCATTGCTGTTTGTGCGTTGAAGGCCTTTTGGTAATCAGCCAGCGTCTTGACTTCCACGAAGCGAATGCCGCAGTTCAAGAGCGCGTGGTCATAATCGTTGCGGTGGGCCTTCTGCACAATCACTTCGTTCTTCAAGCCTCTCAGATCCACGGGGATACTCTCAATGGCATCTGCCTGCCCACGCGTGATGCAGGCGGCCGTTGCCAGCGTGAGACCGGAAGCCGCACCCGCCGTCACCAGTGCCGCTTCACATTGCAACCGTTTCGCCAGATACTCTCCAGCCGCCTTCTGCAACTCCGCCAGACGGACTGGGTGCTTCGCCGCCTCTGCCACGGCGGCCTGCACGGAAGGCGGCATGATTGACGCCGTCAACGCAGTGTAGGTCCCAGCCGCATTGATAATTTTCGTGACGCCGAGCTTGTCGTAGTAATCCACTTTTAATTCGCCGCCAGTCCGTCCACCAGACGCACACAGTGCCAACAGACCTTGGGTCCAAGCAAAGAAGTGGCGTCTGGTAGCGGAGAGGCGCATTTATATGTACGCGATGATGTCGATTTCGACCAGCGATTTGCCTGGCACACCCGCCGCAGCCGTGGTTGTGCGCACGGGCGGTTCGGTGCCGAAACGTCCGAGGAAGACTTCATTCATCGCTTTGTAATCGTTGATGTCGGCCAAATAAACCTGTGCCTTCAAGACTTTCTCCATCGATGATCCGGCTGCTTCCAACTTTTTCTGGATTTCGTCGAGCACAATCTTGGTGTGCAACTTGATGTCGCCGGGGACATGCGCGCCAATGCCTGAGAGAAAAAGCAGATTGCCAAAAGAAACTGCTGGCGCAAACATCTGTTGCTTCTCAGGAACTTTGCCATCGGTCCATAGGCATTTCTTCACTGGGCCTTTGGGCGGGGCAGCCTTGACATCTATCGCGCCGGCTGTGGCAGTGGCCGCTGCGGCAGCCGCACTTTTGGTCAGGAAACTTCTTCGGTCGGTTTTAGGCAAACTAGTTTCTCCTTTGATGGTCACGAACGTTTTATGGGGCGCACGACTCCGCCCGGGGCGTGATATTGATGACGTTGCGCCGTCCAATGCGCTGAGCCGTACTCGCCCAGGGCAACGTCGCCGCCCATTTTATCGCCCTCCACAGTACCGCTGAACTCATAACTCAACATCTGCCCCTCAATCCGTTGCGTGCTGCGGAACTTGATTTGGTTGGCGTGCATTTTGCCCAGTAAATCACCCGAAACAAATTCGCCGTTGTGCGTTCCCACCAAATCGGCGCCATTTTGTTCGAATACCAAGCCATGCGTAGCGTTGCCGCGATCAAATTGGATATCGAGCTGCCAAAGTCCGCTCACGATAGCCGGATCGCCCTGTGGCACCTCGGGGAGTGGATCAAGCTTCGGTGGTTTGGTGAGCGCTTGATGCAATCGGTCGGAGACAATCTTGTCGTCGCCCGGCATTAACATATAGGGCGTAATCGAGACGCCGCTTGCCATCTGGTCGGGCCTTCTGCCATGTGCGCTGCCCAACACAATGCGCGGTTCGGTATCCAGCAGATGAGCACGAACGTCTTCGCCGGTAATGCCGAGTTGGGTGCCGTCCCACTCAATGCGCAAGATCGGAGTTTTATTCGACAGCCCGTCTGGCTGCTCAATGCGTGTGGTCACGCTAGGTATCTTGTTTAAACTTCCCGCAACGCCGTCAAGCCAGGATTCCCACAGCTTCATTTCGCCGTTGTAATCGCGTTTCGTCCATGCTTCCACTGCGGCCAGCATGCCCATGATTTCTTCTTTGCCCACTTTGAGCGAACGGCCGAAGGCATGATGGGGAGCGCTATTCATCCAGGCAGCCTGTAGCAGATTCTTGTCGCCCAACAGCAAGCCCGCGGCTTGCGGTCCGCGAATGCATTTGCCGCCACTATAAGCCACAGCCGTAGCACCGCGCTTGAGATGAACGTTGGGTATCGTCAGAATCTCGGCCGCTGCATCGACGATCAAGGGAACATTGTGGCGCTTACATGCTTCAGCCACTACCTCCGTGCCCAGTGGGCCTTCATCGCCGGGGCCGGCCAAAATGTAGGCCATGGCGGTGCGCTCGTTAAATGCTTTCTCGAGTTCGTCGGTATTATTAACCGTGATGATTTTCGTGCCCACCATGCGAATGGCGTGGTCGTAGACGTTGCGCGAATATTCGGGAATGATCACTTCATTCTTCATGCCTTTTAAATCAGGCAAGCGCTGCATGCGTTCCGGATTTGTTCCGGCAATAGAAGCGGTGGTGCAGTGAGTGAGTGCTGCACAACAACCACCGGTGACAATGCCCCAAGGCGCACCCGTGACTTCCGCTAAACGTTTCCCCACTCCTTCCATCAACTCGTCCATTTGCACGAAGCTGCGCGAAGCCTCATCCATTGCGTCTTTTACCGATGGCAACGTCTGTGAGCCGGTGATGATTGTGAACGTGCCACGCGCATTCACGACGGGCCGAACGCCAATGCCGCGGTAAATGGCGCCGGAGGTTTCGAAAGTTCTTGCGGGCGCGGACGCCGGCGTGGGCGTAGCCGAAACAGCAGAAAGCGGGGCGGACCGAGCCGTTCCCAACAGGGTTAGCAGACCACCTTGGCGGAACAGTTCACGGCGGTTGACCAAATTCCAGTTCCTCACAATAGAAGAGAGCATTGAATTGTCCTTTTCGTCAACTATAGCGTTGCGTTATGAGAATGCAGCAATTGCTTTGGCCGCAACGGCTTTTTTCCCAACTGCTCACGCTTCTGCATCAAACTGCCAATGCATTCCAAAATAGATTCGGCTCAGCTTGTTTTGCTCAATCGCTTCCGCCATGAACGTCTGTTCCCAACGCGGGCGCATGACACCAAGGTTGTCGACTGTGCCGTTGGGAACCGCGGCATCGTCGGTACTCCAGTTGTATTCGTCGGAGACAAAAGTTACGTTCATGTTGGCGGCGGTTTTCCCCACCAGGCCTGCGAAGGTCAAAAAACACGCCGTTCCGAAAGTGGCATGTCCGGAAGGATACGCCGGAAAGTTGGGAGTGTAGTTCGAAGCCGGCAAACTGAGCGGATTGCTCTTGGGTGCGCCCACCGGCGTCCAAAATGGATCGCCCGTACGTTTACGGAACGTTTTGCCGTCGCCATCGCCCGTGGGTCCCCAGTCTCCACCAGCTTCGCGAATGGCGGTAATCGGTCGCCAAAAATCGTAGACGTACTTCCAATGCCAAGCTGCGATGCCAGCATCGGCCATGGCTGCGTTGACCGCTGCCAGTACATTAATTTGCTTTTGGCTATTGAGCGCTGTGAAGTCGTCGTCAAATGCGCTGGCATATTCTTTGCTAGTCAGATCAGGCGGCGCAGGCAAAGGCGCGCCGCTGGCCAGATGGGCGAGTATGAACGGAGTGACTTGCCCGCAAGTTCTCCCCAGTGCGGGCAAAAGACTCACCGGATCGGGACGGTAATGTCCAGGCGCGCTACTGTAGAGGGAATCCGCCTGCGGTAGTCCGGAGCCGTTTGCTTGACGGCTGTTGAACCACTGGTCGCCAACTTGTGATCCGTAGACTACCGCTGCTGGGTCGGCGCCTTCGGTGATCGCGGCGGACTGTGTGTTAATAAACGCCGTGAAATAAGGGTAAAGCAGCGCAGAGGTGCGGAGCCCTGCACCCAAGTCCGCAGCCAACCCGGTTGCATCATTCTTTGTGAAAGTGGCTGGAGGTGAAGGGAGCGCTGAGAGTTGGGGGGGGTAAACCGACGTTACGCTGGCAAAGGCATCGCGCGCAGCCAAGTGAATGATGTCGAGTGCACGTGCTGTTTTCGCGGGTCCGGCCTGGTTAGGCGCGTGTCCGTTGCTGAAGTCCATCGCGACGAGTTTCAAAGCTAGTCGGTTAACACTCAGAATGCTCATAAGTCCTTTCTCATGAGAAGAATTCCATCTTACGACCATTCACGATGAAAGTCATCTCTATCAGCCAGCCAGTGGGAAATTACGAGAGGACTGCAGAGTAGACTGATTTTATGTATTGTCCTAATTGTGGAACGGCCAACGAGGGGGCGGTCAGGTTTTGCGCAAATTGCGGAACGCCCTTAACGCCGGCTGTGAACCCACAACCGATTCAGCCTGAGCTTGTTCCACCGTACTCACCAGTTGCACCGCCACAAACGCGGGATAGTTTTTTGAAATATCTTGGTATGGGTTGTTTAGTAGTACTGGCTATTTTTGTGTTCGGTGGGCTTTCCTGCATGCGCGCCTGCATCTTTGGCCGGCGGCGCGGGTTAGGTTTCGGCCGCAGAATCGTTTAGTTATTGGCCCAAGGGCAGGGAAAGGAATGTTCAGTGGGTATGCCTAACAACGACGTGCCCGACGCAGCGAAGAAAGATTTTTCGCTGTCGCGAATTCTGTCCACGCAACGGTTCGGCTCAAAGCCGCTTGAGACGGAAGTCCGCGCGCATGCGGATACACCAAGGAAATTGAACATCCTGGTGGTGGAAGACGAACGGATTGTCGCACGCGATTTGCAAGTGCGTTTGACTAGGCTGGGTTACCAGATTAGCGGCATCGCTTCTTCGAAGGACGAAGCGATTCAGTCGGCGCAAGAGAATCGACCGGACCTGGCGTTGATGGATATCCGATTGAATGGCGTGCCCGACGGAATAGACGCGGCGCGCGAACTGCGTGCTGATTTCAATCTTCCGGTTATTTACCTTACGGGGCATTCCGATAATGCCACGCTATCGCAGGCGCGCACTACTGAGCCTTTCGGTTACATCCTTAAACCGTTCGAGAATCGCGAATTGGTAGCGGCCATTGAAACAGCCGTCTACAAACACCGTGCCGAGACGCGGCTGCGTGAAGCGAACACTCGATTGCAATTGGCGCAGCGAGCGGGGCAAGTGGGAGTGTTTGATTGGAACGGCGAGACGGGCGAACTTTATGTAACGCCTGAGCTGGAGGAAATGCGTCAGGCGCCGATTGGAAGCATCGTTAATATCGACGATCTATGGGGTGCGGGAGCGGATGCAGCGGAGTTGGCGGCGATTCGTACGCGCTTTGCCGATTGGATCAGTTCTGACCGGGCGGATGAAAGTTGGGAGCATCGCATTTCGGTCAGACAGGGTCCGGCGCGCTGGGTGCAAGTGCGCGCGCACGCGTATCGCAATGCAGAAGGACGGCCGCTGAGAATCATTGGAACCGAAGTGGATATTACCGGCCGCAAAGAAATGGAAGACGCACTGCTGGCTAAAGAGCGCGAACTGGAACGTTCCAATGCCGATTTGCAAGCGTACGCCTACACGATTGCGCACGATTTGCAAGAGCCGGTACGCACGCTGGTGTGCGGGGTGGAATTAATTGAACGCGATTTGGGTGGCAAGTTAGAAGCGTCTCAGCAACGGCTTTTGTTTTTCGTAAAGAACAGCGCAGATCGGTTGCGAAGTATGATTGCGGGGCTGTTGGAGTACAGCCGTTTGTCGCAAGAGGATGAAGCGGTAACACACGCAGATTGCAATGAGGCGATTTTGACCGTGATGCAATCTTTGGATGCGTTGATTGGCGAAACAGGGGCGAAGATAGATATGGTGAAATTGCCGCAAGTGGCAATCTCGGAACACCGGGTGGCCCAGTTGTTTCAGAATCTGATTGGCAATGCTCTGAAATTTCGGCGGGCCGGAGTGGTGCCGCATGTGAAGATATCGGCCGAGCGAAGCGGAGCGTTTTGGCGGTTTGTGGTGGCGGATAACGGAATGGGTTTCGATATGATTTACGCCGATCGCATTTTTGGAGTTTTCAAACGACTGCACGCGCGCGAGGTGGAGGGTACGGGCATTGGTCTGTCTGTCTGCAAGCGAATTGTGGAGCGGGCGGGCGGGGTGATTCGGGCGGAGTCGACCCCCGGGGAAGGTTCACGGTTTCTGTTTACGCTGCCGGCGGTCGAGAAGAGTACTTTGTGATCCGCAAACCGCGCTGGAGTCTTTTGGCTGGACCGATTGCGATGGTAGTGCTGATCGCGTCCGCTGCGTGGGTTCTGTGGAGTAGTTTCGAACGTTCGAAGGAGGCAGGACGTTCGGTAGAACACACCTATCACGTATTGATTGCGTCGGAACGATTTCTATCGACGATTCGCGAGATGGAAAGCGATGTGCGCGCTTATGTGATCACACGTAACCGGAATTTTGTGCCGCCTTATCAGGCAGCATTGGCGGTGCAAGCGAAGATCCTTGACGATTTGGATCTTTTGACAAAGGACAATCCGCAACAACAAGCAAGCTTACGAACGATACGGGGGATCACCGAGCAGCGGTTAGTGTTTCTGGCGCAAGCGGAGCGTGAAGTGACCGCGGGTCGCAATCCTGTGCCAAGCGGTGGTACGAGCGTACTCGGACAGGGGCCGAAACTCATGACGGACCTGACAAACCAAGTGCATGAGTTTGAGGAGGAAGAACGGAGGCTGCTGGACTTGCGCAATAACTACGCCGGAGAGGCGGCGAATTGGACACGTTTCATGCTGGTGTTCACTTCCGGGCTGCTGGCGATTGTGCTTCTATTTGCCGGAGTAGCGGCGGAGCGTTACGTACGGAGCAGGGAAGCGGCGCACGAAGCGTTACAGCGGCAAGCGGATTTGATCGATTTTTCGCACGATGCCATTGTGACCTTGGATCCGAAAGGGATTATTACCGGTTGGAATGCGGGCGCGGTGGAAGTGTATGGCTGGAGCAGTGCGGAGGCGTTGGGTAGAAAGTCGCGCGAGATGGTGCGGACGAATGATCCCGCGGCACCGGCCAAGATTGAAGAAACGCTGGCCGCGACGGGGCGATGGGATGGTGAACTGGCGCAGACGACAAAAGACGGGCGGCTGTGTATTGTCGAAAGCAGATTTGTGCAAGTGCGCAGCCGGTCGGGTGTGCCGGTGGGGATTTTGAATATCAGCCGTGACGAGACGCAGCGGCGGCAGGCGGAAGAACTGGTACGCCAAGTGGCGGAGCAACGGCGACTGGCGTTGGACGCGGCGGAGTTGGGGTCTTGGGATTACGACGTGAAAAAAGACAGCGTGGTTTGGGATGAACGCTGTCGCGTGATTATGGGATTGCCTGGTTTGGGACCTGCTTCGTTTGAACAAGCGCTGAAGATGGTGCATCCGGACGAACGTGTGAAGATGCGGCAGGCGTCGAATCAGGCGATGGCGGGTGGGAATGAAGGCCGCTTTTCGCAGGAGATGCGTATCCAATTGCGCGATGGCTCTGTACGCTGGCTGGCTACGCACGGGCGCGTTTACTTTAAGGAAATTGAGGGTGTGAAGCGCCCGGTTCGAGTGATAGGCGTGAACAGCGATATTACGGAGCGTAAACGCGTGGAAGAAGCGTTGCGCGAAAGTGAAGACAAAGTGCGCGTGGCGTTGGAAACGGGGCGGATTGGCATTTTCAACGAACTGGTGGAAGAGAACAAGATCGTTTTGGATGAGCGCGCGAAAGAGCTGTTAGGTTTTCAGCCACACGAGGAGATGGACCCGGCGGAGTTCTTCCGTCGCTTGCATCCGGATGACCGGGAAAAGATTGAAAACACGCGGCGCCACGATTTGGAAAATGCGGAGACTGATCCGGGGGAATTGGACTATCGGATCATCCATCCGAATGGCGATGTGCGCTGGTTGGTGGCGCGGCGTCGCGTGTACTTCGACGCTGAGAAGAATCGGGCGCATCGGGTGCTGGGTGTGTTGCTGGATATCACGGAACAGAAGCGGGCTGAACAGAAGTTGACAGAGGCATTGCGGCGGGTGCAGGCGATTTTAGAGACGATGCCGGCGGGCGTGGTGCTGGCGGATTGCGACAACAAGTTAGTGGAAGCGAATGCGGAAGCAGTGCAGATTTGGCGGGCGGGAAGCTTTGCGGTGCTTTCGGAGAGGATCAAAGAACTGCGCGGATGGCGTGCTGATTCGGGTGAAATGCTGCCGCTGCGGGATTGGCCGAGGACGAGAGCGCTGCACGGCGAGACGGTCTTGGGCGACATTATTGACATCGAACGTTTTGACGGCAGCAGAGGAACGGTTTTCAATTCTGCGTCGCCGGTGCGGGATGCGAACGGAAAGGTGCAAGGGGCGGTGGGTGTGATGGTGGACATCACGGAGCAGCGGCGAGTAGAGCAAAGTTTGCGGGCGGCGCACCGCGAATTGGAGCGATTACTGGAACAGAAGGAAATATTGTTTCAGGAAGTGCAGCACCGCGTTAAGAACAATCTGCAGATTGTTTCGAGCTTGCTGTCGCTGGAGGCGCAGAGGTTTGAAGATAGCGAATTTCATAAGGCGCTTAATGAAAGCCGCGACAGAATTCGTTCGATGGCCCTGATGCATGAGAAGTTTTATCACTTGGATGATTTGGCGCGGATTGATTTTGCGGATTATGTGGAGGAACTGGCGGGGTATTTCTTTAACTCGTATATTCCGGAGCCGTCGGCGATTGAGTTGGAGTCGAAGGTGGACGTGAAGTTGAAGATGGGTGAGGCGATGCCGTGCGGATTGATTTTGCAGGAGTTGCTGTCGAATTCGGTGAAGCATGCGTTTCCGACCGGCAAAGGAAAAATTCGCATCGATTTCCATGAGATGGACGGGGTCCACCGGCTTTGTTATTGGGACAGCGGGCCTGGGCTGCCGCCGTCGGTGAATTTAAAGAAGCCGGCATCATTGGGCTTGCAGTTGGTGTCCGACTTGGCCGATCAGCTACAAGGGAAACTCGAATACGAGTACAACCAAGGCTCGCAGTTTCTGCTGACGTTTCGTTAAGAGACGGCGCTTTCCCAATCCATAGAGAACGGTTTTTGTTCTCTGGCGGATTGCATCATACGCAGGCAGCCGATGGTGGAGCGGGCACCGTCGCGAACCGTGACGGCGGCGGTTTTACCGGCGCGGAGGTCTTTGACGAACTCTTCGATTTGCGTATCGTAGCCTTTTTCGGCGAACATTTTTTTCTGAGTTCGGCGAATGGAACCGGCGGTGGTGAGGCGTTTGAAGTCTTCGGTTTTGATGCCCATGCCTTGCATGAAGACTTCGACGAGTTCGCCACCCGAGGTGCGGCTGCCGATGGTGCAGTAGGTGAGGTTGCCGATGGAGCCATCGGCAAAGGCGAACGAGGCGACCATGTTGTTTTCCCCCACCGGATCTTGTTTGCCGGTTGGGAGTGAATAGGCGGAAACGCTGACGGGTTCGGAGTCGAGCAGCCAGTGCATGAGATCGACAAAGTGGCAGGCTTCGCCGAGGATGGCACCGCCGACGGCGGGATCTGCCATCCAGTAGGAGCCGGAGATGCCTGGTGAGTTGACCCGGCAACTGATGACGGCCGGCGCGTTGCGCTTGGCCAGTTGGGCCTTGAGCGGCTTGTAGAACGGGGCGAAGCGGCGGTTGAAGCCGACAGTTAACTGGCAGCCGCTTTCTTTGCTGGCTTGGACCAGATCTTTGCATTCCTCTTCGGTGAGAGCCATAGGCTTTTCGACGAAGACATGCTTTCCGGCGCGTAGCGCTTCGAGGGCTTGCGGGCCATGGTACTGATTTCGGTTGGTGATGAAGACGAGATCGACTTCAGGATCGTTGAGGATCTGTTGGTAATCGGTAGTGCAATAGGCTGCGCCGAAGCGGCTGGCGTAGCTCTTGCCGCGGACGCCGGAGCTGGAAAGAATGGCGCGGAGGCTGGAGTTCGGAATATTTTTGATGTTGGGAAGGTGCGCCCAGCGCGCAATGTTGCCCGCGCCGACGAGCGCGATACCGAGAGTGCCTTCGCTTTTCTTGCCGGGGGTAAGCGGGACGGTGCGGCGGGGGGTGAAATCGTTGGCGGCCTTGGCGGAATCTTTGGTTTGGTATTGCAGGAGAACAGCGAGGCTGTTGGACGCGGGGTCCATGATGGTGGCGTAGGCTTTGGGACCATCTTCGAGCGGGAAGCGGTGGGTGATAAGCGGGTCGAGCTTGATGTCGCCCCGGCCGACGAGGCGGAGGAATTCCTCCATGTTGCGGTTCTCGGTCCAACGAATGTAGGCGTATGGATAATCCTGGCCTTGGCGTTCGTAGGAGGTGTCGTAACTGCCGGGACCGTAAGCGCGGGACATGAAGAGCTGAATCTCTTTCAGGTACATGTCATTCCAGGGGAAGTTCATCTCGACAGCGCCGAGAACGACGATGCGGCCACGGTCGCGACAAACGTCGAGGGCGAGGTTGCAGGGAACGGATGATTTGGCGGCCGCGGCGATGATGACGCAATCGGCACCTTTGCCGTTGGTGAGGCCGGCCACTTGTTCTTGGAGCGCGCCGCCGAAGATAGGTTCGTGCGCGCCGAGATCTTTAGCGAGTTGAACACGATCGGTACGAAGATCAGTGGCGATGACGACTGCACCCTGCAAGCGGGCGAGCTGCGCAACGAGTTGGCCGATGAGGCCGAGGCCGATGACGACGACATGTTCGCCCAAGCCGATGTTGGCGATGCGGACAGCGTTGAGGGCGATGCTGCCGATGGTGGAGAACGCGGCGTGGTCGAGAGTTACGTTATCTGGAACGCGCGCGACTAAGTTGCGGCCGGTGATGATGGTTTCGGCATGACCGGTGCCTTCGCCGCCATAGGCAACACGGTCTCCCAGTTCGAGATCGGTGACGGTGCGGTGCTTTTCAACAACGATGCCGGCGCCGGAGTAACCGAGGACGGCGTATTCGCTGAATTTGGCGTTGACTTCGCGAATGGTGGGGATGGGGCCGTTGGTCTGCATGACATCAAGAACTTTCTTGATGTGCGAGGGATTATCGGCTACTTCCTTAAAAACGCCTTGTTGATGGATGCTCGCGGTTTCGGTGCCGCTGCTGATGAGTGAGAAGACGGGGCGGATGAGGACGTGATGGGGCCCCGCGACGGGGTCGGGAACGTCTTCCACCAAAATGTCTTTGATGCCTTTGCGAATGATCTGTTGCATCTTGACTTCTAACCGGTCGTGACCGGAACCGGTGCAGGTTTATTTAAAGATGAGCCCACCAGATCTAAAACAGGTAAGCCGGAGGCGGCAATCTGGGCGGCCATTTCCGCGGTTGGTTTTTGCGCAACGATGAGATGATCGGCCCAATCGAGAACTTTTTCGACGTTGGGTTGGAGGAGGCGGCCGATGTGGGGAATCTGCTGCAAAATAAAATTTCGATTGCTGCCGTAAATTTCTTCGAGGCGGATGTGGGGATCGAAGACGCGCAGATCGCGGCCTTTGCCGATGAGTTGTTCAAGGAGAGAGACGACGGGGCTTTCGCGAAGATCGTCGGTATTTTCTTTGAAGGCGAGACCGAGGACGCCTAGACGTTTGGCGGGGAGATCGAGCACGTCGTGAATGGCGCGTGCGAGGTGGCTTTCGTTGCTGGGCAGGGAAGATTCAAGCAGCGGGAGCTTGAGATCGAGACGGCTGGCTCGATAGACGAGCGCGCGAAGATCTTTGGGCAGGCAGGAACCACCGAAAGCAAAGCCGGGTTTTAGATAAGCGGCAGAGGCATTGAGCTTTACGTCTTTGCAGACGGTGTCCATGACTTCGCGGCCATCGACGCCGAGGCTGGCGCTGAGTGCGCCGATTTCGTTAGCAAAAGAAATTTTGACGGCGTGGAATGCATTGCAGGCGTACTTGATCATTTCCGCGGTGCGCAGGGTGACGAGGCACGCTTCGAAGCCGAGCGGCTGATAAACGGCGGCGACCTTTTCGACCGTAGCGCGATCTGTTCCGCCGACGACGACGAGCGACGGTTCCATGAAATCTTTGACAGCGACGCCTTCGCGCAAAAATTCAGGATTGGAAACGACGTGGGCCTTTCCGCCCAGAGCCGGAATCACGATTTCTTCGCAAGTGCCGGGGAAGACGGTACTGCGGACGGCGACGATGAGGGGTTTGGTGCGGCCGGGGAGATTTTGGGCGATTTCTGCTACAACGCGACGTAATTGATCAAGCCCGAGATTGCCGCTTTTTTCAGAAGGAGTGCCGACGCAGATGAGAGCGATATCGGCGTGCTTGATGGCATCCGTAAGGGAAGTTGTGGCGCTGAGGCGTCCGGCCAGAACATTTTCCTTGACCAATTCAGGAAGGCCCGGCTCAAAAAAGGGGGCGACCCCCCCGAGCACGCTGCTCACTTTATGATCATCGCGATCGACACCGGTAACGATGTGACCCAAGCTACTAAGACAGGCGGCTGTAACGCAGCCGACGTAACCCAATCCTATAACGGCAATGTTGCTCGGAGTAAAGCTGTTGCTCACGTAAATATCTCTTTATAAATGGACGGTTTCTATGAACCTTAATCGGCCTAACACGCAAGACACATTATGGGTGGAAGTTCGACACTTCATTATCGAACATTTGCCGAGTTTCCGCGACATTGACATTCACTTTCTGTTGCGTATTCAGGCACATAGCCAGGGCGATGGGACAGGGGCCGGAACGCTGGACGACGAGCGAGCGGGCAGGATTTTTGACGCCATAGGCAGGGGAGAACTCGCTAGAGGCTTCGGCGGCATGGTCTGAAAACGAAAGGTGCACTTGATCGGCGGCTGGTCCGAGATTCCAAGTTTGTTGGACCGAGTGTTCGCCGGGCGGTCCGGTAATTTCGTCGAGAACGGTGAGTTGATCACTCTGTAGACGAAGGCGGCGGCGGTGTTGAAAGTTGCGGTAGGTGCAGGTTGCGTCAATGACACCGCCGTCTTCGGTTGGGGTGAAAGCGAGTAACTGGACTTCGGGCTTTTCGTTCCAACGAAAGGGTCCGGCGGTTTGGGCCTGGTTCTGGCCGTTGATGGTGATGGTGTTATGGGCAGGGGTGCCGCGAAAGCGATCGCGTTCGGTGGGGCTACCTATATAGGTGAAGGTGCCGGGGTCGGTGAAAACGAGTTCGTTGTCGTGCCATAGGACAAAGCTGAGGGTATCGGCATGGCTATGACCGGCACCACCATAGCCGAAGGGGCCGGCGTCGAACTGGAGGTAGAGGTTTTGGGATTGAAGAAAGACTGCGCCGGCATCGGGGAACAGCTTAGAACCTTGGGGTAGATCGGCCGAAGAACGGGCGTGGGAGAGTGCGCCGACGCCGAGCCACCAAGCAGCTTGTTCCGCGAGTTCTTCGCGAGTGCCGACCCAATCTTCGGGTTTGAGCAACAGGCCACAGGTAGAGAGAGTGGCGCGGCCAAATTCGTCGCGTTTGCCTTGGGGATGGAAGAGGCGGCCGCCATCATCATCACCAAAAAAGGCGAGGCGGCGGGCGGGACCGAGGAGCCACTGGAGGTGTTCGGCCATGCGCAGAAGGTGCGGTTCGAGATGGGCTGGTTTGCCGGCGAGCAGGTAATAGAAGAGGAAGAAATCGACGGCGTAGACGTGGTAATAGCTGGATTGTTCGAAGTGGGAACCGTCGGGTTTGATTTGGAAGGTGAGTTGGGCTTCGACGATTTCGGCGCCGCGGCGTTGCCATTCGGCGGCAAAGGGCATGGTGGGGAAGAGGGTGCCGAGAGCGTGCAGGGCGACGGCTTCGCCGAGGAGGTGGGTGTTGGGCGAAAAGTAAACGGACAGATTTTCGTAGAGATGGCGGCCGTGTTGGTAGAGCGAAGTTAGGAAGTTTTCGCGAAGTGGCAGTGGCATGAGATCGCCCGAGAAGTGCCAGAGCCAGATCCAGGAGAGAGCGCGAAAGGCGACTTCGAGAGCGCTGGCCCAATTGATGCCGTGTTGAAAGGGATTCTGTTCGAACCAAGATTCGAGTTGGGCGAAAGCTTCGTTGAGATAGTCTTGCTTGCCGGAGAGGAGATAGGCTTGCGCGAGGAGGACGAGGTGCTGATGGCGGTTGAGTTCCCAGATGAATTTGTGATCGCCCACGGCGGAGAAATTTAGATAGGGGACGAGGCGGAAATATTTGGGGGCGGAGGTTTTGTTGTGGGCGTAATCGCGACGCCATTCGATGGAGGGTCCGGTTTCGAGAGTGGTGCCTAGGAGGGGGAAGCGGTGGGCGAGAATGCTTTGCGCGGTGGCGAGGATGGTGAATTCGAAAAGAGAACCGCGGAGGGCGGCGGCGGAAGGTTTAGGGTCGGGCAGTGGCAGCGGGGGGATGGGTGTGGTTTGGAAGCGGGGTTTGGCGAGGGCGAGATAGATGTTGGC
>PMQB01000159.1 GCA_003169195.1 Bryobacterales bacterium
TTGCATTCGCAGCGCATCAGCTAGGATTCATTGAGAAACCCTTGCCGCATGCATTTTCATTGCCGCGCGGTGGGGTATCAAAACACCTTCGGGATGGAATCGATCCACGCTGGCTGGCGTTTATGGATCGCTGGAATGCAACGGCAACCATTGAAGACAGTTCGCGACATTTAATTTTCTACACGGCGCTGAAGGTGGGTCGATGGATAACAAAGAACTGCCCCGATCAAGCGTCTCCAGAGTTGTGGACGCGTCAAACGGCGGCGCAGTTTGTGGCAGCGGCCTGCCGTTTAACTTACGGTGCTTGGGCTTGTGAGGTCCGGCACAAAGAACTTCATGGCAAACCCATGAAGGCAAGCAGCATTGCCGGTTATCTGAGCGCGATGCGCACAGTGTTCCGAGACGCCGCAGAGTGGGAATGGATTCCGCGCCGTTTCGATCCACGGCTTTGCCTGAGAGCGCCCTTGACGATTCGGCAAAAGTTAGGTCCACATCCCAAGCCGATCGCGGATGCGGTTTGGGCAAAGCTGGTTTGGGNNGGCTTTTTGCGGGCTTGCGGTCCGATGAGATTTTTCGGCTTCCCGTGGGCGCGATATCCTGGGGTCCGTTCAAAACAGCGGATGGAAGCGGCCCGCGTGTTTGCTACCTCCCGGTTCCAATCAACAAAACAAACACGGAGTTCGTCAAGCCAGTCGACTCAATCGTTGGCGAAGCCGTTGAGGCGTGGGAAAAGCTACGGCCACATCAGCCGAGTCAGTTGGATAGGAAGTCGGCCAGCATGGTGGACTTTCTGTTCGCCACTCGAACAAGGAGAATGGCCAAGCGCTATCTGAACCGAAAGCTCATCGCGGCGATTTGCAAAAAAGCCGGAGTACCGAGGAAAGATGCAACCGGACTGATTACCAGTCACCGCGCTAGAACCACGATAGCGTCACAACTTTACAATGCGAAGGAACCGTTGACGCTATTCGAATTGCAGGCGTGGCTAGGGCATCGGAACCCTGTCTCCACGCAGTTCTATGCAAACATCGCGCCAACCAAACTGGCGAGGGCTTTCGACGACGCCGGGTACTTTGAACGAAACCTGCGAGCTATCGATGTAGTCATTGATCAAGATGCCGTGCGGAGAGGACTGAGTGACAAGGAACCGTGGAAGTATTACGATCTCGGGCATGGCTACTGCACGTACGACTTCTTTGAGCAGTGTGCACATCGAATGGCCTGCGCGAAGTGCTCCTTTTATCTACCGAAAGAATCGTCAAAGGGGGACTTATTGGAAGGAAAGGAAAACTTGCTGCGATTGCGCCAGCGGATTCCGTTACTCGAAGCGGAAGTCGCGGCCATCGATGATGGCGTGAAGTGCTTTGATGCACTGCTGGAAGGCTTGAAGGGAGTGCCCACACCGTCCGGGCAGACTCCATCCGAGATTCGCAAGGAACTGATTCAGATCAGCAAGGTGGAACCGAAGCGGAGTAGGCGATGAAGCGATCAGTGAGCTTTAGTGCAATCAAGAGCGCGGTCACGATGGAGCAAGCCCTCGCACGCTACGGGATTCTCCTGAAAGCGGCGGGATTAGATACCCTCCGCGGTCAATGCCCAATCCCAACGCATGAATCAGATTCGGTTCATAGTTTTTCGGTCGATACACGGCGCAGTATATGGGCGTGTCACTCCGAATCTTGCATCAGGAATAGGGGAGGCCGTATCGGCGGGAACGTTCTGGATTTTGTAACTTTAATGGAGCGCTGCTCGATCCGGGAGGCCGCCCTCTTGCTGCAGGACGGCTCAATCGATTTATCGTTCACTCCAGCGACACAAATATACCGGCCATCAGTCGATGTTCGACGAAATGCCCCGTTAACCTTTCGGCTCATTGAACTGATTGGGCAACATCCTTACTTAAGCGCCCGCGGAGTCGACGATGCGACTGCAACGTGGTTCGGAATCGGATATTACCGCGGCCCTGGTTTCTTGAGCGGGCGCGTCGTGATTCCTATCCACAATGCGGCCGGCCAAGTCGTCGCGTATGCGGGTCGATCAATGGACTCCTCACTGCCGAAGTATCTCTTTCCGGTGGGCTTTCGAAAGTCGGCTGAGTTATTCAATCTTCATCGGGCCACTTCGAAGCCATCACAAGAGTTAATTGTCGTTGAAGGATTCTTTGACTGTGTGCGCGTCCATCAGGCGGGATTCTCAAACGTAGTTGCTCTGATGGGTTGTACGCTCAGCCGTGAGCAAACTACACTCCTTTGCGCGGCTTGTTCCCAGGTCGTGCTCTTTTTAGACGGCGATTCCGCCGGCCGCCAAGCTCTGTCGGCAATGTCGAACACGCTTGAGGCGCACGGATTGAAAGTGAGGAAAGTTTGTTTGCAGGATAACCGGCAACCGGATAGTATGCACGCCGCCGAGATTCAAAGATTATTAGGGTCTCCCACTGGATGTAAAAACATCGAAGAGGAGGCGGGCCCCTAAGGGGCCACCTCCGGATCTTCGATCTGTTCCTGCTCAGGGGCAGTCTCTTCCACACGCTCAGTGCGGTCCAGTTTCAGGATCGAGGTGATGTGAATCTCCCAGATACGCTGCTTGATCGTAGCTTTCTTCTTGCCTTCGAGCGGCTTTTCATATTCGCGGCTGCGCAGTTCGCCTTGAATCTGCACGTGCGCGCCTTTCTTGAGCGTGGCGGCGAAGT
>PMQB01000518.1 GCA_003169195.1 Bryobacterales bacterium
CAACGCCGCCAGTGCATTCAAGGTCCCCCCCATAATCGTTTTGATCCCGTTCATCCCGTGAATGTCCGTCATCCCATATAGGCGCAGCGCTGCCAAAAACATAATCCCGATCCCGCCCCCGAAATATCCGCCGTACACGGCAATCGGAAATAGCAAAAGCAACATCGCCCATTTGCTCCCCTGTAACCGCCCCCGCATCGCTAAACTCACCTGATTCCCAAACGCAAACAGCAGGGTCGCAAACAACAACAGCCACGGTGCCACCTGCCGAAACGTCTTGTCCGACGTCACTAGCAACAACCACGCCCCCAATGCCCCTACCACCAAACTAACCGCGAACCACAGCTTTAAATTCGGCTCGCCCATCCTTTGCACATCGCTGCGATAAGCGAACACACTCGCCGCCGTCCCCGGCACCAGCGCCACCGTGTTCGAAGCATTCGCCATCACCGGCGTCACTCCGCTAAAGACCAACGATGGGAACGTCAAAAAGCTCCCGCCGCCCGCCACTGAATTAATCGCTCCCGCCGCAAATGCCGCAGCGATCAACAACAAAAGTGTCACCATTCGTCCTTTCAGTTTCATACACTGACAGTGTGTCCACTCGTTTCACCCTATTGCTCGTTTGCGCTCTGACGCCTCTCTTCGCACAAACACCCGCCGCCAAAAAACCAGTCACCTTGGCCGACCTCCTAAAGCAGCCCTTTGCTCGCGGCGGCACAATCTCCCCTGTCTGGTCACCCGATGGCCAACTCTTCGCCTATCGCCGCCAAGGCACCGTTTACCTCTACGAACCCGCCCATCAAAAATCCAAAGACTGGTTCCAGCCCGCCAAACTCGAAGCCGACGCCGTCAAAGTGGACGAATCCAAAACCTTCGGCTGGCAAAATCGACGCGTCTCCTCCGACTCCATCCAGTGGTTCCCCAACAACAAAGACATCCTTACCGAATCCGGCGGCGACCTCTTCATCGTTCACCCCAACGGCAAGCACGAGCAACTCACTAAAACCGATTTCGCCGAAGAAGATCCGAAACTATCTCCCAAGGGCCAGCAGATTCTCTACCGCACAAAATCCAATCTCTACGTCCTTGATGTCTCCTCTCATCAGGTTCGCCAACTCACCTCCGATGGCACTCAGACCCTCCTGAACGGCCAACTCGACTGGGTCTATCCCGAAGAGCTCGACTTGGGCACCGCCTCCTGGTGGTCACCCGATTCCAAGCAGGTCGCCTTCCTCCAGTTCGATGTCTCCAGCGAATTTATCTATCCGCAAGCCGACCTCATCGGCGAACGTGCCCTCGCCGAACCGGAACGCTATCCCCAATCCGGCACCCCAAACGCGCGCGTGAAACTCGGCATCATCACCATCGCCACGGGTCAAATTAAGTGGATGGATCTTGGCGACACAACCAACTCCCTACTGGCTCGGGTCATCTGGCTGCCCGATTCTTCCCAAGTCGCCGTAGAACGCCTCAATCGCGTGCAGAGTCAACTCGATCTTCTCTTCTGCAATCCGGCGACAGGTGCCACGCGCACCATCCTCCACGAGGAATCCAAGACCTGGATTAACTTTACTGACAATCTCTACTTCCTTAAGAACCGTCCCGAATTCCTCTGGACCAGCGAACACGAAAACGGTTTCCGCCATATTTATCGCTACTCCAACACCGGTGAACTTCTCACCAAACTCACTAGCGGCGATTGGGAGGTCAAGAAGATCGAGGCCATCAACGAAGCCCAGCAGAAAGTGTTCTACTCCTCCTCCGAATTAGGCCCCCTCGAATCTCAGTTCTATTCAGTTTCTTTCAACGGAGGCCCTCGCACTCGACTTACTCCCGAATCAGGTGTCCACCGCATCGAAGCTAATGACGATGCCAGCTACTTCCTCGATTCCTACTCCAACGCCACCACTCCTCCCTCGCAGTCACTTAAGAGCGCCGCCGGCGAGCAACTCACTGTCTTGCACGAACCCGATCGAAAAGTGTCCGAAGAGTTTGATCTATTGCCAAGTGAAATGATCACAGTCCCTTCCGATGACGGCACGCTTCTATACGGTCGACTCATCAAACCCGCTGGCTTCCAACCCGGCATCAAATATCCGCTGATTGTTCAGGTGTATGGCGGCCCCGGCGTCCAAGTCATTCACAACGATTGGCAAGGCCTGAGCATCTCGCAAGTCATGGCGCACCACGGCTACGTCGTTTGGGAGATGGATAACCACGGCTCGTCCGGTCGCGGCCACAAATTCGAAGAGCCCATTTACCGCGAGCTAGGCACTCGCGAAGTACAAGATCAAAAGCTCGGCGTTCAATATCTCATCAAGCAAGGCTTCGTCGACCCCGCCCGTGTCGGCATCACCGGCTGGAGCTACGGCGGTTACATGACAATCCACTCTCTTCTCTTCGCGCCGGATGTCTTCAAAGTCGGCGTCTCCGGGGCGCCCGTTACCGACTGGCACAACTACGACACCATCTATACCGAACGCTACATGGACCTGCCGTCGAACAATCTTGAGCGCTACAAGAAATCCTCAAACGTCCAAAACGCCGACAAACTCCAAGGCCACCTGCTGATTCTTCACAACATCGAAGACGATAACGTCCTCTTTCAAAACACCATGCAAATGGCCGCCGCCTTCGAAAAAGCCGGCAAAGTCTTTTTCATGCAGATCTATCCGCAAAAAAGCCACGGCGTCTCTGGCCCCTATCGCAAAACGCTCATGGAGGCCGAATTATCCTTCTTTGACCAGTACCTCAAGCCGGGAAATTAGTCGCCCACCAACCAATCGATAGGTATTTCGAACGGTGGCTGCTTAGTCCGAGTTGGTCCGTTCATTAATATGGGACTGTTATTCGTTGGTATGTAAAGAATGTCTCCGGCTTCAAGGGTCACATCCTTGCTCTTCCGATTTATGATCTTCGCTAGTTCCACCGGAATCCCCTTGCGCCTCGGGTCCGAGTTCCTGCGGTAGATATAGGCCTGCTTCTTCGCATAAGGCAGCAGCCCTTCCGCATGTGCAATCGCTTCGAGCACGGTGATCCCGTCCTTTGCGTCGAACTCATATATACCGGGTTTCTTCACATCCCCAACGACATAGATCTTCGCCGATCCGATCTTCGCCGGCACCGTCTCCTGCGCCACAACAGGCAGTAGTAACATCAGGCAACACAAAATTGCTCTCATCCCGACATTCTAATATGTGGCGGAACTGGGGGAAGTCGGAAGTGAGCCGCTAGAATTCAGTTAGAGATCATGCGAATCCCCATTTTTGTCTTGTTTGCGTTGAGTTTAGCCCCCACGCTCAGAGCGGCCGACCCTTATACGCCGCTGTGGCTCTATAGCGGGTCTTGGCGGGTGACGCATAAAGATCAGCCGCCGGAAAAGCTAACCAATCAGTGTTCTTTGGTGGGGCGGTACTTCACATGTGAGCAAACAGTGAACGGCGTAGCGGGGAATTTGCTGATCTTCATTCCGGTGCCGGACAAGCCGGGGCGCTATTACACGCAGAATGTGCGGCCCGAAGGAAGAGCCAGTTCGCGCGGGGATCTGGAGATCCAAGGCGACCGCTGGGTTTACACAAGCACCTGGGATCAAGGCGGTTCCACCGTTTACTACCGCAATACGAATGTTTTCAGCGGCCGCAATAAGATCACTTATGAGCAGGCCGAATCGACGGACAATAAGAACTGGACCGTGAAGAACAGCGGTGAAGAGATTCGCGTTTCGAGTTCAGCTCGCTAGTTGAGCGACGTCGGATGGCGATGATCGTTTTGCCCCGCGAATAGCCGACCGGTTTATCGGACCACTCTAGAAATGGGCTCGATCTAATGATCCCAAAATGCCCGTGGACTAAGGCGATGGCGATGGGCCTTGGTGCTCAAGATTTCTCCGAAACCTCGGTGTCTCAATCTACGATCGACGAGCAACGATGGTCTTTCAATCATCTGGATGAAAAATCTTTGGCTCCCCAAAGTTTGCCTTTAGGCTTTCCTTGTCAGTTGTGCTCAAAAACGAAAGGAAACGTGAGGTCGCGCTAAAGGAACACTATTCTCCTGTCGATGTAGGTTTTTAGCAAGCAATGGCGATTCCAATAAGAATCTTCTGCTTTGCTTCAAACTCATTTAGTAGAAAGACTTTCAAGACCCATGACACCTGAATCCTCAAGCGTGGAGAGCAGCCGTTCTAGCGTCTCCACCAAGATATTTCTGATTGTGGCGATTTTTTCGCTGCCAATCGGTGTGCTCGCCTACCTCCTGGCCGCCAACTATACGCCACAAATTGCTTCCGCGCAGTTGGAAATCAGCGGCAATTCATTGCAAAAGCCGCTGATGAGGGTTTTGTACGGTTTAGCTAGTTCGAAAAATACCCTACAAGGTTGTGAAACGGCTGCTTGTAGCAGTAGCCTAGCGTCGCCGACGGCGCTGGTGAGTGCGAGTTTGGATGCGGCGGCTGCGGTGAATACGCAGGTAGCGGCCGACTTGAATACTAATGCCGATGGTCTGGCGAAGAAGAATCACAAAGACCTGGCGCTTGAGAATCTCCAGTCGCAGTGGAAGTTGCTGGCTGCGGCGAGTGGGAAAGTATCGACGCCCGAAGAACGCGCGGAACTGGTCAGTGGTTACGATCATTTGTTTGCTCAGGTGAAGCAACTGGTCAGCTATGCCGGCGACACATCCAGCTTGATTCTTGATCCGGATCTTGATAGCTACTACTTGGTGGACGTCACGCTGCTCGCCATGCCTGAAACGGTTTCTCACATTGCCAATACGGCTACCATTGGCAACAGGTTGCTGGCCGGCACAACGGCGAATGCCGCTGTCGATCAGGCCGCTCTAGCCAATGAAAGCGTACTCCTGGAAGAATCGATCAATCGGATCGCGGCTAGCAATAGCACGACGTTCGATGCGGATGCCGCCAATCATGGTGTCAGCCCGACTCTGCAACCCAAGCTGAGCGCCGCGCTTCAGGCGTATAAAGGAGCGGCGGCTTCTTACGCGACCACACTGAAAGCGATTCTTGCCAATCCCGCACAAACGACCCCCGCTGCTCTGGCCACGCAGGCCGCTGCTCTTCAAAAAGCTTCGCTGGACTATTGGGAAACGAGTGCAGCTGAGCTGGACGGGTTGCTGAATCTGCGCATTGCTGATTTTGAATCGAGCCGCATCCAGGCGTTAGGCTTCTCTGCTCTCGCGGTTGTCCTGGCGACGATCATCGCGTTTATCATTGGCCGGTCTATCACCAAACCATTGCAGGAATTGGTGCGCAATTTGGCTCCTGGTGCGACGTTGCTCGGTGTTTCGGTGGAACGCATTGCGGAAGCCAGCCAAAGCCAGACGCCCAGTGCCGAGGAATCGGCCATTATCTGCGAGGAACTAAATGCTCACGCAGACAACATGCGCAAGGCAGTCCTTGAATTAGCCCGTCATGTGGAAGGTAGCGCTGCCGCCTCGAGGCTGGTCAGCGAAGATGCCGGACAAACGCGGTCGTAAGCGATCGACATATCAAAGGAGCCATCATGCCAAGCCCGGCTTATAACTCACTCGTCAAGCTCGTTTCTGTTTATGTCGATTCTAAAAAGGCCGTCGAAGTCATAACGCGCCAGTTGACAGCCTGCAATCTAAATGCCGACACAATCGCTACTGCGGATATCAAAGCAAATGCCCTGCGTTTCACAACTGCGTGCAGCCTTTATGTATCCGATGTTTCTAAGCGCGACGAGTTTAAAGCTAAACTCGCAGCGCTATAACCTCCGCTAAATCGGCTGGTTTGGGCCGCGATCCCCAAACCAGCTTTCCAAAAAGCTAATCCTAGCCACGCGCCGATCAAGATTTCAGCGATTACCGGCGTCGTAAAGAAGCATCGGGCTGAAACCGGGGCAAGGCCTAGATAAACATTAAGAACGTTGCCAACAGCGCTCGAAGATGTTGAATCCCGCGCTCGCCCATACCCCTCAGCTGCAAGAAAATAATGGATTCCCGTGTTGAAAATACGCTGACAGCCAGCCCCATCTCAAAAGATAACTCCCAAACGTGCGAACCGGAACACCCATCACCGGAAACGCATTCTCTATCATGGCCGATGCCACCTTCTGCTCAGCGCGCGGCGCCTGTATGAC
>PMQB01000280.1 GCA_003169195.1 Bryobacterales bacterium
GGCGCCCTGCCGGGTTTCGGAGATCAGCGGAATCTGGAACTTTTGGTTGAGGCCGGGTTCACTCCGCAAGAGGCGATCCGCATTTACACGTTGAACGGAGCCGAATACCTTGGGCAAGCAGGCAAAATTGGTTCGATTGCGGTGGGCAAGGTTGCCGATCTTGTTGTGGTTGAAGGTGACCCTTCCGCGCAAATTGGCGATGTTGAAAAGGTGAAGTATGTCTTCAAGAACGGTGTGGGCTATGACTCGGCGAAGCTGATTGAATCGGTGCGAGGACTAGTCGGTGTTCACTGACAGGCAAACCGCACACGATGAGTGATATCACGCAACGTGTCTGCGTTAGCTTGCGTTAATAGCACCTTGCGAAGTGCTCCAACTGTAGGCCAGTTAAGGAAAATGCAATGGGTATGAAATTGCTTGTACTTCTCCAGTCTTTCAAAATTGGAGCGTGGTATGGTCCCCAGCAGCACTACCTTAGCCTCTTCACTGGCACTCCGCGGCATTGACCGCCGGAAGTTCCTCAAGTTCTGTAGCGCCATGGTTTCCACCTTGGCTCTTCCTCCTAAATACACAGCGCAGGTTGTGAAAGCACTTAGCAACACGAAACGGCCTATCTTGGTTTGGCTGCAGTTTCAGGATTGCGCGGGCAATTCAGAATCGATGTTGCGGTCGAGTCATCCATCGGTGGCGGAGGTGGTGCTCGATCTGCTTTCGTGGGAGTACCACGAGATCATCATGGCCGGCGCAGGCAAGCAGGCCGAAGCAGTACTGGAACGTGTGGTACGCGAGAACCGCGGCAAGTATATCGCAGTTGTCGAGGGTGCGATTCCGTTGGCCGATGAAGGCGTCTATTGCACGATCGGCGGTCGCAGTGCGGTTGATATTGCGCGTGAGGTGTGCAGTGGCGCGGTGGCGACGATTGCGGTGGGTGCCTGTGCTTGGGACGGTGGCATTGTGAAAGCGCATCCGAACCCGACGGGCGCCGTTGGTTTGGAAGAAGCGGTTCCTGGATTGAAGGTTGTGAACCTAGGAGGTTGTCCGCACAATCCGGCCAACACTGCGGCAGTGCTCACACATTATCTGACGTTCAATGATTTGCCTGCGCTAGATCAATACAACCGTCCGCTATTCGCGTATGGACGGTTGATTCACGATCAATGTGAACGGCGCGCGCACTATGATGCGGGACGTTATGTGCAAGAGTGGGGCGATGAAGGACATCGTAAAGGATATTGCCTTTACAAGATGGGCTGTAAAGGGCCGCAAGCGACATACAATTGCCCGACCGTTCGCTGGAACGACGCCACGAGTTGGCCCGTGAAGGCGGGGCATGGCTGTATCAGTTGCGCTTCGCATCGATTCTGGGATACGCGATCTCCGTTCTATGAAAGGCTGCCCGACGTGCCGGGCTTTGGGGTGGATGTGCCGATATCCAAAATCGGTTGGACTTTAGTGGGCGCTGTGACGGGTGCGACGGTGGTGCATGGCGTTGGCCAGGTGATTCGTGAAAAGGTTCGTCCCGATGACACGCCGCCGGTGGATGAAGCAGGAGCAGCCCGCCCGTCGTCCGGTCCGCGTCACAACTAGGAGATTTTCATGTCGAGAATTGTCATTGACCCAGTCACACGAATTGAAGGGCATCTTCGAATCGAAGCGCAGGTAGAAGGAGGTCACGTTACGGATTCATGGAGTTCAGGCACCATGTTCCGCGGCATTGAACTCATTCTGCGCGGGCGTGATCCGCGCGAGGCTTGGATTTGGGCGCAGCGGATTTGCGGCGTCTGCACCACGGTGCATGCGCTGGCGTCTGTGCGGTCGGTTGAGAATGCGCTTGGTATTGAGATTCCGGATAACGCGCGCATTGTGCGGAACCTGATTGCGGCGACGCAGAATGTGCAAGATCACGTGATCCACTTTTATCACTTGCACGCTTTGGATTGGGTGGATGTGGCGTCGTCGATTAAGGCAGATCCTGGCAAGACGTCACAGTTGGCGGAATCGATTTCCAGTTGGCCGAAATCGAGCCGCAATTATTTCAAGGGCGTGCAGGACAAGGTAAAAGAGTTGGTGGAGCGCCAGCAACTGAGCTTGTTTTCGAGCGGCTATTGGGGGCATCCGGCTTACAAGCTTCCGCCGGAAGTGAATCTGCTGGCAGTGGCACATTACCTGGAAGCGTTGGAGTTTCAACGCGAGTTTATTCGCATTCATGCGGTGCTTGGCGGGAAGAATCCACACCTGCAGACCTATCTGGTGGGCGGCATGACGACGGTGATGGATCCGAATGAGCCGGAGGCGGTGATCAATCCGGAACGTATTTCGTTGCTGCGGCAGTTAGCGAAACAGGCGCAAGCGTTTGTGGAGCAAGTGTATGTGCCGGACGTGTTGGCCATCGCCGGTTTCTATCGCGAGTGGTTCGAGGTGGGCGAAGGTGTGGGCAATTTCCTGGCTTGTGGCGATTATCCTACTGGCAGTATCAATGACACGGCGGGATTCTTTTTGCCGCGCGGGATTATTCTCAACCATGATTTGAGCAAGGTGCATCCTTACGATCCGAAGAATGTGACCGAATCTGTGGCGCACTCGTGGTACGAGTACAGCGACGGCAACACGGCTGTGAAACACCCATGGGTGGGTGAAACGAATCCGAAATATAGCGGGCCGAAACCGCCGTATCAATTTCTGGACGTGGATCAAAAGTATTCGTGGTTGAAGTCGCCACGGTATGACGGGAAGGCGATGGAAGTGGGACCGCTGTCGCGCATGTTGGTGGCCTATGCGTCTGGGCATGTGCAGGTGAAGCAACTGGTGGATGGTGTGTTGACGCAATTGAAAGCGCCGCCGACTGCGCTGTTTTCCACGCTGGGGCGTATTGCGGCGCGGACGATTGAGGCGCAGTTAATGGCGAAACAGTTGCAGGGATGGATTGATCAGCTTGATGCCAATATGTGCGGCGGCAAATTGGCGATTCATAACGGCGAGAAGTGGGATCCGGATAGCTGGCCGAAAAATGCGCGCGGGTATGGTTTTCATGAAGCGCCGCGCGGGGCGCTGGGCCACTGGGTGGAGATTGAGAACAAGCAGATCAAGAATTATCAAGCGGTGGTGCCGACGACTTGGAATGCGGGTCCGCGCGATGTGAGCGGGCAGCGTGGTGCTTACGAAATGTCACTGATGAAAACGCCGATTGCCGACCCGGACCGGCCAGTGGAGATTCTGCGAACGATTCACTCATTTGATCCTTGTCTGGCGTGTGCGGTCCATGTGGTGGACGGGCATCGCCGGATCGTGATGACAAAGCCAATGGTGTAACGGAGTGCTCTATGTCAACTAGAAATGAGCAGGGGCCGGGCGGAAAGAACACCGGCATTTTACGGATTTACGTTTGGGAGCTGCCGGTGCGGCTGGCGCATTGGATGATTGTGTTGGCGCTGACGGTGCTTGCCGTGACGGGCGCGTACATGCATGATCCGTTTATTGTGGCGTTCAGTCATCGGGCTTGGGTGATGGGCACGGTGCGCTATATTCACTTGCTGGCGGGGTTCACTCTGACCGCGGCGTTTATCTGGCGGTTCTATTGGTTCTTTGCCGGGAATCGCTTTGCGAATTGGCGGCAGTTTATTCCGTTGGCGCAATCAAGGCGCGATGGCATGGGTGGGATGTTGAAATACTACCTGTTTCTTCGCTGGTGGCCGAAGACGGAAGTGGGGCACAATGCTTTGGCAGGTATGGCGTACACGATGGTGTACGGACTTGTGGTGACGGAGATTCTGACAGGGTTTGCGATGTTCGACAGTATTCTGGGAAACCGCGCTCTTCATTTCTTCATTGGATGGCTACCGCGGTTGATTGATATTCAATATCTGCGTGCCATTCATTTCGGTGTGATGTTCCTGTTCCTGGTGTTCTTGATTCACCACGTTTACAGTGCCGTTCTGGTGTCGAAGGAAGAGAAGGGCGGCATTATGGAGAGTATTTTCACCGGTTATAAATATTTTCCGGAAGGCCACTTTACGGAGCAGGGTTTGCCTGTTATACACACAGCTGAAGAAGTAGAAGAGCCGGAGATTGTAAAGAATTGATGAGGACGCTGGTTGTTGGCATAGGCAACATTGTGCATTCTGATGATGGCGCTGGGGTGTATGCAGCGCGAATGTTGCAAGCGGATGCGCGGCTGCCCGCCGATGTGACGGTGATTGAAGGTGGGACGCTGGGGCTGGAGCTTTTGCCCTATTTGCAGGATGCGGATCGTGTCCTGTTGCTGGATGGAATCGACGTGAGTGAAGCACCGGGCACGGTTGTGTGCCTACGTGGGGATGGTGTGCACGGGATGAAGGGGAATTGGAGTGTTCACCAGTTAGGGGTGGCCGATTTGCTGGCGGCGCTGCGGTTGATTCGCGATGATCAGCCGGAGGTGGTGATTTTGGGAGTGCAGCCGGGATCGACAGAATGGGGAACGGAGTTGTCGCCGCAGGTGAGTGCGGCGATGCCGGAATTGTTGGAAGCGGCGATTGGCGAGTTGCGGGCTTGGGAAGAACGTGGTACTACTGAGGCAGATTCTCGAGGTCTGCCAAGTCTTTTGTGCGCGCGCTAGCGGCCTTGTTCTCGCGAAGTCGGGCTAAACTGATGACCGGAAGAAGCAAATCGTCTATTGGTATGAGTTGCTTCTCCGCGAAACACACGTCAAACCAACTCCGGAAATGCTGGTTAGGATCTCAATGCGAACCGGAGGCAGACCCATTCGAATGACTCTGTTCGCAGTGAGAAACAAGTCTGCCGTAAGATTGGCTGTGGCGAATCCGAACTGACGCACAGCTAAATCGATTCGGGAGGCATTCTCAGGATTGACGTTTACCCAGCATAGCCGCCAATTAAAAGATACTCAACGCGGTGGGAGTTGAGCAATCTCAAGAACTCTTTGAAGTCTTGCGGAAGCGATGGCATCGCCATGAGAAATCCTCCGTAAGCGCTCTAAGGCTTGCAGGCGCTCTTCGATTGGGCGAGTGAGCCAGTATTCCAGAGCGTCGTCGGGGTCGGTCAAACCAGCGACGGAGAGCTTCGTCCGATCCATTCTTAGTTCATCAAGCTGATCCCAAGAAGAGGTTGCCATAAGGGTATTTTAGCGCTGCAAAAAACTGCGCGGCACTTAAGTAATCGGTCTCCAAGAACGGCCATCGCGCTGTAACATGGCGTCGGCGGATTGTGGGCCGTAGCTGCCGGCGATGTAATTCGGAAAATTCTTCGCGGGATTTGTAGCCCAGAAATCCAATACTGGCTGTACAGTGGCCCAGGCGCCTTCGATATTGTCGGCGCGTTGAAACAGAGTGGCGTCGCCCAGCATTACATCGAAGATCAGCGTTTCATATCCAGTAGAGGGACGCGTGCCGAAGTAGTCTTCGTACTTGAACTCCATTTTTACTTTGCCGATTTTCATGTTAGGGCCGGGGATTTTCGCGCCGAACTCCAGGGCGATGCCCTCATCGGGTTGGACGCGGATGAGCAGCCAGTTGGGCGCAAGGCTAGTATCCTTCAGCAGCATCACCGGCGTTTCTTTGAAGCGAATGGCGATTTGCGTTTTGCGGGCATTCAAACGTTTTCCGGTACGAATGTAGAACGGCACTCCGTGCCAGCGCCAATTGTCGATGTTCAGTTTCATGGCGACGTAGGTCTCCATTGTTGAATCGGGCGCAACGTCCGGTTCTTCGCGGTAGGCGACGGCGGGTTTATCGCCGATAGCACCTCTGTCATATTGACCGCGCACCGTGCACAGCGGAATATCTTCGGGACCGAGTTCGCGAATGGCCTCAATCACTTTGGCCTTTTCGGAGCGCACGGCATCGGCGCTGAGCGAGTTAGGTGCTTCCATGGCGGTGAATGCCAGCAGCTGGAAAACATGGTTGGGAATCATGTCACGCATAGCGCCGGTTTTTTCGTAGAAGCGGCCGCGTTGTTCAATGCCGACAGTTTCGGCTACGGTTATCTGCACGTGGTCAATGCGGTCGCGATTCCAGATGGGTTCGAACATGCCATTGGCAAAGCGGAACATCAAAAGGTTCTGCACCGTTTCTTTGCCAAGGAAGTGGTCGATGCGGTAGATTTGCGTTTCGGCGAGAACGGTCAGAATCTGCTTGTTGAGAGCTTGTGCCGAGGCTAAGTCGTGGCCGAATGGTTTTTCGATCACAACGCGCCGCCAAGTGCCCTTTTCTTCGACAGCCAATCCTGCTTTGCCGATTTGTTCCACGGTTGATCCGAAGAAGCGGTCGGCTACTGCTAGGTAGAAAAGACAATTCCCGCCGGTGTGGTGGCTGGTGTCCACCTCGACGAGTTTCGCTTTTAGTTTTTGATAGCTGTCTTGATTGGTGAGATCGCCCTGCACGTAGAACATGCGATCGGTGAGCCACTTCCATCTATCCTGGTCGACTTCGGCATCGGGGCCTGAGGCTTTTACGAACTGCTCCACCATTTCAGTGAGCGTCTTCTTCCAGGACTCTTCGGAGACGTCGGCCATGTCGAAGCCTACGATGGCGAAACCTTCGGGCAATAGATCGGAACAGGCCAAATTGTAGAGCGACGGGACGACCAGACGCTTGGTCAGATCTCCTGCTCCGCCAAAAATCACCATGCAGCAAGGACCGGCTTGCTTTGCACCACTTGTTTTGTCGACAGGCATCGCTCTATTCTCGCTTACTGCTTTAGCAGTTGTGCACGATCTTCCTTCGTTAGTCCGGCCAGCAGTTCGAGGAATGCGGCGTTGGTCCAGCCGAAGCCGACCTGGTTGGCGCTGTAGCCAAAATGAATAGCGCTGACGCTTGAGCCGTTGTTTACGACGTCGTACTTTTCTACGATGAAGCCAACGCGTTCGTATTCACGTTTGACGAGCGAGAGGAACTTCATGGAGATGCGTTCGGCGTCGGCATTGTAGCCATAACGGCGCAGGCCTTCGACGGCGATCATCTCGAGAGGCGCCCAGCCGAACGGTGAATCCCATTGATTGCCGCTGACTTCGGTGCTGGTTTGCAGGCCGCCGATTTTTTCAAAAAGCGGCAGGTTCTTTACGATGCGGGCGGCCTGTTCCTTGGTTGCGATGCCGGCCCAGAGCGGATAAAACGTTGTGAGAAACGGATAGTGACGGACGTGTTTTTCGACGAAATCGTAATCGTAGTAGAGGCCGTCTCTTTCATCCCACATCAGTTTGTTGATGGCTTTGGCACGTGTTTCGGACTTGGCTAGCCATTGTTGCGCGTCACCTTTGCGGCCGAGTTCGGTGAGGATCTGCGCGGTTTGCACTTCCATCAAATAGAGAAGGGAATTGAGGCAGACGGGGTTGTAGTGAATGATGTCGATGTTGAAGGGGCCGAAGCGGTTGCTGGGATCGAAGCCGGATTCGCGCATGGACCGATCGCCTTTGTAGAACAAGGGCGTGAGTGTGTCGGTCTGTTTGTCGTAGTACTGATTGAGGCGGTAGTCGGTCACTTCGTGCGTGCGGAAATAATCGCGGACCAGGTCGTAGTGGGTGCGGCCTTGGGCGTCTTTTTCATCGGACAGAACTTCGGGTGCGGGACCTTCGCCGAAATCCCAATAGCGCGCTAGACCGGTTTCGGGCGTCATGTGTGGCTCGGTGGCCCAAAGCTGATAATACTTTTCGATGGAAGGAAGGGCGTCGGCCAACCATTTCTTGTCGTGCGTTTTTTCGTAAACGCCCCAAACCATTTGAGTAAGAAACGGAGGCTGCGAGCGGTTCAGATAATAGCTGCGGTTGGCGTTTAGAACTTTCCCGTAATTTTTCACCTGATAGAGAAAGTTGTCGGCCATGTCTTTGGCTAGTTCGAGTTCGTTGTCTTTCAGCAAACCGACCTGAATGAAATAGCTGTCCCAGCCGTACATCTCATTGAATCGGCCACCCGGCACAACATATGCTTTCGGCAGATACAGGAGACCTGGATGCGCGATGGAGTCGATATCTTCAGGGAGTTGTTGGATCTTGATGGTTTTGAATCCGGCAGCGGACATGTCGCGACGTAAGCCTTCTTCGACAAGTTGCGCGTCTTCTGACCGCGAAATGTAGAGCGGCCATTTGCCATCAGCTTCAGGCATGAATTTGGGATCAACCACGGCCTTGGCTAGATCCTTGTCGGAGCGTTTGAGGGTGGTCCAGGTCTGTTTGATGTAGGTCAGAATGGGAGGTCTGCTGGTGGGTTCCTGCGCAGACAAAAGAGCCAACGCCACAAAAGGAAGGAAGCGCCTGATCATAGAAGTTAATACCATTGGAACGTAACCGTTTTTTTCACGTAGCCTAGCCCGGCGGGAAATTGCAGATGCAGCTTGTTTCCACGAATCTCGGCATTGCTCACGACAGGGTCATCACCCTTCCTGAAACGCAGCGGCAAGTCGTAAACAGCACCGGCTTGTGCTTCAAACGAAAAGGAGGCGCTTAGCGGCCCAAAATTCTCGGCCAGCGATTTGAGTTGGTGAGTTCGTTCGCCGGGTTCGGGAAGCTCTTCGGGCATGGCCAGTTCCACTCGCGGCAAGGGCAGCGTGATTGTGCGGATTTTTGTTGGTGCAGCCTCACAAGTTTTCGTCGAGAGAGGGCCCGCTATGAGGCAAAGAGTTTGCGGAGTTTTTGTGAGGGCCCGGACGCGGAGTTCTCCACTGATACGTTCCATTTCCAGATCGACAGCGACATCGCCCACTTGTACGTTGCTCACTTTGGCGCGGTCCCAATCGGCGGGTAGGTGAGGACTTACCGCGATTTGATTTCGCGTAGCATCCCAATTTAGGCCGAACAGACCTTTCAACATCGGGCTTACGATCATGGCAGATGACCAGAGTTGATGGGAACTGCTGCGGCCGAGAGGTTGGAAGAATGCTCCGGAGAGTAGTTCGGTGACGGAGCCGAGGTCTTGCGCCCAAGTTAGATTCAAATTCTGCATGAGGCTGGCGTAACCGGCCATGGGGCGGCCGGCGCGATATTCGGCGAGCGAAACCCAGCCGGTGAAGAGCGGCCACACGGAGCCTTGGTGATAGCTGATGGGGTCATAGAACGGCGTCTTTTCGCTAATGTCGCGCGCGCCCCAATCGGTGGAGAATTCACTCGATGCCCAACGGCTGAGCATGGAATCGGCATTGGGCAAGGAGGTGCCGTCCCACCAGGCGACGGCTGGATAGACGGTGGCAGTGTGGTCGAGCGTGCCGTCGCTGTTGCGGCTGAAAGCGTAGAAATCGTCGGTCTTGTCGTAGAAGTGAGTTTCAAGTTCGGTGCGGGTGGCTTTGGCTTTGGTGTTCGCTTCGTTCGCGAGGGCAGAGTCACCCATTGCGTCGGCTAGTTCAGCCATTGCGAGATACGCTTGCTCGTCGAGTGCTGCTAAATACGATTCTTCCTGCGGCATGCCGGTGGGCCATGATTCAACCCAACCAGTTCCTTCGGAATTTGAATAGACGCCGTTGTTAGCTTCGTGCGCGCGCATGAAACGATAGGCTTTGTTGAAGGCATCCCAGTTGTTTTTAATGTAGTTTTGATCGCCGCTCTTGCGCGCATAGTCGGCGGCGGCCATTAGGAGTAAAGGTGTGGAATCGGCTGAGGCGTAGAAGTACGGTGTGGCTTTCCAATCGATGCTGTCGGCGGCTTGGGAATATTCGTGCATGATTTTGCCGTCGGCGCGCTGGCGGTGAATGAGGAAGTCGAGAGCGCGGCGGGTGAGTGCGTAATCGCCATAGGCATTGATGGCGTAACTGCTCCAGAGAGTGTCGCGTCCGAAAAACCAGGCGTAACCCGGGCGGGCGGAATCGGCGGATTCGTAATAGCCGGCCACCATTCCCGTTTCGTTTTGGGCAGTTTGGACTTGCGCTTGATCAATAGCGATTTCGGCCCAGCGCAGGCCTTCGTTGATGCGCGTGTCAGGGGTTTCGACCGTGAGGCGGTGATCGAAGAAATGGGCGTAGTAATTTTGGGTTTCGGCGTACGACTGTGGGAGAGATGCCATCATTTCGCTGACGCGGTTGCGATCGGTCGTCATGATTAGCGGGAAGACGAGGCCGCGATCTGTTTTCGGATCGAAATTGAGTTTGAACTCGAGCGGATAGGTTTGCGGGTGTTCTTGATAGGGAACCATGATGCCGGGTTGGGTGCGCGGCATGGCAACGGCGGCCAGGAATTTGTCGTTGTCGGTATGAAGAACGTAGTAGCCACTATCGCCTTGCTTGACCCATTCACCATTCGGTCGACCGAAGTTGGGAGCGGGCCACATGCGGAGCATCTCTGGCGTGAATGAGAAAGTGAGAGCGAGCGGGCGAATGGAATCGATTTCGAAGAACACCGCGGCGGGGAGAGAAGCGTTGGGGCCGCGTCCGGCGAACATGTGTTGGCGAACAGTGAAGGCGGCGTGCGAATACGTGATGATGGTTTCCGCTGGCGTGACTCTGATGGAAGCGGCGAGGGCGTTTACGTCAATGGGCACGGCATAATCCGCAAGTTCAGCGCGGATGAGGAAGTTGCTCAAGATTTTCACCGGCCATTGCCAAGCTTCGAATTTGCCGTTTTGGCGGCCGAAGAGCGCGCCGTGTTCGCCCGCGACGGTCCATGGTCGGCCGGGTATGCAGGGGGCGACAATTTCGAATTGGTTGTTTGCAAGAGCGAAATTGGGCAGCGGTTTTAGATCGGCGGCAAAAGCCGGGAGAGCGAATACAGTCAAGATGCAGAGTCGCGATGTCATAAACTACGACTTCCATCCTATTCGATGAAAGCCACAGTACAGATATCTCTCGATCTTATAGACCTCAATGAGGCGATTCGCACGGCCGACATGGCGATTCGCGCCGGTGTCGACTGGCTGGAGGTGGGCACGCCGCTGATTATTGCGGAAGGGATGCGCGGTGTGAGAGAACTGCGCGCGCGTTTCCCGCAGGTGCCGATTGTGGCCGATTTGAAGACCATGGACGGTGGCTGGCTGGAAGCCGAAGTGATGGCGAAAGCCGGCGCTAGCATGGTGGTTGTGATGGGGCAAGCGCACGAAGAGACGATTGAGCTGGTGGTGAAAGCCGGCCGTGATTTTGGCGCGAAGGTGATGGGCGATAACATGGCCATGCCCGATCCGATTGCGGGCGCCAAGCGCATGGAAGATCTGGGCTGCGATTACATCATTCATCACATTGGGTTCGATATGCGGACGCTGCGGCGTTCGCGCGGACAGCATGCAGATACGCCGCTCGACCGGTTGTCGGAAGTGGTCACTGCGGTATCGGTGCCGGTGCAAGCGGTGGGTGGTTTGACGTTGGAACAGGCCACGGATACGCCGCGCTATGGTGCGCCGCTGGTGGTAGTGGGTGCGCCGCTGGCGATTGATCCGAATGCGTTTCGCACGGCGCAAGGCGACGTGGAAGCCATGCTTCGCTTGATCTGCGAGAAGGTGCATGCGTTCGGCGACGTGAAAGTGGGAAAGGACAAATAAGAGATGAGCGCGAAGATGCCTGGGTTGGTGAACTATGCGCGCGCGCCGCTTTCGGTGGAGCTGCGCGATGTTCCGGTTCCGGAAATTGGCGAGCGTGATGTTCTGTTGAAGGTGGGCGCGGTGAGTGTGTGCGGCAGCGACTTGCACCAATGGCGCGGTTCGCATGGTTGGAATGTGAACTATCCGTGTATTTTGGGCCACGAGTTTTCGGGCACGATTGCCAAGGCAGGTGCGCGGGTTTCGCATTTTAAAGAAGGCGATCGCGTAGTGAGTGAGACCGCCGCGGTGATTGATGAAGCATCGCCCTTGAGCCGGACGGGGCTTTACAATCTTGACCCCACTCGGCGCGGATTTGGGTACGGCGTGGATGGCGCAATGACGGAATATGTGCGCGTGCCAGAACGCTGTCTGCATCACATCCCGGCTGATTTGCCGTTTCAGAAAGCCGCTTTGACGGAGCCTTGCTGTGTGGCTTATAACGCGTGTTGTGTGAACGGTCGTATCAAGCCGGGCGATAGTGTGCTGGTGATTGGGCCTGGGCCGATTGGTATTCTGTGCGCGATGATGGCGAAGCTGAGTGGTGCGGGTCCGCTGATTGTGGCGGGTTTGCCGAGTGACAAGCATCGCTTGTCGGTAGCGAAATCGCTGGGCGCAACGGCGACACTGGAAGGCGGCGTGCAGGATTACGTGTCGAAGCTGGGCGATGGTTTGGGTGTCGACGTTGCCATTGACGCATCGGGCGCTTCGGCCACATTGCAAATGGCGCTGCAAGCGGTGAGGCCGGCGGGACAGATCATCAAGGTGGGTTGGGGGCCGCAACCGATTCAGTTCAGCCTTGATCCGATGGTTCAAAAGAATGTAACAATTTCCGGCAGTTTCTCGCATAACTGGCCGATTTGGGAGCGCGTCATTTCGATGATTGTCTCCGGGCAAATCAATCTGGATTCTGTGATCAGCCGGGTGGCTGGCTTGGCGGACTGGCATGAGTGCTTTGAAAAAATGGAAGGCGGCGAATACGTGAAGGCTGTGCTGACTCCGTAAATGTCTCTGAATATTTCTGCTTTTCCCAAGTGCTACATTGACCCGATTTCGAGCGGGCAGATGTCGGTGTTCGACTGGATTGAGATGGCCAAGCAACTGGACGCCGACGGGTTGGAAATGTATACCGGCTTCTTCACGAGCTTTGAAGATGGCTATATCGATTGCGTTGGCGAAGCGATTCGCAATGCCAGTTTC
>PMQB01000549.1 GCA_003169195.1 Bryobacterales bacterium
CGGCGTTGCGTGGGACGAAGATGACAGGCGATCCTTTACCGGCGCTACGGGAGGACCACCGGAAATTGGTGGAAGCGCGGGGCGGTGTTTCGCAGGATGATGATTTTGTGTTGGCGGAAACGGACCGGTTGACGGTGAGCTTGAATACGCTGCGGGAACAAGTGATGAGGTACGTAGGAACGGGCGCTAGCTAGACAGCTTGTCGATCTGTTCGAAGAGTTCGCGGAGAGGGATGACGATTTTGGATTCGGGGCCGGATTCCGCGGTGAGGGAATCGCTGACGAAGAGTTGTGCGGGCTGTGGAGTGGAGCGAGTCATTAAATAGGCTTTGCGGTTTTCAGGGTCGATGATCCAGGCGGTTTCCACGCCCCAGTCAAGGTAATGGGCACACTTTTGAAAGAGGTTGCGGGGCTCATCGGACGGAGAGAGGATTTCAATGCAAAGCGCGAGCGGCTTGGTGGGGAAAGGTGATTCGATGGCCTTTGGATCGGCGACAAGATCCGGGATTGGGTTGGCGAAGGGTGACAGCTTCAGCTTGACTTCAGAAGCAGCTTTCCAGCCGCGGGAGAACAGCAACATGCCCAAAACAAGCTGGGCAGTGCCGTGCAGAGATGTGGGCATCGGTTTTTGAATTGCCTCGCCAAACCAATATTCGTAATAAGGTTTCTCATCTCCATAGGTCTGCTCGAATTGTTGGAGCGATAAGAATTGCGCTGGGGAGGCCATGGCGGACTACTTGCCGGAGCGACTTTGGGTACGGAACTCGTACTGCTGGATTTGGAGGGCGAGCTGCCCTTTATGATGGCGCGTGACGCGACCGCGGGCGACCAGATTGAGCAGGCACTTTTCGTTCAATTGAGCCGGCCAACTGATGGACACCTCTAACCGGGTTCCCACCGGGAGGTCATGATCTGACGTAAAAAGAACACCGGAACTACTGATATTCAGAGTCTTGCCGCTGCCAGCGAGGATTTCAGCACGCTGGTTTAAAGTTTTATACCGCAACTCGCGTTCAATAGGAAACCGACTTGACCGGCGCCGCTCCGAATTATTTAGCTCCGGAGTCATAGTAGTTAACGACACAATTTGGAACTCCGATCTTTAAAGCTTACACAATCGCTGTGCATTTTTCCGCCCTATTTTTCCAATTCACTCTCAGCCCTACGCTTTTTCAGCCATTCCAACCGCTCTTTTAGACGCTGTTCGAACCCGTGATCCGTCGGCTGATAGAAGGAGGTTTCGAGGAGAAAAGGCGGCATACACTTCATATCGGTGAAAGCGGAGGAATCTTTATGGGCATGCTTATAACCTTTTGAATAACCCAATTCCTTCATCAGACGGGTGGGCGCATTTCGTAAATGCAATGGAACAGGTTCAGCAACAGTTGATTCAATGATCGCATTTGCGTGATTCAGGGCTTGATAAGCCGCGTCGGATTTTGGAGCTAAGGCTAAATAGAGAGCCAATTGGGCTAAAGCCTGGTCACCTTCTGGAATTCCCAAAAAATGGACGGTTTGTTGACAGGCAATTGCCTGCTCAATTGCGCGGGGGTCGGCCAAGCCTATATCTTCGATAGCCATACGGACGAGGCGGCGGGCTAGATAAAGGCGATCTTCGCCGGCTTTCATCATGCGGGCGAGCCAGTAGAGGGCCGCGTCGGGATCACTGGAGCGGACGGATTTGTGGAGGGCGGAGATGAGGTTGAAGTGCTCTTCGCCGGATTTGTCATACAGCAGGACTTTGCGCTGGAGGGCGTCGGCTAAGGCTTGGCGTTCGATTTTGCCATCGGTGGCGAGGCCGGCCGCGACTTCAAGAGTGTTGAGGGCAGAGCGAGCGTCACCACTGGAGGCGACAGCCATTTCGCTGAGCAGATCTTCGTCGATAGAAAGGTGAAGGTGGCCCAGACCGCGGACTGGCGTTTCGAGAGCGTGGCGCAGGAGGCCGGTGAGTTGAGGCGGATCGAGGGCGTACAAAACGTAGACTTTGGTGCGGGAGAGCAAGGCGGAATTGATTTCGAAAGACGGGTTTTCGGTGGTGGCGCCAATGAGAACGACGTCGCCACGCTCGACGTAGGGCAAGAATGCGTCTTGCTGGGCTTTGTTGAAGCGGTGGATTTCGTCGATGAAGAGAATCGTTTTGCGGCCCATGCGGCGCGAGCGTTCGGCATCGACCATGACGGTTTTGATCTCTTTGATGCCACTGAGAACGGCGCTGAATTGGATGAAATCGGCGTGGCAGGCGCGGGCGATGAGGGCGGCGAGCGTGGTTTTTCCGGAGCCGGGCGGGCCCCACAAGATGAGCGAGGAAAGCTGGCCGGTTTCCATTTGCGCGCGCAACGGTTTGCCGGGACCCAGGATGTGTTCCTGGCCGATGTATTCGCTGAGTTCGCGGGGACGCATGCGGTCGGCCAAGGGGCGGCCGGTGGGGTCGTCTTCCGGCGGGAGGTGGGGCGGAGTGCTATCGAAGAGGCTCAAAGCTTTTCCCTTTGGCGTGCGGCTTCGAATAAGACGATGGAACAGGCCACGCCCGCATTGAGAGATTCTACTTGCGCGGTGGGGATGCGGAGCGCGGTTGCGCAGGCGAGCAGTTCAGGCGAGACGCCGTGTGCTTCGCTGCCGACGACGATGGCGGAAGGCGGCCGGAGGTCGGCTTGGTTGAGGGAAGTGGCTGCCTTGGCGGTGAGTGCGTAGAGCGTGCGGTTAGCGGCACGGAGTTGGGCCATGAGGGCGGGCCGTTTTTGATATTCGAGATAGGGCAAGCGGAAGATGGAGCCGGCGGTGGCACGCAGAAATTTGCCGTTGGGGACTTGCGCGCAGCCTTCGAGAAGAATGAGGCTGGCCGCACCGAACGCTTCGGCCGAGCGGGCGATGGTGCCGGCGTTGCCGGGGTCCTGAATGCCATCTAAAATGACCACGACGCCGGGGCCGCTGAGACAGTCTTTCCAAGTGTGGCGGGGCGGGCTGACGAGAGCCATGATCTCTTGCGACGTTTCGGTTCCAGAGAGGGACTCGAAAGCGCGTGCGGGAATTTCGACAATCTCCGCAGGGGTTTTGGCCAGCAATTGTGCGTGGCGTTCGCGGCCGTTGGGCGTGGTGATGATTTGTTCGAGACGCCAGGAACTGCGTTGCATTTCCTGGACCAGATGGGGGCCTTCTATCACGATGCGGCCATCTTCCGTAGTACGACCAGAGGTAATCGCACGGCGAACGTTTTGCAAAAAAGGGTTCTTGGCGCTGGTTAGGTGCATGAAAATTTGAGTAGACTAGGAGCTAAGCTAAAAACCCTCGGATGAAGCGACTTACCGCTTGGCTATGTTTATTGCCCACGATCACTCTCTTAGGCTACATGTTCTATGTGGCCGATCAGATTGAGCGGCAATCGGTCATGGACGAATCACAGCCGGCCGATGTAATTTTGGTGATGGGCGCGGCGGAATATCGGGGGCGGCCTTCGCCGGTTTTGGCAGGGCGATTGAACCATGCGCTGTTGCTTTATTTGAAGCACCTTGCGCCATATATTTTGACGACGGGCGGAGCGGGTGGCGATCCTGACTTTACAGAAGGCGAAGTGGGGCGTGCGTATTTGGTGACGCATGGGGTGCCGGCGGAGGCGATCATTACGGAGAAGATGGGCGCGACGACTGTGCAGAGTTTGGATGCGGCGATAGAAACGATGCGGCGGATGAGTTTACATTCGTGCATCGTGGTGAGTGACGGATACCACATTTATCGGGTGAAGCGGGTGCTACAGGCGGAAGGGATCAAGGTGTATGGTTCGCCACGGCCGCCGGCGGGGAGTTTGACGCGGAATGAGTTGCGGTGGCTTTATTTAAGACAGGCGGTGGGGTTCATGATGTGGCAGGTGGGGATTAATTTGTAGGTGGTTGTTAGGCCAGCTTGCGGGTAGTGTCTTAGAGGTGCGTTGACT
>PMQB01000208.1 GCA_003169195.1 Bryobacterales bacterium
GCCAAAGGCGGCGTGGAATCCGAACCGGCTAATCTAGCCGGCATCGCATCCGTTTCAGCCGACCTTCTGCGAAAAGGAACAGCCAGCCGCACGGCCGAGCAGTTCTCGAATCAACTCGACAGCATGGGAGGCACCTTTCGCACGGCCGATAACGAACAGGACGTGACGGTAGCTACCGAATTTCTGAAGAAGGATTTCGCGGCCGGCTTGGATCTTACCGCCGACGCCATTCTGCATCCAACCTTCCCGGAAGCAGAAGTCACTAAAACCTTGGCGCAGAGAGTGGATCAGGCTAAATCCTGGAAAGACAGTCCAGGCCAAGCTATCCGCTTCTATTTCAACCCTTACTTTTATGGCCCGCAACATCCTTACGGCCGAACCGCAGATGAGCTATCGCTAGCGCACATTACCCGCGAAAACATCATCGATTACGCAAAACACGCATTCGTCGGCAAGCGGCTTGTCGTGATCGTGAGCGGCGACCTTGACCCCGCCACGGCAGGCCCCGCCGTGAAAAAAGTGTTTGGCGAAGCGCCCGCCGGTACCGCATATGAATGGGCCAAGGATGTGCGCCCATTAGCCGGCCAGCGTCTTCTGCTAATTGATAAACCCGACGCTACACAGACCTACTTCCGCATCGCGCAGCCCGGCATTAGCCGCACTGATCCGGACCGTACGACGGTGCTACTATTGAACACTCTCTTCGGCGGTCGCTTCACTTCAATGCTGAATGACGAACTGCGCGTCAATAGTGGTTTGACCTACGGCGCTTCCTGCATTCTCGACCGCAACCGACTGCCAGGCGCCATTGCCATTAGCAGCTACACGCGCACCGACACCACCACCAAGGCGATCGATCTGGCCCTCGATGTGCTGAAGCGCCTCAACGAAAAAGGCATCACCGCCGCGCAGCTCGCATCCGTGAAGGCCTATATCAAAGGCACCTATCCCACGCAAACGTTGGAAACTCCGGACCAATTAGCGAACGTCCTGGGGGATATGGAAATCTTCGGACTCAACCGCGGCGAAGTCGACGATTTGTTTTCGCGCATTGACGCCGTTACGCTCGAAGGCGCAAACGCCGCCGCCAAGAAGTGGTACAAGCCTGAGAACCTCACATTTGTTGTTCTAGGTAACGCTTCCAAAATTCGCGAGTCGGTAAAGAAGTACGCGCCGCAAATGAACGAGGTGTCGATTAAGAGTCCAGGTTTTGGAACATAATGCGACAAGGCAAAACAGCAGGAGAGCAGCGCATAGCATGACGAGTGAGATCCGGAGGTAAGTCGCGGCCGCCAACGAAATCCCGATCCCCGTCCACGCCGCAAACAGGGCAACGAAACACAGCGGGCACTTTGGCAAGAATGCGAGGATGGCAGCCGGCAGCAGCCATCCTCCTTTACAGCAACTGCGCTTCACCCGGCGCTCCCTTCAGCGTGGCAGCAGCCGCCTTTAGCTTGATTCTCATAGCGGTCATGGTGGCGTACCCATGCCATGGTGAATCCCAGCCCATCCTCATCGCGACCCTTGGGGGCCAGATCAAGATAGTTGTACGCGCCCAACAAAATATCCAATCCGCGGCCATAAGTGGAATATGTGTGAAAGACTTCTTCGCCATCTTTTGCGAAGACACTCAGTCCTGGCGCTTCCTCTTGCGGGAAGCCACCCATCGAGTAGTTGTAGTAAACCTTGCCGTCTACGCGATCCTCCTTTGCGAAAGAAACGCCGTAGTCGAAGTTGAAGTCAGTGCCATTGGAAGAGACCCACTTGAACTTCCAGCCCATGCGCTTCTTGAACGCCTCAATCTCTGCGAACGGCGCACGTGAAGAGATCACCAACGTCGCATCCCGGGCAGCCAAATGACCAATACTGCCATCAACATGATCCGCCAAGAAAGAGCAACTCGGACAACCCTCCGGCCAGCCCGGACCCATCATAAAGTGATACACAATGAGTTGGCTGCGCCCGTCGAAAAGATCGGCTAGTGTCTCCTTTCCCTTCGGCCCGTCGAACACGTAGCTCTTTTCCACTTTCTCCCAAGGCAGTTCGCGCCGCAACCGGCTTACTTCATCGCGCTGCCGCGTCAATTCTTTCTCTTTCGTAAGAAACGCCTGGCGCGCCTCTAACCACTGCTCTCTCGAAACCACCGCGTGCTGCAAAGCCGTTCCGGTACTCATTTCTTCTCCTTTGCACTGCGTTCCGCCGCAGCCCTTACGCGGGAAATAATGTGATCCCAACCCACGCCCACACGCGCACCATCCGAAATATCCGGCGGTATCAATCCCATCGCTCTATGCGAAAAACGCAAGCGGGTCTTACCTCCTTCCGCCGTGAGCCGGTATTGCAAATGCGAAGCCACCGGGAACGACATGAACATGGGCCCTTGAATCTCCAATAGCTCAGGCGCCTTGATCGCCTGCACATGGCCCCACAAATGGCCCATGTTATTGCCTAAATCGCGGAACCAGCGGCCGCCCGGCCACGTCTCTAGTTTCATCATCAGTGGCTTGCCGTCGGGCGTCTCGTTGTAAGGCCCCATCTGCTCTAAAAGTGACTCAAACACAATGTCAATGGGCGCGGCAATCGTTTCGTCTTTCACGATTTCAAATTGCTGCACAGTCTGCATGGAAACAGTGGTTGCTGCCATAAATCATTTCTCCTTGTCCTTGGTTTGTTGTTGAGTCTGGACCTTGCCCTCAGCCCGTTCTTTCAGGCGGCTGAGCTGGTGTGTCCAGAAATGTTCGTAACGTTTAACCCACTCCGAAATCGGTTTCAGTTCCTTAGGTTCGAGCCGATAGAGACGAATCTGCCCGCGCTTGGTGACGGAAACAATTCCCACTTTGCGCAGCACGCTTAAATGTTTGGAAACGGAGGGTTGAGGAAGTCCCAGTGTTTCGATAATCTCGCCAACGGCTCGCTCTCGCCCGTCGAAAAGAATGTCGATAATCTCACGCCGCCGGGGTTCGGCGATCGCGTTAAAAACATCTGTGGTTGTTGCCGCTCGTGGCATCAATCACAGTATATTCTTATATGGGAATATGTCAATAGGAAAATTCAAACGGCGTGAATGCGCGGCCACTCCAACTCGAAGCCTTGCTCTCGCAACGACGCTTGAAAATCGGCTAACAGCTTCTTGTTTGCCCGCATGGCTCTGGGCGTTTGTTGGGTCAGAATCGCTTGCGCGGCCAGAGCGCCCGCCCCTTCGCCAATGTTCCATTCAACGGGATGCAACCGGTAACAACCATTCGTAATGTGCGTTGTGCCAATGTTCTTGCACGCTGGCAACAGGTTCTCCACTCGCAACGGCAACAGCGCGCCCAGGGGGATTTGAAACGGCAGCGAGCTCACATCGATATAATTTGTTCCGCCCACGGCTGGATGTAAATCAATGCGATAGCAACCTATGCCAACCGAGTCTTCAAAATGCGCCGCGGAATCGCCGTTCTCCAAACTCGCACGCATGTCGGTACCCACATGCTGTTCCAGAATTGTGAACTCCGCCTTGATGCGTCGCGATTCGCGAATGTAAGCCGCCTTCGCCAGGCCGTCTTCGGTGCCCACTACGTCCTTGCGCAGTCGCAATCCTTTCCAACCCTGCTTGCCGTCGGGCCGCGGCGCTTCCGTTTGCATCCAATAGAGCAACGAAAGACTCAGTTCCCTGCCCTGCCGCAGAAACTCCTGCGTCTGCTCCGGCGTGGCCGTGAGCAAATCGCCCAACCAGTAATCGTTTTGCGGCCAATTCACTAACGAAATATCGCTGGCATACACACCGGGCTCACAATTCTCACGCGCCAAGATTCGCCGGTACGTCCAAAGATTCAGCCCCGGCTTAGCCACTCCTATAGGATTCGGCTCAAAATACGCGGCACGCTTGCCCAGCGTCTTCGGGTCGCACATTTCCCAACTCAACAAAGGCCCCGTCCACGGCGGATCGAGCGCCGGCACATAACTGCGCCAACGATTGTAATCGCGCGGCTTCTCAATCGTGTGGTCTTCGCCCTCCAGATGATCTATGGCGAAACAAAACGTAAACGATTGATTGCCTGACGGCGTCGCCTGCCGCTGTGCATGTAGCTCTAGGGTCTCCGTTCGCGCCTCGGCACCGGTAACAAACTCGGTATGGGTGAGTGGGAGTAACTCGCCGGTCTCCGTTGCATCCAGGAAGTATTTTGCCGTTAACGTGCGCTTCACGTTCTCGCGCAGATCCCTCAAAGTGACACTAGCTACGCGGTCGCCATTGCTCGCCGCACTAACCGGGGCATGCTCTAACAACAGCTTCAACGTGCCACTCTTCACGTAAGGCGCAAGCATCGCCTCTAACACCGCAAGAGACACGCGCGGTTCGTGAGTGAGTCGCGAAACGGTTCCATTGCCCGGGTTCAACTCCACACGCGCCCGCGCTTCCGCGGTCAGTTTGTAATGCGTCCGGTAGTACTCCCGCACAGCATTGCGGTAGTTACGATAGCTGCGCGTGCATCCGAACATCTCAATCCAGGGATGCTCGTCTGGAGGCACAGCTTGGTTCGTCAACTGCCCTCCGATCCACGCTGTCTCTTCGCTCAGGATCACCCGCAAGCCACGCCGCAGTGCTGCCAAGGCAGCCGCGCAACCACCCACACTGCCGCCAATAATCGCAATGTCGGCCTCCATCTCCGCTTCTGCCAAAAGCTTCGGCGCGGCAAAAAGAGAAACAGCGGCTGGTAAGAAGTGGCGGCGGGTCATCAGGATAAGATACGATACCAACGTCACCCCTTTTATGAGAACCAATCGCCGCAGTTTCCTAGTCGCCACGGGGCTCACTGCCCTGGCCGCCTCCAAAGCAGTCGGCGCCAATGACATCATTCGCCTCGGCGTCATTGGCTACGGAGGCCGCATGCACAATATCTTAGATTCGGCCGACAAGAACGGCGGCTTCGAATTAGTAGCCGGATGCGACGTTTACGAGCCTCGCCGCGACGAGTTCCGTACCCGTTCAGCCGACCTAGCCTCCACCCATCTCGACTACCGCGAACTACTCGACAAGAAAGATATCGATGCGGTTGCAATCGCCTCGCCCGATCACTGGCACGTTCGCATGGCCTGCGATGCCGTAGCAGCCGGCAAAGACGTCTATCTGGAAAAGCCAGTGACTCACACCATTGAAGAAGGCGTGACTCTCATCAAAGCAGTGCGCGATTCCAAGCGAATTGTGCAATGCGGCATGCAGCAACGGAGTTGGCCTCACTTTGGCGACGCGGTGGATCTGATTCAGAACGGCAGCATCGGTCGCATTACACGCGTGCGCACGTTCTGGTACCAGAACTATCAGGGACGCGCTCCGAAGAAACACATTGACCCGCAACTGCTCGATTGGAAGCGCTGGCTAGGCGGCGCGCCTGACCAAGCCTTCGATGAAGAGAAATACCGCCACTGGCGCTGGTTTTGGAATTTCGGCGGCGGCGCGTTTACTGATCTCTTCACTCATTGGATTGACGTAGTGCATTGGGCCATGAAGGACGATGCACCGAAACTGACCCAAGCCATGGGCGACAAATACTTCTTTGACATCTGGGATTGCCCGGACACCGTGCAATCCATTTCGCGATACAAAGATTTTGAAGTTGGCTACGAAGGAACCATGGTCTCGTCCATCGATGACGGCGGCCTGGAATTCCGCGGAACACTCGGCACGCTCAAACTCGATCGCGGCGGTTTCGCCATTTACCGCGAACAGGTCAAAGGAGAGAACCCCGTCTTGAAAGAGCGCAGCGCCGAAGACGGCACCATCACGCACGTTGGCAATTTCTTCGATTGCGTGCGTAGCCGCAAAGAACCGAACGCGCCTGTGGAAACAGGAGTGGCCGCCGCGCGCGCCGGTCACTTGGCCAATCTAGCCATGCGCAAGAGCGAGAAAGTGGTTTGGCCGCTGAAGGCTTAGCGCTTGACCGAACATTTCTCCATCCGAGTCGCTCGGGAATCCGACGTACCCGTCCTCACGCGCCTCATTGATGCATCTGTGCGCGGCCTGCAGACCTCGGATTACTCACCCGATCAAATCGAAGCGGCCCTCCGCAAAGTCTTCGGCGTTGACAGCCAACTCATCTCGGATGGCACCTATCTCGTTGCAGAAACGAGTCAATCCAAGATCGTCGGCTGCGGCGGTTGGAGTAAACGCAAGACACTCTATGGAGGCGATATTTGGGTTGCTCGCGAAGACTCGCTGCTCGATCCCACGAAAGACGCCGCCAAAATTCGTGCCTTCTTCATTCATCCCGATTGGGCGCGCCGCGGCATCGGCACTCTGATTCTCGAAGCCTGCGAAAACGCCGCCATCGCAGCCGGCTTCACACGCTTCGAAATGGGCGCCACCCTTACCGGCGTACCGCTCTACCAGGTTCGCGGCTACACTGCTTTTGAAAATCTCGAGGTGCCGTTGGGCGATGGATTAGCGCTTCCCATTGTCAGGATGGAGAAGCGCTTACCGCCTCGGCGCATAACCGACTGTCAGTGAAACCATAACGCTTCTCCCCGGCAGCAAGTTCAACAAATCTCCACCATTTTGCACGTACGGCACCGCTGCTGTCGGCGCAATCGCTGGCGTAACTCCGACAACATTGTGGTTATCGAAAATATTATTTACGGCCAAACCCAACTTGCTGCCCCGCAGCCAAGACGAATTCTTAATCGTATAGTTCGCAAACACATTCGTGACTGAAAACGGGTTGATTGTAATCGCCTGATCTACCGGATACGGCACCTTGATCCCATTGATGACGTAGTTCAGTGAGGCATTGTCGTTATACATGGTGCCAACGCGCTTATCAAGAATACCCAAGTCCCAGTTCTTGTGCTGGTAGAACAAGCCGAACGTCTCGGTGTTCTTCGGCGTATTCGCCACCCAAAGCCCGCCATTCGGAATATTCGGGCCTTCCTGATATTTCGCCGAGCCCAACGAACCATTCACATAAAAATTAAGCCCATGGCCAATCACAAAATTCGTTTCCGCTTCTAATCCCTTAGTATTCGAAGGACCCGTTGCGACAAAAACATTCTCCGTTGTGAACGGATCGAGATAAGACTGATAACCATTCTGAAAATGCACGTAGTAGGCGTCTAAATCCAACGTCCAGCGGTTAAACTTCAAAACCGATCCCGTTTGATAGGTCTTCGCCAGTGTCGGCTTTGGCGGAACCAAAACAGAAGCATTTGTCACGTCGAAAACGTTGCTCGGAGGAATGACACTCCCCTCGGCAAACTGCCCATACACCGACCAGTTCTGTTTCAACCGGTAACGCGCGGTAATGGTCGGCAGCCAGTTGTTATACCCAATACTATGCGAAGTGAAAGCCGCACCTCCGATACAAGTGGCCGGACTTTTGGTAGTCGCCTTGACTAACGTTCCTCCCAAGCAACCAACCGTTTTCACATCCTGATATTGGTCCAGCGCCATATTGTAGTGCGCGTCTTTTACGCCTACCGTCACAGCCAACCGTTGCGTGGCATGCCATTCAAACTCGGCAAAAGGTTGGAACGATTGCGTAATGAAGTGCTCGTGGAAGTTGCTGAACGGCGTATCCTGCCAAGTCAGAATATTCGAAGGGATTTGATAACGGTCGGTATAAGCCCAGTCATACCAGACGCCCGTTCGGAATACACCCCACTTTGATTCCTTGCTCAAGATCGCGGTGTCACCGGCATGTCTGTAGCCGTTCAACTTATCCACGCCCGAAGGTGTACCCACACTCAAATTAACCGTCGCACCGTTTTGATAATTCTGCTTGTTCCAATAGCGCGTCGTGTAAGCCTTCGTATCAAACTTCCAGCCATCTCCCAAATCCGTATTGAAATCGGCATACTCGAAGTCCGTTTGCACGTGGTAGTAATTGTATCCGTAATAATAAGCGTTCGGCGTTCCATCAGAGTTTGTGGGGTTGCCGCTCAGCAAGTAGTTATCGCCAAATTGAGCCACCTGCGCTCGCGTCGGGTTGGTAGTGTTCGGCGTGTTCGTCCAAAGGTCAACCACTCCCGCAAAAAGCGAAAACGTCGTCTTTGGCGAAAACCGATACTGATACTTGCCCGAACCAGCCACGCGCTTCTGATAGTTAAACGTCTGATAGCCGTCTGATAGCAGTTGATGCAAATCAATATAGAGGCTGTTCTTTTTGTCGCCCGGTCCGAATTGCCCGGAATCATAATCTAACTGCAGCAGACGTGTATTGAAAGAACCGTAAGATCCAGTTACCCGGACATCCTGGCCGCTTGGCACTTCCGGAGACTGCAAGTTGATCGAACCTCCAAAATTCGTCGGTCCAAAACTAGACGCCTGTCCAGGACTGCGATCGAAGTCAGTGGAACCAATCCATTGCGCTGGAAAGTTCGCCCAGGAGTGGTGTGTTGGACTGTTCGTATCCTCGAACGGAATACCGTCGAACGTAATCGTATATTGGCCGTCCTGAAAACCGCGAAAATAGGTTTTGCCCTGCCCTAATCCAACTCCGTTTGGATTGAGGCTGAACGTGCCGGGCGCCATGTTCACTACCTCCGCAAAATCCGCCACAGGCGAGGTGAAGTTGCGAATGAACGCTCCGCTGATCTCCGTCTTCGCTGACACCGCATCCAATACATTTCCCGATGGAGCCGACACCGTCGCCATAGAAACAACAGCTTCCACATTTACAGATTCCGACTTGGATGCAACATTGAGTGACACCGAAATATCCACCGGCGTTCCAGTCGTAACCGTGAAATTGGTCCGGGTCGCCGTGGCAAATCCCGCAGCTCCAATCTCTGCGAAGTAAACACCCGCAGGCAAGCCCGTCACTTCGAAATGGCCTTCCACATCGGTGGTCGCCTTTCCCGCCAGTTGACCCGCTTGACTTTTCACAATTACAGAAGCTTTCTCAATAGCTGCCCCTGTTTGATCGCGCACAGTGCCAACCACCGTACCAGGATTGACAGGTGTCTGCGCTATCAGTCCTCCTGGCGCGAAGACGGCTAGAAAGACACAAGCAGAAAGAGTGAACGCACGAAATGCGTATCGCAATGGAATGCCCCCCAAAAGAGTTCAGAAGTTCCCCTAGACTCCGGGGTGAGATTCAGACTCTCGACAGGTTAGCGTTTGCACATTGCCATAAGATTACAGAAATGTTTTATTTCGGTTACGATACCCATCCATCCGCAGGCATCGTGCCTAATAGGGCAACAACTTATTTCGATTGCACCAGCCGCAACTCATCTTCCAGTTCGTAAATCCGATCTTCAATCGGCTTCGTCGGCTTTCCCGAAGCCTGCGCTTCCGCCAGTTTCTTACGGTTCTTATCAATGTGCTTCAAAATGTTCGCCTCTTCGGCCGACAGGTCGTCCTTCACCGCGAATAGCGGCGCATTCTTCGGCGCACTCGCGGCAGAAGATGCTTTGGCTCCGCTCGATTTAGACGAAGTCGCCGCTTTCGGCGCTGGCGTTGGCGGAGCCGCCGGTGCCGAGGCCTTCTTCGGCTTCTTGCCTTTGGCCGGCATGGCCACTTTATGGTCGAAATCCTCAATCAACTCCCGCTGGATGAGCAACAACTCATTAGCAAGTTCCTGGAACCGGCGGAGGAGATCTTTCTTGGCTTCTGCGCGCAGCTTTAAATACTGCTGCTTGGCGTCTCGATACTGATCGATTGTGCTGGACATGAGAATAGTAGGCGAACTCAATTATTATGGCTCACCCGGGTGCGATGCCATACTAATAAGTGAAAAGTCCAATGTTGCGCAACAACCCTGCGGAATCTCGGGATCATTCGCTCCCGGAAGTTCACGAGAGCGTTGGGACCGAACACGCGCATTTTTGGAAGCGCCTCCTCTCCTTCGCCGGCCCTGCGTATCTGGTCAGCGTCGGCTATATGGACCCCGGCAACTGGGCCACTGATCTCGAAGGCGGCGCAAAATTTGGCTATCGCCTGCTCTGGGTGCTCGTTGTTTCCAACCTGATGGCGCTGCTCCTGCAGACCCTCAGTTCGCGCCTGGGCATTGTCAGCCGCCGCGATCTGGCGCAGGCCTGCCGCGACGAGTATCCGCGCGCGGTTTCGTTTGTTCTTTGGCTTCTTTGCGAATTCGCGATCGTGGCGTGCGATCTTGCCGAAGTACTGGGCGCTGCCATTGGCCTGCAACTTCTGTTTCACCTCCCGCTTCTCGTCGGGGTTGCTATCACCGCACTCGACACACTACTTGTCCTCTGGCTCAGCCGCCTTGGTATCCGCGTTATCGAAGCATTTGTTCTGGTACTCATCGCTACCATCGCTGGCTGCTTCGGGTTCGAAATTCTGCTCGCTCGTCCTGACGCGCACGAAGTCGCCACCGGCCTCATTCCTCATCTCAACGCCAGCAGCATCTATATCGCCGTCGGCATTTTCGGCGCTACCGTGATGCCGCACAATCTCTATCTGCATTCCGCTCTCGTGCAAACGCGCCGGATTGGCGAAACGCCTTCCGAAAAGCGCACCGCCTGCCGTTTTAATCTCTTCGATTCCGCACTCGCGTTGAACGGTGCGTTATTCGTCAATGCGGCCATCCTGGTTATGTCCGCGGCTGTCTTCTTCAAACACGGCATCGTCGTTACCGAAATTCAACAGGCCCATCAGTTGCTCGCGCCGTTGCTGGGCACTACGCTCGCCAGCATTCTCTTCGGCGCCGCGCTTCTTTGCTCAGGTCAATCGTCTACCCTCACCGGCACCATGGCCGGCCAAATCGTCATGGAAGGCTTTCTGCGCCTCCGCATGCAGCCGTGGCTCCGCCGCGCCATCACCCGCGGTCTGGCCATCATCCCCGCCGCGCTCACCATTTACTTTGCAGGCGATTCCGGCACACTCAGCCTCATGCTGCTAAGCCAGGTCATCCTAAGCCTGCAGTTACCGTTCGCTGTGATCCCACTCGTTTATTTCACCAGTGATCCGCGCCGCATGGGCGAATTCGCCAACGGCATCTGGCTGCGCATCGGTGCCTGGACCTGCGCGGTTTTCATTCTCGCTCTTAACACCTGGCTGCTGTGGGATCAAATGAACAAATGGCTTGCCGATGCAGGCCCCTACCGCGCTCTCCTGGTCGTCGCCGCCACCATGGCAAGCGCCGCCTTCCTCGCACTCTTAGTCGTGGTCGTCGGTTGGCCTTGGTTCAAAGCACAGCGTCACATTCCCACACCCGTCGAACGAGTCTCCGTCAATCTCGAACAAGACGCGCTGCCTGTTTTGCGCAGCGCCGCCTATTCGCGCATTCTCGTTCCGCTCGATCACAGCGAGTCAGATCAAGAAGCCATCAACAACGCTCTCGCCCTGGCGCGCATGCATGACGCTAGAATAATTTTGTTGCACGTGGAAGAAGGCGTCACCAGCCAGATGTTCGGCTCGCTCGCCTCCACGGCGGAAATCACGGAAGGACAAGCGTATTTGGCAAGCATTGAACGGGCACTGCGCGAGCAATGTGTCGGCGTGGAAGTAGTGGTCCGCCACGGCAACACCCCGGCGCATGAAATTGTCGCCGCTGTGCGCGATCTCAAGCCCGACCTCTTGGTCATGGCCTCTCACGGCCACAGCGGCATCAAAGATCTGGTCTTCGGCACAACCATCAATGCCGTCCGCCACAAAATCAAAGTGCCCATGATGATTGTCAGCAAATCTTAAATGCATAACGGCAGAATTCTCGTTACCGGCGGCGCTGGTCTCATTGGCAGCGCCTTGATCTGGGAGTTGAACCGTCAAGGCGTAACCAACATCGTTGTGGCCGACCTCCTCGGCAAAGATGAAAAGTGGAAGAATCTCACGCCGCTCAAGTTCGCCGATTACATAGAAGGCGATGCTCTTCTCGAACGCCTCCCGGATCAGTTCAAAGACGTTACCACCATCTATCACCTGGGCGCTTGTTCTTCCACAACAGAAACCGACGCGGCCTATCTAATCCGCAACAATTTCGAATTCACCAAGACACTAGCTCACTTCGCTCTAACCGCGAATCGTCGCTTTGTCTACGCATCGTCCGCCGCCACTTATGGTGCGGTCGCCGAGAGCTTGCCCGAAACCACACCGCTCGCCGAACTTCGTCCCCTCAACATGTACGGCTATTCCAAGCACCTGTTTGATTGCTATGCCGAACGCGCTGGCTTTCTCGATAAAATCACCGGCCTCAAATACTTCAACGTCTTCGGCCCCAACGAAAACCACAAAGGCGATATGCGCAGCGTCGTCTACAAAGCCTTTCACCAGATCCAACAAACCGGCGCAGTGTCGCTCTTCAAAAGCTACAAGCCCGAGTATCCCGACGGCGGCCAGATGCGCGATTTCTTCTACGTCAAAGACGCCGTCGCGGCCACCATTTTTCTTGGCGAAAACGTAAACGGCGGCGGACTCTTCAATCTCGGCTCAGGCGAACCCCACACTTGGCTGGATCTGGTGAAACCGATTTTCACCGCACTCGGCCGTGAACCGAACATCAAGTTTGTCGACATGCCCGAAGCCATGCGCTCCAAGTATCAATACTTCACGAGCGCCAACATCGGCAAACTGCGCGCCGCCGGCTTCAATCAGAAACTGACGCCGCTTGCTGATTCCGTCATCGACTACGTGAAGAACTATCTACTTACCGGCCGGCACTTAGGTGACGAGCCCGCGTAGGTTCCACCCGCAAATGCGGCTAGCCTCGGGCTTATCGTTTTCGTTCGGTCCCTTCCAGTGGGTCTCCAAACTGATAAACCCCTTGTAGCCGTCCTCTAACAGCGCTTTGATCTGCTCTTTCCAAAGCACCTTGCGTGTACCTAGCGGACCCCACACTGGCTTGCCGTCTTCTCCAATGTGGCAATCCTTCGCATGTACATGCACAATGCGCCGCCAGGGCAGCAGCGAATAACCATTCGGAAACGGCTCTTCGCCCGCGCACAAAGCATTCGCCGGATCCCAAACCACCATTAACTTCTTGTTCGCCACATGCTTCACAACGCGCGCCGTTTCCGCAGCCGTCCCTACGTTGCAGGCGTGTTCGTTCTCCAGCCCGATGATCACATTCTCCTTCTCACCCAACTCCGCCAGCCCGGTCAGTGCCTTCACAATCGCTTCTTCACAACGCTCCGGCTGCACCGTCCGCCAATACGAAAAAACGCGGACCACCGGCGCTCCAAAAAACTGCGCCACTTTGATCGCATGCTCCGTTAACCGCGGCTGATCTTCAAACGTATGCTTCGAAGCAAACACATCATGCTGAAACCGCCCATCCACCTCGGGGGCATTCGGCAACACACACTTCAGCACAGGCGACGCAATCGAAACCACACTCAGCCCAGCCTTCTGCAGCGCCTCGCGCGTCCGCTTCAGTTCGTCCTCGGTTAAGTCTAAAATATTTTTGCCGTCCACCACCCGCAGTTCCGCCCCGGTCATTCCAATTTCCTGCATAAACGGCAGCGCTTCCAGCAGCGTTGGCGAGAACTCATCGGTGATGGCTGCAATCGGCAGCCTCGGCTTAAAAGTCGTCATCTCTATACTTAGATTATGTTCTTTCGCCGCAACCTACCCAAAGTAACGGCTTTTTCCGAACGGATCGACCATCTGCGTTCCGCGGGCTTCACGCTGGAAAACCTTCCCGACGGCCGCGTCAAGGCGATCAAGCATGGTGTTGCCGCCATTATTGGCGATGAAGGCGCGAATCAGCCTGACATCGAACGCGCCGGTATCGTTGTGGGCAACGAAATCGCGACGCTGCTCAGCGGCGGTTATCAAATGTTCCTGGTCACGCCCTCCGGCAAAAAGCTGCCCGCTCAGGCAGAACAGCTCAAGGCTCTCCATCAATTCGAGGACGACGCCAAGGAAGCGCTAGGAGTGGATAATCTCTACAACACGTCTTTGGGAACAACTAGCCGAGATCACGCCTATGATCGCGTCGCCGGCTATAGCCATCCAAAACCCCGACCGTGGGACAAGAAAGTCGCGCAGTAGCTCGCCTACTGCTGCCACCCACCGCCCAAAGCGTTATACAACTGCACCAATGCCAACCGCTCTGCCAACTTCGCTCGTGCCAGCGCAATCTCCGCCGTCAAAAAATTCGTCTCATTCGTGAGCACTTCCAGATAACTAGTCACTCCGCCCTTGTATCGAATCTGCGCAAGACGTGAAGAATCGCGAGTTGCCTCCGTCAGCGCCTCTTGATGGCCCCGATAGTCTCGCAACTTCCGATTCGCAATCAAAGCATTGGAAACCTGCTCAAACGCCGTCTCAATGTCCTGCTGGTAGGTCAGCACCGCCTGCTCCTTCTGCGCTTCCGAAAGCCTCACATTCGCACGCAGCGAACCAGCATTGAACAAAGGCTGTGTGGCGGTACCCGAATAGTTCCAAGCACGCGCCCCCCAAGAAAATAGATTCCCCAATCCTATGCTCTCCACTCCGCCCGTGCCCGTGAGCGAAATTTGCGGAAACAACTGCGCTCGCGCCACACCAATTTGCGCGTTCGCCGCCACTAGATTTTGTTCGGCCTCCTGAATATCCGGCCTGCGCTCCAACAACTCCGATGGCAAACCCGCCGGCACTTCCTCCAAACTCGCCTGCTCTGTAATCGCCAAGCCACGCGGAATCGAGCCAGGATTCTGTCCCAACAGCAAACTAATTGCGTTCTCCTCCTGTTGAATGGCCTGTTCCGTTTGCGGAATCAACTCGGCTGCTTCCTCAACCAATTGCTCCGCCTGCCGCACGTCCACCATGCTCGTCGCGCCGCCCTTTTCCAGAGTCCGCGTGAGCTTCAGCGATTCTTGCCGCGATTCCAAACTGCGTTTCTCAATGTCAAGCTCATAGTCATACTCACGCAATTGCAAGTAATCCGTCGCCACTTCTTCTACCAAACTCGCAATGATCGATCGCCGTCCCCACTCCGTCGCGCGCAACGTCGCACGCGCACTTTCCGTGGCACGTCTATAGCGACCCCAGAAATCCGGATTCCATGAAACAGTAAGGTTCAGCGCATCCGCAATATACGAATAACCCCCAAAAACACCCGGGATCGCAGGAGATTTCACACCGCTCACTTGCGGCCCTACGCCAACCGTAGGAAATTGATTGGATCGTGTAATCGTCACCTGCTGCCGCGCCTGCTCGACTCGCGACGCCGCTACCCGCAAATCAAAATTTTGCTTCAGAGCCGTCCGAATCAGCGTCTGCAATTCCGCATCTTTGAAGAGATCCCACCACTTCTCATCCGCCAGCGAAGTTCCACCCGACACAGCCGCATTATCCGCACCTCGGTACGCCGGCGCTTTCGGCACATCCGGCCGGCTATAGTTCGGTCCCACTCGACAGCTACTCAGACAAACAACAAGCAACGCACCAGCAACCGATCCCCAACGCTTCACGCGACCCCTCCACTGTGCACGGGCTCTGGCTGTGGCACCGCCGCTTCTTTCGGCTTTTTGTTGAACCGCTCAGAAAGGCTTTCCACAAAATCAAACATCACCGGAATAAGGAAAATCGCGATCAACGTCGCCGCCAGCATTCCGCCAATCACCGCTGTTCCCAGAACTCGCCGCGAAACTGCACCCGACCCTGTCGCCGTCCAAAGCGGCACGCAGCCNNTCCACAATGCTCTTACCGCTCTCGTACTCCGCCTTCGCATATTCCACAATCAGAATCGCGTTCTTAGCCGATAAACCAATCAACATGATCAAGCCGATCTGCGTGTAAACATCATCCTCAAAATTCCGCAGCCAGAGCGTCAGAAACGCGCCGAAGACCGCAATCGGCGTACTCAGCAGCACACTGAAAGGCAGCGACCAGCTTTCGTACAGCGCCGCCAGAATCAGAAACACAAACATCAAAGACAGCCCAAACACGACCCATGTCGGAACACCCTTTGACGCTTCTTGCTCCTGATAAGACATGCCCATGTAGTCGTAACCCATCTGGCGCGGCATGGTTTGATCGAACACTTCTTCCAGCGCCTTCATCGCTTGGCCCGAACTGATTCCCGGCGCGGCCGTCACGTTCAATTGCGCCGCTCGATATTCGTTGAACCGCATCGTAAACTCCGGACCAGCCGTTGGCCTAATATTTGTCACCGCACTCAGCGGCACCATCTGGCCTTTACTGTTCGCCACGTAAAAGCTGTTCAAGTTTTCCGCTTTGACGCGGGCACTATCCTCGGCCTCTACATACACCTGCCACTGACGGCCAAACTGGTTGAAGTAATTCACGAGATAGCCACCCATGAACGTCTGCATGGTGTTGTAAACATCACCAATGTTCACGCCCTGCCGTTCCACCTTCGCGCGATCCACGTCCACATAAATCTGCGGCACGTTCGGCAAGTACCCGACGTTCACTGCGGCAATCTCTTTCCGTTTACCCACGGCTGCCAGAAACTTATCCACGTTCTGAGATAAAAAAGCTGGCTCTGCGCCCGATCGATCTTCCAACACCATCGTGACTCCGCCCGATGTTCCTACTCCAGGAATAGCCGGCGGCGGAAAGCTGAACGCCATGCCCGCTCGCACCTTCGAAAGCCCCGCACCCACATTCCCTAAAATGGCCTCAAGCTGTTGATTGGCCGCTTTTCTCTGCTCCCAAGGTTTCAAATTCACAAAGAAGAACGCGCTGTACGTGTTTTGCGTAACACTCAGCAAACTGAACCCTACCACCGACGTCACGCTGTCAATGCCAGGCGTACTCAGCAGCGTTTTCTCCACTTCTTTAGCCGCATCCGATGTGCGCTCTAAAGACGAAGCATCCGGCAATTGCAGCGCCACAAACATGTATCCCTGATCTTCCGTCGGCAAAAACGAAGACGGCAGTTTCTTAGAGAGTGGCAATATCAGCGCGGCAATCAGCGCGATAAAAACCACACTGAAGACCGCCTTACGCATCAACAATCCCGAAATGCTGATATACCCATCCGTAGTCTTGCCAAAGACTTTGTTGAACCCTTTGAAGAATTTCGCCAGCGGCCCTTTCGTCTCTTTCTTCGGCTTCAATAAAAGCGCCGAAAGCGCCGGACTCAGCGACAACGCATTAAAGGCCGAAAACAAAACCGAGATCGCAATCGTAACCGCAAACTGCTGATACAACCGACCGGTAATGCCGGGAATAAAAATCGTGGGAATAAACACCGCCGCCAGAATCAGCGCAATCGCCACCACCGGCCCCGACACTTCCTCCATCGCCTTAAACGCGGCATCACGCGGCGTCATCCCCTCTTCAATGTGCCGCTCAACCGCCTCCACCACGACAATGGCGTCATCCACCACCAATCCAATCGCCAGCACTAATCCGAACAGCGAAAGCGTATTGATCGAAAACCCGAGCACCGGGAACAACACAAACGTCGCAATCAACGAAACCGGCACCGCCAACAACGGAATCAACGTCGCGCGCCAACCCTGCAGAAAAATATAGACAACCAACACCACTAACGCCAAAGATTCCAGCAGCGTGCGTTCAATATCCTTCATGCCAGCCGTAACCGCTTTAGTCGTATCCAAACTCACTTCCGACGTCAAATCCTGCGGAAACCGCTTTTGCAATTCCGCCATCTTAGCCCGTACGTTCAGCGCCGCCTGCACCGCGTTCGAACCCGGCAGTTGATACAGTGCCAGAATCGCCGCCGGCTTCCCATCAAACCGGCTCGTGATGTTGTAAGTCTGCGCACCCAATTCAATCCGCGCCACATCTTTCAAACGCAGCGTGGAACCATCTGGATTCGCACGAATCAAAATATTGCCAAACTCTTCCGGCGACGTAAGCCGGCCTTGCGCGCGCACCGTATAACTAAATTGCTGCCCCGTGGGAACTGGCTCCGCCCCAATCTGCCCGGCCGGATTCACCGTGTTCTGCGTCTGCACCGCCGCCAAAATTTGCGGCACCGTCACTTGCAGCTTCGCTAGTTGATCCGGCTTCACCCAAATCCGCATCGCATACTGCCCAGCTCCAAACACCTGCACGCGCGATATGCCATTCACTCGCGTCAGCTCATCCACTAAATTGATGTACCCGTAATTCGCCAGAAAAATGTTGTCATACGTCCCGTGCGGCGAATACAACGCCACCAGCATCAACGGCGAAGTCAAAGACTTCGTCACCGTCAATCCGGCCGTATTCACAATCGATGGCAATTGCGACTGTGCCTGCGAAGTCCGCAACTGCGTCAACACCTGGTCAATATCAGGATTCGTGCCAACCTTGAAATCAACCGTAATCTGCGTAAGTCCGTTGTTCGCGCTAGTCGAATAAAAATAATTGGAGTGATCTACCCCTGACATTTGCTGCTCAATCGGCGTAGCTACCGATTGCACCAGCGTCTCCGCATCCGCTCCGGGATACGTCGCTTGCACCAAAATCTCCGGCGGAACAATATCGGGAAATTGCGCGGTCGGCAGCGTCTCAAATGTTACCGCTCCGACAATCACCATAATGATGGCGATGACCATCGCCACAATAGGGCGGTTAATAAAAAATCGAGCCATCGTTTACGCTCCCGCGCTCTTGTGATCGTCCGGTTTCGGTATGACAGGAGATCCTTCTCGAACTTTACTCACGCCCTCACTCACCACTCGCTCGCCTGCTTGCAAGCCTTTAGTGATAACCCACGATTCGCCCTCGCGCGGACCGACGCTAACCGGCCGAATCTGTACCTTGTTATCGCTGCCCACAACCGCCACTTGGTACTTACCCTGCAACTCCGTGACTGCCCGCTGTGGTACCAGCAAGGCGTCATGCGTCACACCCGTTTGCGCGCGGATGCGCCCGAACTGCCCTGGACGAAGAAGGTTGCCAGGATTCGGAAACGCTCCCACAATGCGAATGGTCCCCGTTTGCGGATCTACTTGCCTGTCGGCAAAGACGATGTGGCCCTTCTGCGGATAAACCGCGTTGTCACTCAGCGTGAGTTGCAGCGGAACCATGGCGCTGTGCTTCAGCCAATCCGAATTCGCTCCGGGTTGAATCCGCTGCGAAACCTGCAAATACTCCTGCTCGCTAATCGGAAAGTAAGCCTTGATCGGATTCACTTGCGACACAGTCGTTAACACCGTAGTCTGACTCACCAGATTCCCAATCTGCGTTGCCGCGATGCCCGCAACCCCATCAATGAGCGAACGAACCTTCGTAAATCCGACATTCAGTTGTGCCTGTTCAACCGTCGCTTCCGCCGCTTGTATCGACGCCTTCGCTGTCTCTACCGCCGCCTCCTGCTGCTTTTGCGTTTGTAAATCATTGTCGAGTTGACTCTGCGCAATCGCGTGCGCTTCCGCCAGCGGCGTGTCTCGATTCACATTGATGGAGTACAACTTCAGCGAAGCTTCCGCCTGTCCCAGTTGTCCTTTCGCCTGCGCCAGTTGCCCTTTTGCTTGATCCAGCACTGCCTGAAAAGGCCGCGGATCAATCTCGAACAGAACGTCACCCTTGTGAACGAACGAACCCTCGCGATAAGTTTGCCGAATTAGGTAGCCTGAAACTTGCGGTTGAATTTGCGCTGTAACATTACCGTCCAATGTCGCTACCCAGTCGCCATATGTAACAACATCCTTGCTCTCCACCGTAGAAATACCCACTTCCGGCGGGGGCGGTGCTGGTTGCGCCGCTTGTTGTTGCTGACACGAAGACAGCGCAAACAAACCGAAAGCGATCGCTGGCACGTAGTAGTACGGAGTTTTTGAAAGCTGCGTGTTAAAGATCACTCATGTTCGATGCAAATCGCGCGCCCGCTGATTCGCACCATGCTTTCCACTACTCGCTTTCCTCCGTCGTCGCGTAGGGCGGCCATTCGTGGCAGCACGCGACCTTTCCAGGTCGCGCTTTCCACGAGCGCGCAAGTTCGCATCTCGCACAACCACCAACCCATCCGCAGCCCTGCCTATTTAGTGATACGATGACCGAATCGAGGATCAGAAAATGTCACATTGCTCCAGACGCAAATTCTTAAAGACGGGACTCGCCGCGGGCGCGCTCGTCGGAGGCGTTAACCTTTCAGCAACTGCCGCTACCGGCGGCAAAGCCACCGATTGGGTCACTCTCGGCAAATCTGGCGTCAAAGTCACGCGTCTCGCGTTCGGCACTGGCACCATAAGCGGCCAAGTGCAACGCGACTTGGGGCAAGACCAGTTCACACGTTTAGTTCGCTATGCCTATGACAACGGCGTGCGTTTCTTTGAGACCGCTGAGTCTTACGGTGAGATGCATAAGATGTTAGGCATCGCGCTCAAAGGCCTGCCTCGCGACTCTTATCGAATCATGACGAAAGTCACCACACGTCCCGGCGTCGATCCCATGGATAAGATAGACGAACTGCGTAAGCTCGCCCAGACCGAATATTTCGACGTGCTCCTCATGCACTATCAACACGTCGCATCGTGGCCTACCGACACAGTCCGCTGGCAAGACGGCATCCTCGAAGCCAAACAGAAGCAAGCGCTCGTCGGCTACGGCGCATCCGTACATGGCCTCCCCGCCCTCCGCCAGTTTCCCGGCAACAAGTGGCTCGAAATTGCCATGATCCGCATGAACCACCGTGGCACTAAAATGGACGGCGAAGATTTCAACACGCATGAACCTGGCAACGTTCCCGAAGTAGTCGATCACGTCAAACAAGTCAAGAGCGACGGCATGGGCGTCATCAGCATGAAGCTCGTAGGCGAAGGTGCCTTCACCAATCGTGACGACCGCAAAGCCGCCATGCGTTTCGCCTTCAGAAATGCCGGCGTCGATGCTGTCACTGTTGGGTATAAAAACACCGCCGAGATCGATGAAGCCATCGAAAATCTAAACCTCGCCCTGGCTTAACTTGAACACTCCCAAGGTCCTCTCGAAAACAGGAGCAACATTTCTGCTCCTATTTTTATTTCCGATCCAAACACCGGCCCAAACCGATTACCCGATTCAGCCTGTCCCTTTCAATCAGGTTCACGTCACCGATCAATTCTGGGCCCCCAAAATAGAAACCAATCGCCGCGTCAGTATTCCCACCGCCTTCGATCAATGTGAGCGCACTGGCCGTATCGAGAATTTCGTCCGGGCCGCCAAAGCCATTCGCGGCGAAACGCTCACCGACAAACACGCGCCAGGCTTTCCCTTCGACGACACCGACCCGTACAAAGTAATCGAGGGCGCCTCCTACACTTTGAGCGTCACTCCGGATCCAAAACTCCAAGCCTATGTCGATAGCCTGATCGACAAGATCGCCGAGGCGCAAGAACCCGATGGCTATCTCTACACCACCCGCTCCATTGATCCTCAACACCCGCATGAGTGGGCAGGCACCGCACGCTGGCAGAACGAAGAAGTCCTCAGTCACGAACTCTATAACCTAGGCCATCTTTACGAAGCCGCCACCGCGAATTATCAAGCCACCGGCGATCGCAAACTCCTCGACGTCGCCCTCCGCAGTGCCGACCTCTTAGTCGCCACCTTCGGCCCAGGCAAAAAGAAAATCTATCCCGGCCATCAAATCGTTGAGATGGGTTTGGTCAAACTCTATCGCGTCACCGGCCGCCAGCAATATCTGGATCTAGCCAAGTTCCTGCTCGACAGTCGCGGCCCAGGCGGCAACAGCTACAACCAGGCAGACATTCTCGTCATAGATCAAACCGAAGCCGAAGGTCACGCCGTTCGGGCCACCTATATGTATTCCGGCATGGCCGACGTCGCCGCGCTCACCGGTGACACCTCCTATCTCAAAGCCATCGATCAGATCTGGCAAAACGTTGTCGATAAGAAACTCTATATAACTGGCGGCATCGGCGCGCTCGGCGAAGGTGAAGCGTTCGGCGCAAATTATCAGTTGCCCAACATGACCGCCTACAACGAAACCTGCGCCGCCGTCGGCAACGATTTCTGGAATCAGCGCCTTTTCCTCCTGCACGGCGACGCTAAATACGTGGACGTCTTCGAGCGCACCCTCTACAACGGCCTGATCTCCGGCGTCTCACTCGATGGCAAAACTTATTTCTATCCGAATCCGCTCGAATCGAACGGCCAGCATCACCGCAGCCCTTGGTTCGGAGTCGCCTGTTGTCCTGGTAACATCACTCGCTTCATGCCTTCCATTCCGGGCTATATCTATGCGCAACGGGCTGACTCACTCTATGTCAATCTCTACATGAGCAACACAGCCGAGATCACCATGGCGTCCGGCCGGAAGATCAACATCGCGCAAGAAACTCGCTATCCCTGGAACGGCAATATTAAAATCACGATCAACCCCTCAGCACCCGCTAATTTCTCCCTCAAGGTCCGCATACCCGGCTGGGCGCGTGGCGAAGCCGTTCCTGGAGATCTCTATAAGTTCTCCGATCAATCTCTAACTCCCGCAGTTCACCTCCAAGTAAATGGCCAAGATCAATCAACCGCCTTAGATCACGGTTACGCCACCATCACGCGTATTTGGCATAAAGGAGACACCGTCACTCTCACCCTCCCCATGCCCGTCCACCGCGTCATCGCCAACGAAAAGGTGGAAGCCGATCGCGACAGAGTGGCTTTGCAGCGCGGCCCCATCGTCTATTGCGCCGAGTGGGCCGATAGTCCCGACAAGCACGTGCGCAATCTCGTACTCGAGCCGCAGCAAACATTCGCTGCCGAATTCGACGCCAACAAACTCAACGGCATCGAAGTGCTCAAAGGCAAAGCACTCGCCTATCGCTTCGACGCGCATCATCAACTACAGCACTCTGAGCAACCCTTTACAGCCATTCCCTATTACGCCTGGGCCAACCGCGGCCCCGGTCAAATGGAAGTCTGGATCGCTTCGAGGGCCGCGCTAGCACATCCCACGCCCTTCCCTACTCTCGCCACCATCAGTAAAGTCACGTCATCCGGCCCCACCATGGCCGAAAACGGCGCGCGCGATCCTCATCTTGTGGCCGATCAAGAAGAGCCAAACTCTTCCGCCGATCGCAGTTCCTCTTATAACTGGCTGCCCAAACGCGGCTCGCAAGAGTGGATTCAATACGATTTTCCGCAAGCCACCCAAATCTCAACCAGCGCTGTCTATTGGCAGATCACTCCAGACAGACGCGATATCAGCCTCCCCGCCAGATGGCAGCTCCTTTATCGTGACGGCAACGATTGGAAACCGGTCGCTGCGCAAGGCCCGTATCCAATCGAAAAAGACAAGTACAACCAAGTCACATTCAAACCCGTAAAAACACAGGCCCTTCGCCTGGTCATCGAAATGCAACCCGAATCGTCCGCAGGAATTCAGGAATGGCGGGTCCAATAAGGCCCGTCTCTACTTTTCCCATATGCTTTTTTTATGAATTCTTTAGCACCTTAGATTTACGCTGCTAAGTGACATGTCACTTGCTATTGGTGATCAACTCGATCATTACCGCATCGAAGAACAAATCGCCCACACCCCCACCTCCTCCGTCTTCAAGGCTGTTGATCTCGAAACCGGCCGCAATGTGGCGCTCAAAGTCCCGCAAGAAGACGCTGAAGCCGACATTCTTTTCTACGACCGTTTTCACCGCGAAGCCGACATCGGCCGTCAACTCGATCATCCCGGTGTCCCCAAAGTAATCCAAGACGATCATCCGTGCCGCGTGTATATGGCGACAGAATGGGTGGAAGGCACCTCCCTGCGCCAGCTCTTACATCGCCAGGGCAAACTGACCTCCGAACAAACCACAAACATCGCCTTGGCCATTTGCGATATCCTTTCCTACATTCATAAGAACGGCGTCGTCCATCGCGATCTGAAACCGGAAAACGTGGTGATCTCCGCCGATGGCAGCGTCAAGCTCATCGATTTTGGCATCGCCGCCAAAGCCGGCGCCCGTCGTCTGACCTTCGGCAAATTATCGCAAGTGATGGGAACCGCCGATTACATTTCGCCCGAGCAAGTCAAAGGGCAGCGCGGCGACGCACGCAGCGATCTCTACGCTCTTGGCGTCATGATAGTCGAAATGCTAAGTGGACAGATGCCCTTCCGCGGCAGCAATCCGTTCGCCATCATGAACGATCGCCTGCTGAACGATCCGCTTCCGATCGAACAGCTGAATCCAGAAGTCGCACCACACTGGAAAACCATTCTGCAGAAGGTGCTGCAGCGCGATCCAAGAAATCGCTATAAGTCCGCGGCCGATCTCGCCTTTGATCTGGAAAATCCAGAGCAGGTCAGCCTGCCCCAAACAGCCGCGCCCAAGCCCGCCCACAAGCGCGCCCTATTGTATTCAGCCGTGGCGTTGGTGCCAACCACCTTGTTTCTCTTGCTTCTCTTAGCGCGTCACTTCAATTCGTGATTCAACACCTGGGCCAGTCTCGCACCGGCAACCGCAAGGCGAGCCAACGCTAATTGTTGGGCACTCGTCTCATACGCCGACCAAGGCACAATCGTGTACGGCCCTTCTCGTTTTCCAATGGGTGCTTGATAAACTACCGTCTGCGCCGCGTCAAAGCTTTCGTGAACCCAAACGGCCGTCTTCACCTCGCCCGCCGCACTCGTATCAGGCACCGGTAAAATCGTATTCAGCACCGCCGCGCGGTCAACGCAATGCACCTTCTTCGCGCAAAACTGGTATTCCGAACCGGGCAAATTATCCCAATACGAATGCAGATTTGAGTCCGCATCGCCCAACAACTTCACCTTGTTGCCACCCGCATCACCAGCCAAGTCCCCCTGCGTAATGCGCGCCGTCGCATGCAGCGGCTGGTGTATATCGCCAATCATGTGCAACAGCCAAACCAGATCATACGATTTCAATTCATCCGGTTGATCCGAAGCAAGCACCGCGCGAAAAGCGTCAATCTGCGTCTGCGCGTTGGGTGCCGGAATGTCCGGCAGCTTGGCGCCGTCCGGAGAAAACGGCACATCGATAAAGTGCCAATACTTATGCCGCAATAAATCGCTATACCCGACATTGAGAGCTGAATTCGGGCCGCCAGGAATATTTCCTCCCGGGTCCGGTCCGTCGTCGGAATACTGGGACTCGCCTTTAATATCGTCCGCCCAAATAGACGCGGCTACAAAAATGATCCGGTCATGATCCTCCGGCGAAGTCCCCGCCGGAATCTGTTTGTCCCAGTTCGGGTAGTCGGGATTCAACTTCAACAGCGCAGCAACGCGAGTCTTCACAGCCGGCGTCAACTGCTGATACGCGGCATAAGCAACGGTCATATGGCCAATCGGCCCCCAAGCCAGCAGCGAGCTCGCCGTTACGCCCCAAACCACTATCCCAACAATCAGCCGCTTCACGTTCACTCAGCCCTTCTTCCCTTCGCGTCCTTCCAACTCTTTCAAAACTTCCGCGCTATGGCTAGATGGCTGCACACCCAGCCACACCTTCGCAATATTTCCCTGAGGGTCAATCAGAAACGTATTGCGCGCCGACATCTTGATCCCCAACATACTTTTTAACGAACCGTACTTCGTAGTCACTTCCCTCTCTTTGTCGGCTAGTAGTTTGAACGTCAAACCCTGCTTCGTACAAAAGCTCTTGTGGCTCGCCTCAGAATCCAAACTCACACCCACCACGACCGTGTTAAGGCTCTCGTACTGACGCAGGTCACGTTGAAAATTGTGCGCCTCCAGCGTGCAGCCGGGAGTATTGTCTTTCGGGTAAAAATACAGCAGCACCCATTTGCCGCGAAATTGCTCCAGGCTTACAGGTGAGCCGTCTTGCGAAGGCAGCGTGAATGTGGGCGCAGCTTGCCCGACTGTGGGCGGTTCACTCGCCGCCGAAGTTGAATTGATCATAAAACTGATAGCCGCTAACAACACGACCCCGATTCCTATCTTGCGTAATTTCATGTCGCCATTAGGTGCAACCTAGCAAATGCCCTCCCTCCGGGCATTCCGTTGCTTCCTATACCAATGATCGCGCATTCCTTCGAACCCGATCCGTAGCCGTACGACACAATGTAAAACGACTACCGTAAAGATACGGAGCGTGTGTTGTAATGTGGTGTTATCCAAGACCTAGAGTTTCACCTTCGTTCTAGGTGTTCGGCGGAGAGGAGAGGCGATGTGTCCGAGCTGTAATTCCAACGACATCAGCCGTTCACGCAAACGCAAGCTGAAGGACAGCTTCATGCGCTGGATGGGTAAAGTCGCCTATCGCTGCCGCGAATGCCAGCGCCGTTTCTACGTCAACATTGACGTCGATCGCCGTCTCCGCCGCGCCAAAGAATGGCAGCGCCGTTCCGCGGAACACATCAACATGGCCCAGAAACATGATGATGAACAAGATCCGTTGGATGGCTATGAAGAAGACATGGAAGCCTGAACTTCTGCGATTCGCCTTTATAACGCTATAATCGGTGAATGTTGCAGCCTACCGAGAAGATCTGGCATAACGGCCGCTTAATCGCCTGGAACGACGCCAAGATCCATGTCCTTTCCCACGTTGTAAGCTACGGCAGCTCGGTCTTCGAGGGCGTACGATGCTACGAAACTCAGCAAGGCCCTGCCGTGTTTCGTCCCCGTGAGCATATGCGCCGCCTCGTTGATTCAGCAAAAATCTACCGCATGGACTTGAAATACTCCATCGATGAGTTGACTGATGCCATGCTTGATGTCATTCGCGTCAACAACATGAGTTCCTGCTATGTTCGACCCCTCGTCCTGCGCGGTTACGGCGATGTCGGCGTCCTGCCCAACAACAATCCAATCGAAACCTACATCGCGTGCTTCCCGTGGGGCCGCTATCTCGGCGAGGCTGCTCTGAAAGATGGTGTCGATGTCTGCGTCTCTTCCTGGACGCGCATCGCACCCAACACTCTGCCCGCGCTCGCCAAGGCCGGTGCAAACTATATGAACTCGCAACTCATTCGCATGGAAGCCGCCGCCAACGGTTACACCGAAGGCATAGCACTCGATGAAGCCGGTTATGTCAGCGAAGGCTCAGGCGAAAACATTTTCCTGGTACGTGACGGCAAGCTTCTCACGCCGCCCCTCGGTGCCTCAGTATTGCCCGGCATCACGCGCGACACCATCGTCAAAATCGCGGGCCAACTCGGTGTGCCCGTGGTGGAAACCATCATCCCGCGCGAACTCCTCTACATCGCCGACGAAGTTTTCTTCACTGGAACCGCTGCCGAAGTCACCCCCATCCGCTCCGTCGATAAAATTAAGGTCGGCTCCGGCTCCCGCGGCCCCATCACCGAGAAAATCCAAAAGCGCTTCTTCGAAATCGTCGATGGCTCCGCCAAAGATGAATTCGGCTGGCTGACCTACATCTCAAACGTCCGTGAAAAAGTACCCGTCGGCGCGTAGTCAGAACGGTCCGAGAAAATTCGGGCTGGCATCACCGCCCGGCCCCTGACATATCCTTCTACAAAGGGATTGTGGCATATGCGCCCAGATCCCCTGGCTTACACTCAAACTACATGCTCAACCGGGGCTATGCGTACACCTCCATCATCAGTAGCAAATACCACGGGCAAACCCTGCTCTCGCACTTGGCAAGCCTTTACCCCCATTCAACCCCACAAGCCTGGCAACAAAAGTTAAGCAACGGCGAAGTCACCCTCAACGGCGTCACCGCCACCGGAAGAGAGCCGCTCACTTTAGACCAAACCCTCGTCTGGAACCGTCCACCCTGGATCGAGCCAGACGCCCCTCAACACTTCGAAGTGCTGTTCGAAGACTCCCATCTGTTGGCCGTAAACAAACCGAGCGGGCTCCCCACCCTCCCCGGCGGCGGCTTCATGGAAAACACCCTCCTGCGCTGCGTGCAAAGGCGAACCCCTAACGCAAATCCGGTCCACCGCTTGGGCCGAGCCACCACCGGCATCGTCCTCTTCGCCAAAACTCCGCAGTCGGCCTCTCATCTATTCGCAAACTGGAACACACCCAAGATTCAAAAAATCTACCGGGCACTGGCTCAAAACCGAGCCCAGCGCGACGCCTACGAAATCCTCACACCTATCGGCCTCGTACCGCACCCGCTCATCGGTTCCGTGTGGGCCGCCAACGCAAGTGGTAAACCGTCAAAGTCACAGGCAAAGGTGCTCTCACGCTCCGCCAGCACTACAACATTTGAGGTGAGCCTAAGTTCGGGCCGCCCTCATCAAATCAGAATCCATCTAGCCTCCATCGGCCATCCCCTCGTGGGCGATCCTCTGTACGGCGTAACAGGCCAGCCCCTTGAAAATCTCCCCGGCCTCCCCGGCGATGGAGGATATTTCCTGCACGCCCAATTTCTGAAATTCCACCACCCCATCACGGGAGAACCAATCAATCTTGAGGCCGCTGTGCCGTCTGAATTTCTCGCGACCGTGTTGGCGGCGGTACCCACCTGATTTGCGCTGGAAGGACACCGAGATGCGAAAAGGGTTTACCAGAATACCGAAAGCGGACGAGCCTGCGACACCAGGTAAGAACTACATAACTCCGAGTGGCCTGCAGCGTCTCCAAGAGGAGCACCGCTTTCTCCTCAACCGGGAACGCCCGGCCGTGACGCAGGTAGTGGCGTGGGCCGCCAGTAACGGCGATCGCAGTGAAAACGCCGACTATCAGTACGGCAAGCGGCGCCTGCGGCAAATCGATGGACGCATTCGCTTTCTCGGCAAGCGGATCGAAGCTGCCGAAGTGGTCGACCCGGAAAAGCCAAGAACGGGGCAAGCCGCCACCACAGCATTCTTCGGCGCCACCGTGCGCTATGCCAACGCCGCGGGCGTGGAGCGAGTGGTGAGCATCGTGGGCACCGACGAAGTCGATCTCGACCGTAACCACATCAGTTGGGTGTCGCCTCTGGGCCGCGCGTTGCTCAAGTCGGCAGCGGGCGACAGCGTTGTGCTCCAAGCGCCGGGAGGTACCGAATACCTGGATGTCCTGGAAGTGCGTTATGAACGCATTTCGGTGGAACCGTTCCGTGAGCCGCTTGGATCAGAGTCCTCGTCAAAGCAAACCCCTCGCCCGCCCATTCCAACTGACGAAGGTTAACGGGCCGGTACACGAAAATTCCCTGTCTCAGTGCCGGAGAATGCACTCAAGACGTGTGGGTGTTGGGCCAACCTAAGGCATTTTCATATCAACCTGCATTGAGAGCCTTCATAACCTGTTCGCCAAAAGACTGGCCTAAATCCCATATCGAACAGGTGCGCCGCACGATTTCACGTCGATGGTTATCGCGAACAATGTACATTCCTGCTCCGCTCAGTTCGAAGAGAACGAAATGGTTGTGGCTCCCGGATTTCTCTTTGGTCGGAACATTGAATGAACCCGGCTTCTTATTCCAGTTCTTCTTAGACGAATAAAAGAATACGCGATCAGAAACCGGCTCGATATAGATGTCAGCGATTTGCGTTTTCTTTGTAGACTCTTCCGGTCGGCATACCAAGCATTTTTCAACCGTTACTTCTGCGCTAAAGCGATCCTCTGAGCCGTGATCGTCAATGACACATGTAAATTTGTTATCCGAAGCCATAACAATATGTTCCTCGCTAATCCTCGATAGTTCGTAGGTGTCGCTTTCCCCGCCTGGCCGCCACTAGCGTTGCAGCGAAGCGTTTAAATCAAATAGCCTTCACTGTCTTCAAAACTTGCAGCGGTGTCCCCGTCGCTATCTCGTCCACCTTGCCCTGTGGAACATCTTTGCTTGCCGCAACCTTCACACTTTCTCGCAACAGCAACTTGTCCGTTTCGTTAGTAATCCATTTGCCGCCAACGACGCCGATAAGAAAGGCACCGGCCAACGCAGGCATTTGTAAATGCGGTCGCACTACGGCGTTCGCCAGGTCAATCTCAACTCCCGAACCATAGAAAGACCAGGATGCCCACGCCGCGAATGCACCAATCAACACCGTTGAAAAAGCGCCCGGGCACCAAATTCCCTCCACCCGTCGGGGCATTGCGAAGCCATTGTTGCTCATAAGAGCGTTAGCGAAACCACCGACGCCGCCGGAGGTGCTGATAAGAAGAGCACAGATCCAAGGATTCAAGTTACGCCTCCAATACTGTAAAGCGTAAATTGATTTCCAAATGGGTCACGTGACACTGCATTGACGGCGAAAAACACCTGCATCTATATTTTCTTTCTTATCATCGGTAGCCCCTACATCCTCCGCGCACAATCTATCTGCTTGCATCTTGCTTCTAAATCAGTAACATTGTGTAAACGAACTCTTTCGGGTCGTTTGTGATCACCCGTTCGGGAGAATTTTCTTGGCTGACATCGAAACGCATTGGGCGAAGCTCATTGGTTATATGGAGGAGGGACGCGTCATCCCTGTAGTCGGCTCCGGGAGTCTGCAGGTCAACCACGGAGACGGTACAACCTCTTACTATTCGCTCCTTGCCCGCAAACTCGCGAACCGCCTCGATGTTTCGTGTGACGAGTTGCCCCTGGGCACTGAGTTGAACGAAGTGGCCGTCCGGCATCTGGCGGCTCGGGGCGAGATTGACGACGTCTACTCCACACTTTTTCTTCTTGCCCGGAGCGAAAGCCTCCCGGTGCCCCAAGCTCTCTTGCAGTTGGCCTCCATCCCGGCCTTTCGCCTGTTCATCACCACAACCTTCGTCAGCTTTCTGGAGCATGCCATTGCGCAGGTACGTTTTAGCGGCGCCACACCCAAAACACAAGTCCTCACCTATACCCTCTCCAAGTTCGACGATCTGCCCGCGCCCCTCTCGCAAACTCAGCCACCTATCGTCTATCACGTTCTCGGCAAGCTGGCCGCCACTCAGTCATTCGCGGTCACAAACGAAGACATTCTTGAATTTATCCGCTCTCTCCTCTCCGCTCAGCGCGTTCCACCACGGCTCTACAGCGAAATGGAGCCCCGCGCCCTCCTCATACTGGGCTGCCGCTTTGATGATTGGATCGCGCGCTTCTTCCTTCGCTGCTGGCGCAACGTCCGATTTTCCCAGGGCGGCACTCTGCCGGTCTTTGTAGCCGACCAAGCCGTGGCACAGGACAAAAACCTCTTGGAGTTTTTTAAAACCTTTAGCCGCGGCACCACCGTTTTCCCGGGTATCGGACCATGCGAGTTTATCGCCGAGCTTCATCAACGCTGGACAGATCTTCATCCCGGCTCGGTCGATTGGAGTAAAATCCACAATGAAGATAGCACGCCTCAAACCGGTCCCTTCATATTCATCAGCTATGCCAGTGAAGATCTAACTGCCGCGGAGTGCATCAACACTGCGCTGAACCACGCCGGCGTCGATACTTTTTTCGATAGGCAGGGTCTCGTTGCCGGCGAAAATTGGGCTACCAAGCTGCACAACAAAATCGAACAGTGCGCTCTCTTCCTGGTTGTCATATCGCAAAATGTCCTAACCGATGGCTATTTCCGCAGGGAGTGGAATGCGGCCCTCGACGTTTTTGAAGCCAGCGCCGCCTTTCATTCCCGTGATTCCGACGACGTCTTCCTTCTTCCCGTCAGCATCGACGGTACCGGCGCGCAAGACCCCCGCATTCCCGAAGTCTTCGCGAAAGTCCAATGGACTAACCTTCCCGGCGGACAAGTTAGCGACGAGTTCCTCACTCGCCTTAAATTTTTGTACCGGCGCGTGCAGCAACAAAAGGTGGGCCTCCGGTGAGCGCCCCCGTTTCTGCGTCCCTCGAGTCTCAACGTCCGCCTCTCGACGAAGAAAATCCTTGGCCCGGACTTGACTCCTTCCGCGAATCCGATCAGCGCTTTTTCCGCGGACGCTCGCAAGAAGTTCGTGAATTGCAAGCGCTCATTGGGCGGTCTCGAATCTCAGTGCTTTATGGCGCGTCGGGAATTGGCAAAAGTTCGCTCCTTCAGGCCGGCCTTGTCCCCCTTTTGCGCGAAGACGGTTCTCTGCCCATCCGCGTTCGTCTTGATTTCTCAGCCCACGCGCCAGACCCAATTACTCAAATTAAACGCGCCATCCTCCTCCAATCGAAAGACGCGGGCATCGAAGCGCCGCCTTCCGACGAACTCGCCAGTCTTTGGGAATATTTCCATCGTCGCGATCAAAACTTTTGGGATTCTCGCAACCGCCTCGTCACTCCTGTGCTCCTCTTTGATCAATTCGAAGAAGTCTTCACGCTCGGCAGTCCTCGCGGTATTCTCAGCCCCGCCGCTCGGGAGTTCATGACCCAGCTTTCGCAATTGGCCGAAGGGCATCCTCCCGACGAACTCCAGGAATGGCTCACCCAGCATCCCGAAGACAGCGCTAAGTTCGTCTTCCAACGTCATTATTACCGCATCGTCATCAGCATGCGAGACGATTACGTCGCTCGTTTAGACGATTTTCGCGGCCTGATCCCCTCAATCGCAGCTCATCGTCAACGCCTTCTCGCCATGGATGGATCGGCTGCTTTGCGCGCTGCCAGTCAGTCGCCTCAACTCATCTCTCCTGCGGTCGCCGAACGCATTGTCCGATTCGTCGCTGCCGATGAAACTCCTGAGCGGGAATTGACAGAACTGACCGTCGACCCTGCGCTGCTCAGCGTCATGTGCAGCGAGTTTAACGAAAGGCGCAAAGCGCGCGGTGAATCGAATATTACGGCGAACCTCCTCGAAGGAAGCCGTGACGAGATTCTCCGTGATTTCTACCACCGTGCCGTTGCCGGCATCCATCCCGCCGTCCGCAGCTTCCTCGAAGAACGCCTGATCATTGACCCCGGCTATCGCGATACCGTTGCTGCGAATCTCGTCCCCGATGTTCCCGGGTCCCGTGACGATGTGGACTGTCTCATCCGCCGCCGTGTCATTCGCGCTGAACAGCGCGGCCGGGTTCGTCGTATCGAAATCACCCACGATCTTCTTGTCCCTGTCATCCGCGAAAGCCGTAACAAGCGGCGCAGCGAACAACAGGCCGAAAATGAACGAACCGCCCGTCTACAAGCCGAACGGTCACTTCGCAAAACTCGCTTGGTGGTCGCACTGTTCGCCGCCATCAGCGTCTTCGCGGTCAGCGCCCTCATTGTTGCCCGCATTGCCGAGCACCACGCCACTTACAACAAGCAAATTGCCCAAGACGCTTTAGAAGATCTCTCCGATCTCGCCGGTAGCCACTCAGTCGAAGTGCCCGACGAGGCGCCTGAGACCTTGGCCTTCCGCCAGCAGTTGATCAACCACGCCAAGTCCATCTACAACCGCTTCCGGAAAAGTGACCTGAATAGCGAAGACCTGCGCCGTTCCGCCGCAATTGAACACTTCCGCGCCGGGGACCTCTATCGCATGCGTGCCGATCCTGAGGCAGCCATCCGCGAGTATCAAACCGCCATCGCCGCGTTACGCGACCTGGTCCGCGATTACCCCCAACAGTCACAATACGCGCGCGATTTGGCCGACGCCTATCTGTGGCTCGGCGAAACAGAGCGGCCAATTCCCGCCCATAACTCCGATGCAAAAACGGCCTTCGATAGCGCTGTGGCTGTTGGACTCGACCTCACCCGGCGCTTTCCTTCCGATGAAACGTTCCGCGAAAAACTTGCCGAAACCTATGATGACCGCGGCATTTTGGAACAATTCATCGGCCTCTATCCGGCTGCCGCTACCGACTTCCGCACAGCCATCGGCATGCTCACCCCGCTTTCCACTCCCACCGCGCAACGCGACCTATCTAACGCCAAGAACAACCTCGCACGGTTCCTCTACAAAACCGCCGGTCCCACCCCAGAAGCTATCTCTTTATTGGATGAGGCTATCGCTATTGGTGAAAAGCTGGTCAAGGCAGACCCAGGCAACGCTGAATTTAAACTGCATTTAGCTGAATTCAACAACAACTCAGCCCAATTACTTGCAGACTCAAACCAAGCGCTCGCTTCCGAGCGCAATCGTAAGGCCATTGATTTGACGCGAGATCTGGCCAAGCCTGCGTTCTATTTAACCGCCCGCCTCGGTCTCTTCATCAGCACCCGTGCCGGCATGTTTAACAAGAGGTCCGATTACGAGCAAGCCATCGCCCTCCTGCGAAACGCCACATCCCAGACAGAGGACCGCAGCTTTCATATCTGGCTTGGCGAGGCCCTCACCAACTTCGCCGAAAGCGGAAGCGCCCCAAATCCCGTCGAACTGTTGCAGGAAGCCATTCAGCAGCAGACGCAAACCGGATCAAAGTACGACCTTGTTTGGGACTACTGCCACCTAGCCTTGGAGTGTCAGAAGAACAAATCCACCGCAGCCATGCAGGCAGCGCTCTTCAATTGCCGCAGTCTGATCGGAGGCTTGCCGCCTTCCGATCAAACCGAACTCCGTCAGCTCATCAAACCGCTTGAATGATCAATTCGATCGCCTAAAACAAGTACTTGTACTCCAATCTCATGATCTCCTTATACCAGCGCGAATTCGTCACCGCTTCACCATATCCCAGATATATCGATTGATGTTTATGAAAGGAGATCCTCGCTCCTATCTTCACGTTCACAATATTCGTTCCGGCTGCTGACACTTCCGGCACCGCTCCCTGAACAGCCGCAGTTGCACTCGTGTAATACCCATCGAACACATGCCAGCCCACAAACTCGAGCAACGGCGTAACGGCTACCTCCGGCTTGGGTTTAAATTGATATCCCATCCCCAAGCCATATTCCAAAACATCACCGGAAAAAGCGTTCGGTGAGGAAGCGGTCGGATAACCTGCCGATCCGCTAAGTGGATGTAAGTCCCCAAATTGACCCAATAAGCTGACATGCTCGTTGAGTCGGTGGTTCAGCAGTACCAGTGGCTGCACGCTGTAATGATTCGTACCCAAGCCCTGCGAAACATCACCGGTAGGAGTGACCGCCGAAAACTGGAAAGTCAGATAAGTACGCTCCGAAGCCACCAGCGCAAACTTTAAACCTGCCACGAAATCTCCAAAGCCGTTACCACTGGCCATCGGCCCACCCACGGTCGCCGTATATTGAATTGAGCGCTCTGGTAGATCCGCGAAGAACGACAACCGCCGTGTGGGCGCGTATTCCAAATTGACGTGCACTTCTTGCGCATTCACTCGCGCAGCTATCCCCGGCCCCGGTCCGGGCGCATTCGGATCGTACGCCGGGTTTGTTGAAGGAAGTCCCCGATAACATCCGCATTTGCCATAGAAGAACTCGGCGCGATCTGGATCCTCTATTGAGAATTCAGCATCGAAGCGCACGCGGATCTGAGTGCGAACAATCGCGTCCTCAATGTACCCGCCGGTAAAGCTGCCCTCCATGCGCGGCTTAGCCACCTTGACTTTCTTTGGATTGCTCTTTGTCGCCTGACCATCCGGCAAGTACGAGCGGAATTCGAAAACGTCCCGGTACGTCGGCATTGTCAGAGTCGACTGCGCGCTTGCCACAGATACAAAAATGGCTAGGCACCACGCAATTTTCCTAGCGCGCTGGAGCCTGATTCCGTTGCCATTCCCGATCAAGCCTCGGTTGTGTATGAGTTCTCCTGATGAAATCCGCATTTGATCCTCTTTGTTTATTAGTAGTCGCGGTCGCCCGACCGTTTCACGAAGAGGCACCAAACTCACACCTTTCGAAGCTCACTTCTTTCCAAACTTCCACAAATGAGTACACCCAAAGTGTGTCCCAAAAGAATGTGGCGGCGTCGTGCGTGGCTGCTAACGGATTCTCAAGTGGCTCCCTAAAAGACATACAGGGCAGAAACCGTTTCAAACCGATGAGTGGAGTACCGGCGAAACTGATTTCTACCCTGAGTGTTGGGCCTATCGCCGAAGCAACCAGCCCAATGCCAACATTGCGAACTATCCGGGCGCGGATTCCTAAACTGCAGCCACCTCCCCCGAGATTACCTGCCGATCAAGCATCCGCGCCGGATCTGTTAAAGTTGTACCGCGAAGCAGCTTCGAAAGCTAGCGCAATTCTCCTCTTCTCGTATGCTTTTCAACACGTTTTATCTCCTGTTATCACCGTTACTTATGAACACTTCGCTGTTTGAAAAGTGTGGAAAAAACAAGGATGGCCATTTATGTTGAGTGTTCTCGGCAAGTCAATCACCGGATCTTCCATTCTCAAAATCGATCACAACGCCGCTTTGCTCGCGGTCGATGACCTCCTGCGCCCCGAACCAATCGACTCCTTTGTCGCCCCCGGCTTCATCGACCTGCAAGTCAACGGCTTCGCTGGCGTCGATTACAACGACCCCGCATCCTCGCACGAAGCCATCTCCCGCTCCATTCAGAAAATGTTCAGCACCGGCGTCACGCGCTTCTACGCCACCATCATCACTGGCTCCGAAGAACGCATCACCGGCGCCATCAAAAATCTAGTCGCGGCCAAAAACAAATTCACCGCCGCCAACATGCCCGAAGGCGAAGCCCTTGCCGGCCTCCACATCGAAGGCCCGCATCTCTCACCCGAAGACGGCCCGCGCGGCGCTCATCCGCTCGAACACATCCGGCCGCCCAGCATCGACGAATTCAATCGCTGGCAGCAAGTCGCCGATGGCAACATTCGCCTCATTACCATCTCGCCCGAATGGCCCGAAGCTCCCGCCTACATCAACGCCATCGTGCGCGAAGGCGTCGTCGCCAGCATCGGCCACACCAAAGCCAACGCCGATCAAATCAAAACCGCCGTCGACGCCGGCGCCACCATGTCCACCCACTTGGGCAACGCCGCGCATGCCACCCTTCACAAAACACAAAACTATATATGGGACCAGCTCGCCGACGAACGCCTCACCGCGAGCTTTATCGTCGACGGCATTCACATCCCCCGCGTCTTCGTTCACTCGGCGATGCGCGCCAAAGGTCTCGACCGCAGCGTCTTAGTCACCGACGCCGTCATGCCCGCTATGTGTGAACCAGGCCCGTATAAGTTGGGGCAAGTGGAAGTAGAATTACGGCCCAACGGCAGCGTGGTGCTCCGTGGCGGCAATCGTCTCGCTGGGTCCGCCGTCCGCATGAATTGGGCCATTGCTAACACGGTCAAACTGGGCGCCGTCAGCCTCTCCCAAGCCATTTCCATGGCTACCACCAACGCCGCTCGCGTCGGTCGCCTCTACGGACGCCAGCGCGGCCTCGTCCCTGGTGAGAAAGCCGACTTAGTCCGTTTCACCTGGGACCCCGAACATTTTCAACTCACCGTACTAGAAACAATCGTGGCTGGTAATTCGGCGTATAAGTCGTAATATGGTAGGTGGATAACAATGGCATTCACTCTTCCGAACCTACCCTACGCACCTGACGCGCTTGAGCCGCATATCGATAAAGCCACCATGGAGATTCACCATGGCAAGCACCACGCAGCCTACGTCAACAATCTCAACAAGGCGCTGGAATCCGCCCCTGAGTTGCAAAACAAAACCATCGAACAATTATTGGCCAACAACTTGGCGGTCGTAACCGACACCATTAAGACAGCCGTTCGCAACAACGGCGGCGGACACTACAACCATTCCTTGTTCTGGACTCTTCTCTCGCCCAACGGCGGCGGCGCACCCACCGGCGACATTGCCAGCGTCATGACCGGCACCTTCGGCAGCTTTGACGCCTTCAAAGAAAAATTCGCCGCGGCCGCCACCACCCGCTTCGGCTCCGGCTGGGCTTGGCTCGTCAAAGATGCCGCTGGCAAATTTGATATCTTGTCAACCCCTAATCAAGACACACCCATCATGGACGGCAAGAAAGCCATTCTTGGCCTCGATGTATGGGAACACGCCTATTACCTGAAGTATCAAAACCGCCGTCCCGAGTACATCGCCGCTTGGTGGAATGTCATCAACTGGGACACCGTCAACAGCCAGTTAAAGTAGCCCCTCCCCGTATTGTGCAAGCGTTTTTCTCGGTTGGTTTAGAATAGAAGAACGCCTTGCACTTCGGGCGCGTAGCTCAGTTGGTTAGAGCGCCTGCTTCACACGCAGTATATCATCGTTGATTACAAAGGACTTAGGCATCTAAAAATGGGAAGATATGGGAAGATTCGATTTCCACAGGCTATCTTTTTGATATTTTCTGGTACTGCTACTAGTCTATCGATGATGAATCTTCCCACAGCAGCGAATCTTCCCACTCAGTGGTAACTGATCAGAGATCACTTTTTGTTGTTTGTTCCCACTGGGCTTAACACTGTTTTCTGGCCCTTCGTGAACAACTGCTGGACAGCTTTCTTGCGACTGGATTCCTTACCTTGCATGTACACACCACGGGTCACATCAGGGTTGCTATGACCCGCCTGGAGTTGAATGCTTTTATCCGAGGCACCATCGTCGTGTAGTTCAGTGATGACGCCACGCCGGAAAGTCGCAAACGTCACGTTGCCGACTCCAGCGGCGGTAGCTGCCGGTTTTAAGACACGCTTCAGCCAGTTCGCGGCGTTTATTGGTGTGCCCTTTCGTGAAGCGAAAATAAAGTCATCGATGTCCGCGCGTTCATTCCACTCTTTCCACGCCGCAAGTTCTGTAGCAATCTCTTCGGGCAACCACAGCTCTCGGTTCCCCGCTTGAGTCTTCACTTTCCCTTCCTTGTTGTGTCGGTTAACTTTGGAATCTATTCTCATCTTGAGACCAGCGAAATCGTTCCATCTGATCGCAAACAGTTCCCCCCGCCGCGCTCCGCCAAAATATAAGAGATTGGCTATCAGCTTGTCACGGCGAGTTGGAAGTCGTTCGATAGTTCGAAGCGCCTCATCAAGTTCTGTTGCGACTCTTTTAACAGGCCGACAGTCTGGCAGCTTGATGTCTACAGCCGGGTTTGTGGTGATGACTCCGGTGCCATGAGCCAGCCGAAAAATAGAACTTGTGTGAATTCGGCAGTGTTGCACCACGGTTTTTGAATAGCCGCTTGCTAGCTTTTTGTAGAAGCTTTTAATCTCTTTGTCGGTCACGTCGCGGAGCAAACGATCCCCAAACTCTGGGTACAATTTGGTCTCAAAGTAGTAGGTCTCATTGTGGTGCCTCGTGTCCTCGTTCCAGTCAACTCGGTGTTTGGGGAGCCAAATGGTCTCACAGTACTGTTTGAATGTGAGGGTCTTCGCCGGAACCGTTGTTAGCACTGGTGTTGTTGAAGGGCTTGAGTGCATGATGGAATCACAAATTGTGCGCCACAATTCTTTAGCAGCGGTCGGCGACTTGAGCCCTTCACCATGTTTCACCACCGGCCCAAGATCGTGCTGACCTCCGTGAGCCTTGTAGCGGCCACCCGGTTTACTTGGATCGGCCTTGTACTCCTGCCATTTAGCTATCCATCGCAACCCATCCGCAGTTTTTTGTTTGGTGACCCAGCCGTGGCCGATTGGTCCCAGTCCCATTGATTTTCTAGGCATGTATGCAGGGTAGCATACATGATCTACTGCGTGTCGTGGGAACTTTGATATTTCATTTTCAGTGTGGTGTGACGCGCTGCCCTCATGAAATCGTGGAGTTCTGTCTCAACAAACATTGGAGCGGAGTCGGGGCCACCGGGACGATAGTGAGGAATGATTGGTTCAGCGCGGCTGGTGTGGTCGTAGACCCATTGAGGCTTCTTCCCCAGCACCTGCGCAGCCCTTGCGACATCGACATAGTCGCTTTTGAACTCTTCTCGGCCACCCACCCACGGCACCTTTTTGGGTCTCCCCTTTGGCTTCTTCTTTTTTACGGCCCCCGCCAATCCCACATCCCTCTCCCAATCCGCCCGCTCCTCGTCCGTGAGCTTCGGCAATTTTTCAAGCGCCGCGATCACTCCATCAAGTCCGCTCAGCAGCGCGGCGCACTCACCCTGGATACTGATTGGTTGTGTAGCCATACCGATCCAGTGCCCGCCGCCCCAGCAAACTCTTATGCGGATTTTTACGGGGTGTTGGAGCTAGTCGCTTACTACGCGACTAGCTAGTGACCCAATGGGTCACTAGCTCAATCGCATGGAGAGCAACCGGGGTGTTGGGCTAGTTGCACACTGTGCGACTAGCTAGTGCACCAGTGGTGCACTAGCTGGTGCACTAGCTCTCTCGCATGCCGACCCACCGGTTGACGCGCCGGGCGAATGGAGCTAGTCACACAGTGTGTTACTAGCTTTTCGCTCGCGAGCGGGCGTCCAGGCCAGGGGTGGAGGAGTTTTTACGCCTCGGGTGTAAAAACTCCTCCGTCTGCAAATCTACCAGCGCACAAAAATGAAAAGCCCGCACCCCTTGTGGGAGAAGGTGCGGGCCATCTGCAAACAATACCGGGCTTGCTTTCTTATTGTAGCCCCTTAGAATGTCGCCGTCAGATGATACTTCTTCGCGAGAGGCTCAACGAGCGTATTCACGCCGTGGCCGGGGTTCGTCTCACGGCGTGTCCTCAATAGTCCATGTGACTCCAGAAGTTCAACGTCGCGGGCCACGGCCTTACGATCTCGTCCGAGTATCTCAGCGAGACCCGAAACCGAAATGGTCACCTTTTGCTTTCGGAGGGTGTGCAGGAGCCGCCGACGTTCCGCAGCCAGTACAGCGAGCAAATCAGCGGGGTCTGCAAATGTGATGTTGATCTCGGGCTTTATCGCTTCGCCGCGATCAATCTTCCGGGCACGCTCTGTGGAGCGCTTTACATATTCATCGAGCCCCCCAATCGCAACGGTCACTTTCGTCTTTGTCATATTTGCTCCTTCCGTAATTTGGCTACCTCAGCATAGAAACGCTTGGCTACCGCTTCATAACTTTCGAATTGCACCGGTTCTACCGCGCCCATGAAGTGTCGATGGTGGTAATCGTGACTGTTGTCATACCCAAGCACCCTACCGTTGTCCACGCCACAGACTCGGTGATATATGTAGGCAAGACTATAGTGCACGACTTCACCGCCCGCCGTCCAAACTTCTTCTTTCAATATCGCGCCCTTCGTTGGCCGAGGTAGCACGTACACTTCATCAACTGTCTTCGTGGGCTTCAACGACGGCTTTGGTGGTCTCGCCAATAATTCAAGTGTAGCACAGAAGGGACATCGTATGTCATAACTGCGATCTCTCTTAAGAATTCAATAGCTGCTCCCCCGCCGAATAAAGCGCAGGACCATCCATCGGAAAATTAAGTCTCGCGTATTCTCCATGCAGCTTCTTAGCCGCCACGTCATATGCGTGGGCCGCACTCGCCGCGTCAAAGAATTGCCCAAGGCTGATCCGCTGGCTATTGACGCCGATCAGCGCTCGGTACATTCCATTGTCCGACCGCCAATGCACGCCCTTGTACCCCGAACTATTCGATCTGTTCTTTCCACGGTTGTGGCCGTTTTGGCCGTTAGTGGCAGGTCGCATGTTGCCCCGCGTGCAATTCAATCCATTGCCATCTTTATGGTCCGTCTGCCCATAGCCCGTCAGCAGAGTATGTAGTTTCAATTCGATGCGCTTGCCATCTGGTCGATACACCATCGTGCTCGCATAAACCGTCCGCCGCCTCTTCCGGCTGACTTTGGCGACCCACCGATGCTTCCGTACCTCGCCATAATCGGCGCGGTCAATGATCGCGATGTACCGGTCACCATTTTGTCTCTCGATGAGAATGCCGATTCGGCCCTCGGGCATCGTGATCGACTTGTTTTCATCACCTTTTAAAAATCGACCGGTGACCGGGTCGTGTTTGCATGTGTCCATGCAAAAGTGAATGAAAGTCCTGTTATTCGTTTACACCAGAGTTTTCTATGCCACCGCAAAAATCCCGCTCACTGCAAAGTAAGTCACTCCACTCGTGGTAAAGCTTCCGCCATTAGGCACTACAATTGCCACCGTGGTGGCCCCGTTATTGATGACGACATACCCCGGCTGCCAGTGTGACGAATCTGTGTATGAGAAGTCGCCGGACAACGCAGTGCGCCCGCCGATACTGGCCGCCGTGAAGGGTAGTGTCGCGGACACATACTGGTTTAGCGTGCCGCCTAGCGTCGTGCCGAACTCCAACTCGAACCAGACCAGCGGCCCGATACGAATGTAAGTAGCATTTGTAATCGTGGTTGACGCGACCGTCATTGCGCCGGAGCCAGTGATGGTTGGCGTCCAGGCTGTTCGTCCGCCAAGCGTTCCGGCAAGTGCCTGGGACGAACTGAATGTTCCGCCACTCACGGTCAGGCCGCCGCTCGTGCTCAATCCCACGGCTGTTACAGCGCCCCCGCTCGACACCTGAAATTGATTTGTGCTCCCGACACAGAACATGGCGGGCAATACCGGTTGGCCTGAACCAGAGCCGATCCCTACCTTGCCGTTCACACAATTGAGGTAGATGTTACCCCCGCCGTTCTGGGATTGGATCTGGAGGTGATTCGTGCCGCTATAAGTTGAGATATCAGCGATGGCGGTGGTCACTGTGGCTTCGCTCAGCCATAGCACCCAAGGTTGTGCGTCGAGTCCTGTCCGATCTGAATACCGTAGTATGTTGCATTTGTCGCACCGTAAATGGCGAGACCATTTATGGCATTGCCGATATCGGTGCCGCCAATGACCATGCGGCCTGATGTGACGACTGATTGCTTGCCGTTGAACGTGGTGAAGTCAGTCGAGGCAAGATACCCACTCACGGACGCCGTGGCCTTGGTGACCGTGATCGTCGTCGCGGCGAGCAAGGCGGAAGCACCACCTGTGATCGTCAAAACGGATGACGTGCTCTCTGTGAGTGACGCAGGTGTCGTAGTAGCTACGCTGGTCAATCCAAGATTGCTTCGAGCCGTTGAAGCCGAAGCCACATCAGACAAGTTATTTGCCGCGACCAGTACCCCAGAAAGACCGGTGGCACTGATGGTCGGGATATCCGCAGAAACTAACGAACGAAGCGTAGCTGTGCCAGCAGATCCATTCGGCGAAGCGAAGACCAAGTTAGCCGCGCCGGTCGGAGCTGGACCGGTGGGGCCTGTGGGGCCTGTGCTGCCTGTGCTGCCTGTGCTGCCTGTGCTGCCTGTGCCTCCTGTGTTGCCTGTGCTGCCGGTCGGTCCCGTTGGTCCCACAGACCCCGTTGGTCCCACACTGCCAGTGGCTCCCACACTGCCAGTTGGTCCCACGCTTCCACTGGGGCCGGTCGATCCACTCGGTCCCGTGGGGCCAGCAACCGTGGGAACGCTTCCCGAAATATTAGTGCCGGAAACCTGCCACGTGACGTTCACGTTTCCGGTCGGCGCGGTGGGTGTGGTGTTGGAGAAATTTGGTAGAGCCATCTACTGAGTGATTGAGTAGCTTTTTCTTGGTTCGGGATTTTCTGGGTGGGAGGAAACCCGGAGCGAGCGGACGTAGTTGGTGTGCGCCGACTGACAACCAAAGAATTCATTGGGAGAGCCAGACTCATACACGGCGACGAATATGGTTACACTGCCGCAAAATACATTAACACCCATAGCAAGCTTCAGATCAACTGCAAACTTCACGGACCTTTCTGGCAGATCGCAGGAGCCCATCTAAGCGGCCACCGTTGTCTTAAATGTCGTCGCATCGAACAGGGTGATTCCCGGCGAAGCACAACCGAAGAATTCATCAGGAAAGCGAGACTCATACACGGTAACAAATATAGTTATCCACGGTCAGTCTACCGATGCAACCGCATCAAACTAGAAATCCTGTGCAAACTTCATGGACATTTCTGGCAGACCCCAGGAAACCATCTAGGCGGCAAAGGCTGTCCTAAATGTGGCCGCATAAGTAGCCTCGAAAAGCTCCACAGCCGCAAGCCAGCAGATAGAGCCAGACTGTACTTAGTATCGATGACTGACAAAGACGGAACGACGTTCCTGAAGGTGGGGTGGACAACGAAAGCGGTTTTGGATGAGCGGTTCAGACATTTGAGCTACAGCAACCTCGACGTACAACTGTTGACGCTCTTTCCGTTGAGCTGCGGCGAGATATGGGCTTTAGAGGCCGAAGTCAAACGACTGTTCGCTTCCGCTCGCTATGCACCGATAGCCGCGTTTGACGGCGACACAGAATGCTTCGACTGGTCCGCTCGTCACGCCATCTGCCAGTTCCTATGCATCGCTTTCGTCGCGCTGTGGCCGCCGCAATTCAAAAAACCCAGTTTGGAGAGCATGCAGCGTCAGCGCTACCGGCTGAACTAGACCGACGTGCCATTCACCTGAAAAGTGCTCGTTGTGATGTTACTGTTGGCGTTCGCAACGGTTATCGAATCTTGTATCCAGACGCTATATGCGCCGGAAGTGTTGTACGAGCGGACCTGGACCGTGTAGTTAACCCCATCGTTCACGTTGCCGAGATAGCACGATGTCACTTGCCCGCCGAACTGCGAATAAGGGAACCAAGTTGTCGTACCTGTTTGCTGGTATTGCAACTCGTAGCCGCCGCCTCTATTTATGAAAGCGTCCGTCACACCCGTCCATGAGCACTTTATCTGCGATCTCTGGATGCCATCAGCGCCTTGCACCATAGTCGTGGAGTCACTCTCCAGCGTCAGTGCGCCCGGAGGCTGACAGTATGCCATATTCGGTAGCTGCGGCGGCAGATTATCCTGTAACGGTAACTCTTCCGTCGCGCTCCACGAGTAGACTGAGGGGTCGGTCTCAACCACATCCATCTCGACATACACTCTTGATGCCTCGGTGCCGCTAGGCTCTGTGATATTCAGCCGCGTCTGTTGCACTTCCAGGAGTTTATCCGCCCAACCGAAGCGAGGATAAGTGAACTGAAACACGTCCAGAGGTTGGAGCGGGTAGCCCGCCAACGAGAAGGCGAGTGTGCCAGCGCCTTGTTGCCGGTTGCGCATCAGCGCTATCTTCATCAGCCGCTGAACCGTAGCTACGCTAATCGTGAAAGGGTAGCGAGTGTCCAGCCACAGCCGCACATTATTGTCCGCGATCAGGTTGGCATCGGCGGCGTAGCCGTGTTGGATATCTTGCATGTAGTTCGGCGCATCCACTTGATGCCACTCACCATCGAAAACGCCGCTGATCTTCTGTCCATAGGGGAGACCGGGTCCCGCAGAAACGTATGGACTCGTCGGGCAAACAAAGCTCGCCTTCACGGCGTTCACCAAGTCTCGGTACTTCCGATTGAATTTCCATTTGATCGGCGCGACCAAAGAAGTTTGATCGAGCGTCATGGCCGCGCCGGAGAAATACCCGGCGTAGATGTTCCATATGCCATTGACGCAAGTCATGCGACCGGCCATCGAGTCAAGTATGCCTCGTAAGATGTCGCCGGGTGCGAGGTTGCTGCTGAACGTTCCGTTGCAGGAGTAAGTCGGCTCGTAGCCGCTGGACGCCAAAGCAATCAATTCATCGCAAACGTTCGCCGAAGCGATGAGCTGCGCTTGATTGATTTCATTGGCATAAACGCATTGCAGGCCGTACGCGGTATGGCAGAGCACATCCGCTGCGATGAGCGCGGGGTTTTCGCTGAACCCATATGTTCCGCTGCGGGGATCATAGATGTCATTCTTGCCGATGATATCCACGCGTATCGAAGGCAAGCCATTCGGAAATGTCGCCGAGTCGTAGTTGAGTTGGATGTAAGAGCAGCAGTGACCCGACGCCGTAGCGGTGCTTGGCCAAATAGGGTCGTCGGCTGTCAAGTCGGTGAAGGTGGTTTGTGTAACTGTCCCATTCCGCGACTCCCAATACACATGGCCGCCGAAGTTGTACGGGTTGCCGCTGGCGTCATAGTGAGTCTGGCCGTCGTCGCGGTAGCTCGTCAGCGGTATCGGCGAGTTATGCGTGACTGAATCCAATGCCACGGGAGTGGTCGTGCCCGGAATGTATACCGGAGCCCCGCCTGGGTTTGAGAACGACAATTGCTTACCGTCCAGGTAGAGTGCAACCACGCCGACGCAGCTATTGCTGGCATGCACTACGACCGCATTGTAATGGGCGTTGCCGCTGGTGATCGATTCATAGATGATCGTCCCGCCGACCCGGCTGCGGCCATACACATATTGCTGGTCGGCTGCACCTTGGCGAGTGGCGATTGATGTCCCGAGTTGGTGCTGCGACGCTTGAGCGATACCCCCGAGGATGAGTGATGCGCCAACGGTGAGACCGGCGATGGCGAGATCCCCGAGCAGGTAGCCGGTGGAGAAAAAGAGCGCGAGTGATCCACCACCCGTAAGCGGGATGGCGATGAGCGCAGCGATCAAAGCTACACCAGCAATTACCTTGGCCATTAGTAGGGGGTTCTCCAAATCCGCTTCACTTCGCTCAGTGGTTTCTTGGCCAGCCCTTCCGTGGTTACATATACGGCGTGAAGACCATCCAGATGAACAATTCCGAAGACACCGTCATCGAGCATCACCAGATCGCCGCGATGATGAAAGTTCGGGGATACCGGCGTCATTCCATGCTTGGCGGCCATGTCGTCCACTAAAGATTCCAAAGAATCAAACCCGGCCTTCTTTATCTGCTTCGTTGCACCAAGTTCGCTGCTGTACTTTCCACGGAAGTCTGCGCCTGGGTCTGTTCCCGTCATCGATTCGATGAGGGTAGCGGCGGCAAGAATACAGTCGTGGTGCCCCGACTCGAAGGACTTGTCTTTCAGTTCGATTAGCTTCTGGTGAAGCCTCAAAGGCCAGTCGTTATGCCGCTGCATTACTTCGCACCCCAGGCACCCGACCAATCCAATAACTGGGCCGTCCACTTGAATGCGTCGTCAGTTGGATACCTCATCCGCTGATCGGAGTCCGTCAATCGATGGTTCTGTGCCCGCTGCAAATCGCTGAGTCGCGACTCCACCGCGATATTGATTACACTCGCCTCCGGCCCCTCGTCTATATCCGACTGATCCATCATGCCTGCGTAACAGCCAATGGCATCGACCGGCACACCGGCTTGGTTCACCAGAACCAACCACACTTGACACTGAAGCCCTTGCTTGATTTCGCTCATCGCTTCAGCCAACAACGCGGATCGGACACCGGCCAGCGATAACGTAATGCCTTGCGCCGTTAGATTGCTATCCTCGGTGATCGCGGAGATCTTGCCGAAGTCACCGAGTCCAGTCCACGTTTGACCATTCCAGGAGATAGCGCCCACGCCCGTCCAGACATGCTCGACACTTGATGCGAACTGCATCTGTACAAAGAGGCCCAGCGACACATAGTTGGAGGTGATGATGCTCTGAGCGAGCGGAGTCATAGGCCGCATCTTATAGCGCCTCCTCCACCTTGAAGTTGATGTTATAGATGTGATCCACGGAAATGTTAAACGAGCGTTCGCTTGTCGATAGCCGGAACAGCCCAACCGCGTTGTGGAAAATAACCGGCGTACCGGGTGCGGGGGACTCGCGAATTCGCGGCCAGATGTTCAACGTTGCACTGCCGGTTGAGTCGCTGTTGACGACTTCGAGATTCTGGTGCAGCCGGGCACCGATCTGGAAGTAGTCACCCGGCAATAGCTGCCGCGCCATGCTGGGTTTAAACCCGGTGACTGCAAGCGTGGAAGATCTGCTGGCATTGGTTCCCGCAGTCACGCAGATGCCGTGAGCCCAGCCGCTTGGAATGGCTCCCACCGCATCACCTAAGTAGAAGGCGGCTCCAGAGCCGCGTAGCTCGGCGAGGAACGCGATCCAGGTTTGCGCATAATGCCTCGGCATGTTAGGCAAGCTCACATGCCCTGACCACCAGTCGGTCTGCCAGTCGATGGTCTGCGCCTGATGGGTGTACGGGCTCGTGTTCGCCGAGATCGAATCGTTCATCGTCAACTCAACCGACGCATAAGTTGGCGCTAGCGGGGTCGAGACGATGTTCCATCCGTTGAAGGTTCCAGTGATCATAGGTTATGTCCCTGAGCAAGCGCTGGCGCTGCTGTGTAGCTGTCCACCCGTATCGATGCACAGGTAGCGCTGGCCGGTGGTGGATTTCTGCACGGGGACGATGAGATTGCCGTTGGAGTCCGAGGTCGGTCCTTGCGACACCGTGCCCGAGTTCACGATTGATGCTTTGGCATAACCGAATGCGCCGACCGGTGTTGCAGACGAGTAATTGTAAACGTATCCGGTAACCATCGTGCCGACGATGATATTGCTTTGCTCCGGCGCGAAATAGTTTCCACCATCAGCCAAGTAAAGAGCCGACATGGAGTTCGTGTCAGAGACAAAGGCATTGCCCTGAGTGACGACCGGGAAGTTCAGGCCGTTGACTTGAACGATGCCATTCAGGTGGATGAAAGAATTCGTGTTGGTGCTTCCGCCCGAATACTCAAAGGTGTTACCCGTCAGATAGCTTGGGGCCGATACCGTCAACAGGTTCGCGGTCGTATTGCTCGATATAAATGTGTTGTTCAGCCAGCGGTTAACCTGACTCAAGTTGGTCAGCGCGATTCCGCCTGCGCTCACGTATGAGGTGTTGGCCGAGCCTTGGTTGAAAGTTGAGTTACTGATGGTGAGCCCGTGGTTAGCTCCTGGGAGCCAGATGAAGGTGCCTTGGTAGTTGTTGATCGTCGATTGATAAAACGGAGTTGCGGACCCTCCATTGATCTCGGTACCTGAGACGTTATCGATGAGCATGTTCGTGCCCGCAACAAAGACGGCTCCTGAGAAAGAAGAGTCTTTGAGCTGCGACTCATAATGGTCGAAGGTGTTACCAATCCACTCGTTAAAGACAACGCAGGTGTTGGCCACACCGTTAACGGTGCGGCGGCAGTTCTGCGAATGAACGTCGGAGAAGGAGTTGTCACCGAAGTGATCCGTACTCCCAAAGACGTTTACGATGATGGCGTGGTCCACATCTCCAATGGGCAAGATCTTTACATTGTGCACCGTATTGTGGTAGTTGGCTTCGGTGTCGGTGTCGTTTTCAAAGTGAATGCAGCGAGACAAGTTGTAACATGTGATGTCGTCCACAGAGTTCCACCAGCCACTGTCTACGGTGACGCCAGCCCGCATCGAAGAAGCATTTGGAATGACCGTTGAACTACCCGACCGTGGGCTCACGCTTTGATCGTGGCCGAAGGTGGCGTGGCGAACGCTGTTGTAGCTGGACCCGCTGGCTCCGCCCATGAAGATACCGTCCGAGTAGTTGTTATTGCCATATGTATCCGTGATGGCGTTCTCTCGCATCGTTCCACATTGCAGACAGCGGACATTGTCGAAGTCGTTGTAGTTGGCGTTCTGAAGGTTTGCGAAGTAGCCGGGGTACTCCGTGGCATAAATGTCATGGATGTGAATCCGCGCCGAACCATTGAGGTAGAAGAGGTCCGCATACGAGACCGTTCCGCTGGGCGTATCCGGCAACGCGGATTGAAACTCCTTCATGCCGTTGATGTTGAAGCCGAGGATGCTCACATCGGTGGAGGCACCAAGGTTGAACAGCTCCAGTTTTGTCGTTGCTAGATTGGAGATGTTACTTGCCAATTTCAAGGTGCAACCGTAACCGAGTATGGTGGTGTTACTCGGCACATTCAAAGCGCCTGAGACAATACAGGTGGAGCCGGACGGATAGATGTGGCCGCCTCCCAATGCAAGGTCGGTATTGATGGCGGCTGTGTCGTCTGTGGAACCGTCGCACTTGACGCCGCTATTGGCGGGTAGATGCCAGGGGAGCCACGGGCCGGTGATCAGCGCTGCGGTGAGCAGGCCGGGGACGGTGAACGCTCCACCGGTTCCCGTGGCCGTAACAGCGCCCATCGGACCGACCGGACCTTGGATACCTTGCGGGCCGGGCGGCCCTGCGGTGATCAGTGCCAGGGGTACGCCGGTCGGAATGTAGGCGTCATAGCTCCACGTGGAGCCTGTTATCTGCGTCGGCTTTGTACTTGAAACCACGTTGCCGGTGGAGTTATCGGTGACGGTCAAGACATAGGTAACGTTCAGTGGGTTGGTGTAGTTTGAGTTCGCCACCTGAAACCCAGTGATGGCTCCGTTGGTCACAGTCGTACAGGTAGGAGTCGTGATGACGATGCCCCCACCGCCTGCCTGGAACACAATCGGCGCGTTACCGGACCATGCTTGGGCACAGAGCTGGCCGGACGGTAGGAGATTGCCCCCCGCGTCCTGGATATGGGAGGCGGTGACGCTGGTAAAGTTTTGCGCCGCCAGTGCGGATGCGAATAAGGCAAATAGTAAAAGTGATTTCATTTTAAAATCTTGGTCTCCTTCTGTTCATTTCCGCCTGTACGGCGACTGACGATCTGACCGCCGAGCCGTGGACCGCCGCCAAGGCACGCTGGAATCTCTGCTCAGTTTCTGCGGGGTTGCTATTGCCACGGGCGTCGATGTAGTAGCTCGCCGCGTGACCCCCAGCGCCCAGCGCCCGCATCGAGTCTGTGCTGTTTGTGATGCGACCGCTCAAGCCCGTGAGAATCTCCGGCCCTTGCTCCCCAACAAGGTAAGCGGAAGATGGATTGACCTCACCGCCGCTGGCGTGTGGAATGAGAGCGCCGAGCAAGCCTTGGAAAAATCCACCAACGCCACCACCACCATAACCAATTGACGCACCAGACGCGTTTGATTTGTCTCCCCCAATGCCAAGCATCGAGCCGACTTGGGAGACGCCGCCTTTGATCCAGACCCAGAAGGGTTTGGAGGTTGATCCATCGGGCTTGCTGGCATTGGCTAAATCGACGCCGAACACCTTGCCGAGTGCGCCAACACTGGTCTGCATGCCCTTCTTCAAGGTTGCGGATAACGCGGATTCGGCCACCGCTTTGAAGCTTTCGCGGAAGGAGGACTTCTGGCCCGAGAGCAGCTTTGCGAAGTTTTCGGCCAGTTTGTTGAACACGTCATTCAGGGAGTTGTAGATAATGCTGGCCGCGCTCTCCGCTTGCATTTGCATCTTCAGGAAGAACGCTTTGACGCCGTCGAGCGCGGAACCCTCGTGAAGCAGAAGGTTGATGGTCTTCTCTGTCGCGGAGTTGAAGTTTGCTTGCTCCAGCCCCGTACGCTGCATGATCTGTAAGTTGGTGGCCTTCACCAGCATCACCTGCCGGTAGAGATCTTCTTGGAACTGTAGCTCGTCGTTCTCATCGCTCATCACCTTTACCGGGTCGGCAAAGTTCGTGACGGCGCTCTTCTCGCGTGTGATGTATTGTTGCTTTCTAACAGCCATCGTCTGTTCAGCTATTAGCTTCTTGTAGGACTCTCGCTCTTTGTCAGTGGTAGCGGCGGCTAGTTTCTGCCGCGCCTCCAAGGTAGCGGCTACGATCTCATAGCGCCGCATCGCCTCCGCGCCACCTATTATGGCGTCGGTCTCCGCGCGAAACAGAACTGTCTTATCCTGGAGCCCTTTGATCTCTTGATTGTTGCCTGCGATGACCTCCAAGCTGGATAGCTTCTTCATCCCTTCATAAGCCGCCGCGATCTCCTTTGACATCGCCGCTACTTCAGCGCTGGTCTTACCGTAAGTAAGACCAAGGATCTGATTGGCGATGGTCGCTTGACGCACGGCTTCCACGCCGTGCAACTGTGCCTCAGCAAGGTTCCGTGCCTGTATGATTTGGAGCTGGGCGTTTTGCAGGTGGGTAACCACTTCCTGCTTGTAGGCTGTTTCGGTTTTGGCGAGATCGCGCAAGACGATGGCGGCCCTGATCTGCGACTGTTCGCTGGTGGTGAGTATCTTCTTGCCTGCGTCACGGAGGCCGTTGTTCTTTTCCAGAATGAGCGCGTCGGCCTCCATCGACGATGTCATCGCCTGAATGATCTCTGGTGACTGACCAATTACATAATTGAGCGCTTTCTGCGCATTCGTGACTTGCACGATCTTGTCGAGCGTGTCGCGGAAGACATCCTTTTCAGGTTTCGCTTTCACAAGGCCGGAGGTATCCGGCGAGGGCCGGTCGTCGGTGTGCGGAGACGTTGCCGCCGCCGCCGCTGGCTTACGGTCGGCGTCTTCTCTCTCTCTCTTCGCTTGATCCAACAAATTCTGGGGTAGCACGAAGGCAATGGTCTTGCCGGTCAACTTGGCGATGAACTCACCTATCGCGTGGAAACCAGCAAAGATCGGCTTCATCCAGGATATGTCGGATAGCCGGAACGTTAACCGGTGCCACCAGTAGACGATGTCGTCAATGACAGAGGTGACTACTTTCTTGGTGCCGAGCCAGACGGCGGCGAAGATGTCGCGGATCTCATACTGTTGTTTGCCGACCGTGATCAGCGACTTACGGAACGCATACAGAAGAGCGCCAAGCGCCACGATAGCCGTTGCAGCAGCAACATAAGGATTCACCTCCACGGCAGCGTTTAGCACGTATTGTGCGGCACTGGCAAGACCTTCTTCTTTGGCCAGTAAACCAACGAATTGGATGAACTCAGACAGACCCTTCCCCGCCGCTAGAGCACCAGCGCCCATGTCTTTGAAGGCGATGATCTGTCTGCCGGTGATACCGAAGAGATCGAGGGTAACTTTCGACAAGCCCGCGAATAAGTTAGCGAGGCCACCACCGGTCAAGTCACGGACGAGCGGGGCGAACATGGTGCCGAACTTGAGAGCGGCGAGGCCGCCAAAGACAACTGTGAGCGTCTTGGCATTGTCGGCCAGGAACGCCATTCCTTCGGCGATCTTGATGATCGCGTCGGCTACATGTTCACCAAAAGCCTTGGAGAGATCGGGCAGGTTGATCTTGGTGGAAACATTCTCCAGGCCGGTCTCTAGCTGCTGTAGCGCGGGTAGCATCGCTGCCGTGACTGAGAGACCAACTCCCTCACCCGCCGCTTCGAGGCGCACTAACGACTCGTGAAAGACACCAACCTTCGCGGCGGTCTCTTCACCAATCACAACACCGAACCGTTTTGCTTCGGCGGTGATCTCCGCTTGGTGCGCCCCGTACTCATTGAGCATGGGGATGAGTGCCGCACCCGCCTTGCCGAAGACCTGCATGGCGAGAGCCGTTTTCCCCGCGCCGTCATGCATCGCGGCAAACTTCGGTGCCAATTCGTTGAAGAGGACGCCGGTGTCTTTGAGATGGCCGTTACCATCGCTTACAGAGACGCCAAGGCGACTGAACACATTGGCGAGAGTGGTGTTGCCGTTCTGTGCACCGAAGGAAGCTTTGGCGAGTTTCTCCATGCCGCCAGCGAGTTGTTCAGTTTCGAGATGGGAGCGTTTCGCGGCATACGCGAGAGTTAAGAAACTACCTACCGTGGTGCCCGCCGCTTGTGCTAGCCGGGACATGGCGCCGATGGCTTCTACGGACTTGGTTACCATCACGCCCAGGCCGGTCGTTAGAGCAGCGCCGAAGGAGAGACCGATGGTAGCAAGGGTTTGGAAGGACCGCTTGATGTCGGCAACGGTGCGGCCCGCAAGGGCGCTAGCCTTCCCTAGGTCATGCTCTAGCGTGGAAGTGGACGCGGACAAAGAAATATTTAAGCTGCCGACCGTTACACTCACTAAGCCTCCCCGTGTCTCATCACAAACTGTTTTGGAAGTCCATGTACCATGGCCAGGATGTCGTCGCCGGTGAGCGGTTTAAGCTTCTCAGGTGGAGGTGGATGGAGCATCCAATACGTGGGCGGCACGGGCTTCTCCGGGTGACAGAAGCTATAGTTGACCGACGCGCTGCAAATGAGGCCGACGAGTAGCTCTTCCCTCTGCATCGCTTCCAGCTTTCGCTTTCTTAGGCTCTGGAGCTGTCTGGGCGTCATAGCGAGCCATTCGTTGTCGGAGAGACCTAGATCGATTCTCGCGATAGCCCAGCAATCAAGCCACGTGAGTGGCTGAGTTAGGCGGTCGCTGACACGTTTGGGTCCGTCACCTCAGGCTCCGGCATGGAGGCAGCCCAGGCGGTGAGGATGGCTTCTTGCAGAGGTACAAGGTTATGCGGGCCGATCAGGTCGCCAACACTTTCGATGGTGCCCTTGTATCCAGCGCGTTGAAGCGAGAGGAACACGATGGCACGGAGTAATGTGGCGGATGGCTTGATCAGATTAACCTCACCACTCAGGACGTTGAGGCCGGTTAATGCCTCAACGTCGATGAGCAGGTTGTGGGTGATCACCACCGGCCACGTCTTACCGTCGAGCGTGATGGTAACGTTCTTGATTAATTTGTTCGCGATGGACGAGACTTTTTTGGGCATAGATTACTGAATTAGGCGATGGTTTCGAGGAACGCACCCGACACTTTTATATCGGCCTTAAATTCCACCGATTTGTCCGCCTCGAAAGGCCCACGGGACAGCTTCGTGACGTACCCATTGCCCTGGAGCGTGTAGGTCTTGCCGCCGTTGAGCGCGGCAGTAACCTCGAATGGAAACACTGTTCGGCTGGTGCCGAGTGTGACCAGCTCTGCCTGTCCGGCGTCATTCGTGAACTGCCCAGTTAGCGAGATGCTGCCCGGCGTCAGAAGTCCTGGGATTGACTCTTTGGTCATGTTCGGGGAGAGCAAGTTCGTTACGTCCACTTCGGGGACCGTGAAGCCTTCGAAGCTGATGCTGGCGATGTTTGCGACCGCTGTGTAGGTGACCGAACCGCTGGCGAGAACGCCGGTGGAAAAGATGGCTCCATATCCAAGTGACGCGTTCGATGGCGTGAGGGTGGGTGCTGTGGGCATTGATACTCCTTAAGGAAACTGAATCTGAAGTGAACGTTCTCTTATGGGTTGGGTAGTCTTATTGCTTGTAGTAGAAGACAAAGTAATCGACGCTTCTCCGATAGTTTCTTGCGTCGTCATCGAAGAAGTCAGTCATATTGTCTTTCGCCACCAAGGCGACAACCGTGGCGGCTGTGTCCTGCAACGTCCCGCTGTACCCGCTCAGCACTTGCTCAATCGCATAAGAGAGGGTGAGGCAGGTGTCGGGGCTCTGAGAGTAAGCGTCAATCTGTACCCGCCGCTTCACTAGCGTGTCGGGGCCGGTGAGTAAATAGTCAACCGGTTCGCTGATTACGCTGTGGGTCCACGAAGGCAAAGTTGCATTGGGTGGCAACTCCGACAGGTAGCCGCCAGTGGTAGTGATCGCTTGAACACCGGCGTCTGCGTTTATGAGTGCAACCAAACCAGCTTCTATCATTTGCTCACCGCCAATTTCTCCACTTCAGTCGTCAGCGTGGCAACGAAGGTATCGAGCGCTGCACCGTTTTTAGCGTCGAATGCTGGCCGCATGTATGGTTGTTTGCGCCAATGCTTACCGCCGAACTCCATTACGAGCCCGTATGTGGCGGGCGTCTGATTACTGTCGCCCTTCACACGTTCCGGCCCGATGCGGGCGCTGATGAAATTCTTCTTGCTCTTCACGGACACGTTGATGCTGTCGCGGAGTTCACCGGGGTAACGTTCTGGCGTTGGCACTTGCAATACCGGTGCCTTGGCTTTGGCATCCTCGATGATCGGTTGCGCCGCCGCGAGAATGGCGTCTTTGATACTCTTCCGCTGAAGCTTGGGCTCCAGGTTAGTGAGCGCCTCTTGTAGCGCTTCGAGGCCAGTGACGTTCGCGACTATCATTGGTTGGCTCCAATCGCCAAGCAAGTAAGAACGATCTTGCGGTTTCGCTCCAGAATGTTCTCGATGGCCTGAATCGCATACGTTCCGGTCGGCGTCTGTAACCGCATAGCCGCTGTGATTCCCGGTTGGTAGCGCATCTCCACCGTGACCTGGAGGGTACTCACGTCGATACCAGCGCGGATCTTATCGATGCCACGAACAGGCATGATCTTCGCGCGGGTGGCCAAGAAGGGTGTCCACACCGTGGTCATTCCTGAGACACCAGAAGCCGCCGTCGCCTGAAGAAGCGTTACTTGATGCCGTAGATCGCCGGGATTGATGGAGAGTTGGTTGATGGCCATCTAACAAAGTGGTGAGAAGTCCAAAAAGAAGGCCGTGGCAGGTAAGACCACGGCCCGGATAAAGGAAGAGCGGTTGGCATGGCGACCAGCCGTCTGATAAAGGTTCTCGTAGTTACTTCACGCTGTAATCGAAACCGCTAACGCGATGCTTGCGGAGGATTCGATCCACACCGCGCGGCATCGTGGTCGCAGCGCCGGAGCCAATGGCATAGTCGGCTGGGTTTTCGTACCAAGCCGCAACGATCATTTTGATGGCGAGCTGAAATACTCGCGGCACCGGTGAATAACCAGCGGTGTAGTTGATGGTGATTGCGTTGGGAATTTGAAGTGCGCCGGGCCAGTAACCGTTGTACGCAGGAAGGACACGGGCTGGCTCGCTCTGCATGTCCACCAAGTAGCCATTCGTCGGCAGTGTCTGTGTGGTGCCGTCCACGGCTAGATAGGTGATCGAGTCAATGGAGACCAGCGGTGGTCTTGGAATGAAGATCCTCTGCGTGTCCCACCAGAGTGAGCCGACCGACCAGAGACCGCCTGGGATCGCCGGTGCTGAGTCATTGGGACGCCAGCTTGGCCAGAAGTCGAGATTGAACACCCAGCTACTTTGCAACAGGCATCGGCCTAGCTGGTCTTCCACTTCCTCACGGGCCGCCGTTATGAGATCGGAGATCAACTCATCATCAACAGTGAACGATGGGTCCACGCGAAGATAGCTCTTCATGTCGCTTAGCGCCACCGGTTCGGCGGGCGTTGATCCCGTTGGCCAGACGCGCTGAAGTGCGAGGAGTTGAGACATTAGTTGGTCTTTTTACGCTGTACGGGGGACTGTGGCGAACTCTGGATCTTTGCTAGCGACCGGACGAACGAGGCCACCTTCGATGAGCGCCCTTGCCTCTTCAGGCGGACATTCGAAGATTTCGTTCTTGCGAAACGGTGCGAGATTGGGTTGAATGAATGGAATTACAACTTGTACTTGCATGAATTGTGCCTCTCTTAGTGAAGGCCGGATGGTTTAGATCCGGCCTTCGTTTCGATTGCCGACTAGGCGTGTTGAATCATGCAAATTACCGGGTGCGTGCCCGCATCGAGCAACTTGCCGCTGTGGCGGTGAAAAGCCACGTAACCGTACTGGTGCGACGGGGCATATCTTTCTGATAATTTGAGTACTTCCAGCCCCCCGACCGTCCTTAATTTATAACGAGTCATGTCTCCGAAGAGCAGTGACTTGCTGCCCGCAGCCGGTCCAACCATGGCTTGGTTGAGCACGAACGGACGGCCCAGAATTGTATCGGGGATGCCGCTCGTGATGCTGGCTACGAACAACGGACGACCGTACAGATCTTCTAAACCGATCAAGCCGCGCAGCACCGCGTTGTGGAACATCCAGGTCGATTTGCTCAGGTAGGATGGATCGAGCGCAGTGTAGGTGGCGACCAAATCAGGGTAGGTGATGGCCGTAGGAGCAAGGCTGGTGACGGCGCTGTAAGACCCGCCGACAAGACCCTGAACAGAGCCGGAGGTGGAGCCGTTGGTCAACGCGAGGTTGAGCCCACGCGCGTAACGAACGCCGAAATTTTCCTCGATGAAGCTGCCGAGATCGAATGCGGCATCGGTGACGAGTGATCTGGACACCTTGATGACGCCCGTCGAAAAAGTTGACGTATTGAAGGTGACCTGACCAAGCGGGATGTCCTGCTCCGTCACGTCAGTACCGTCCGTCATCTCCTGCGAGTAGTTGGCGGTGTCGTTGCTCAACGGCCACTGGATGGGCTGGCCCGACTCTGTACGCCAGTCGGAAACGACTGTCAGAGCAGCGCCGTATGCCAGGGTGGCCTGTTCGATGGCGGCGTTGAAGCCCGTGGGGACAATATATCCACCATCGGCTCCTGTGTCGCCATTCATGTCGCGGAGTTCGCCGGACATCGTGGACATCGTGGTTGGGGTGTAAGTGCGCAGCAACTTGCCCTGGTCACGGGTCACCCGGCCAGTCACAATGTACTGACGGAAGGCTTCTTTCTCAGCGGCGGTACGCGCTTCTGGTGTCTCAAGCTGTCCGGGGTTCGGGCGGCCTGGGGCTTGCCGTTGCTCAACGTCGGTCTGAGCCGCTGCGGCCCGTTCCTCAGTTTCGTACTCAGCCTTGATGACATCAGCATCATCCAACATGGTGTTGGCTTTGGTGACATCTTCGGCGGTACGGCCTTCTTTCTTTAGCAGCGCCTGCGCATCGTTGATGAGCTTGGCGCGGGATTCACGCTTCTCGCGGTTGGTCATGGTTTTACTCCTGTGCTGAATTATTAACTGGCACCGTGACCCGCGTGGGTTGGTTGCTTACTACAGCCGCCTTGCTCATTGAAGAGCTGCCGTAGGCGACGGCAAAGATCTAAAGCGCTTGTGCGACTCTCGCCCTTAACAGGGCGGTCTCAACATCTCGGTTGAGATTCCGTTCTGCACAATCACAGTTCGGATCGTCACACTCAGGGTCTGAACAATCGAGGCAGTTACCTGCCTCGCATTCGTCGCACTCACACATACATTCAGAAGTTCGAAGTTGTGTAGTTATTGAATCGGGTACACCGTTGGGGAAGAGTGAACGGACGGAGCAGGATGACGCTTCGTACGCCGGATAAACGACGCATGACGTATCGTAGAGAGACGCTTGCTTGATTGTACGTGTCCACTTACCACCCGCTAGCTCAGTCCAGTCGCAATTATCTACCGTCATCGCGAATGAGCTTTGCGATACATCCCCCCTGTCGATCAGTACGGAAAGATCGCGTGCAGCCTGCGTATCAGGGAGGTCACACTCAAAGCGGAGGCCAATGTTGTCCTCCTTGAGGCGAAGTGTGCCAGCTTTGGTCCGGCCCAGGACCAAATTCGGGTCGTGATTAATCAATGCCCTCACATCGGGATTGGTCGCGAGGTTTGCTGAGAAGCAGCCGGGGCTCAGTCTCTCTATGAAACCCCCGAGATCACAGCTATCACTGTTGAAGACTGCCGCGTACCCTTCCAACTTGGTCGGTGCGCCGTCGTCACGCTTTACACGTAGTTCCTGCCCCGCGAACCTGCGTTCAAGCTTTGATGCATTCTCCCGACCCAATGTTGGTTTTTTCATTCGTAATGTCTCCTGATGCAATTAACTCGGCTTCTAAGATCGCCCAGGCTTTCTTCATGCGATGGTTCTCCTTTAAACGAAATGAATGCTTGACGTTTAAGGCCAACCCTTCTTCCGAAGTACGAAAGTTCTTACCAGCCGCCTGCGTGACAGCTTTTGCTGCCGGATCTTTATACCGCTCTAATAAGGCTTGGGAAGCTCGAATATGTGATTCCTTTGATGACCAGTAGGCCGACTGGCTAGCCGCGTGTGACTCTCGGAATCCTGGGACCGTCCACATTGCACGGCTTGTTTGCCTAAGCCGGTCACGTTCCGCTTGTTTCTCAAACCGTTTTCTCATCCTCTCGGCCTGCCTGTCCCGCTCAGTTTGATCTTCATAGCGCCTAACACCGGCTTCAGATTGTTTTCGTAAGGCTTCAGGCGTAAAGCAGACCTTTCTCAAAAGTTCAACCCGTCGCTCCCTATTCGCTGGGTCAGCCCAATAAATAGAGCGCACCGACTCATGCTTCAGTCGTTCCGTAGGAGACCACGGTTTACCTTTCCTCGCTGCTGACAACGTTGCTGCCCCTTCCGGTGTGGCCGCATAACTTCGACGTGCTTGGCGAAGTTTCTCCGCTGCCTCAGGTGAAGCTCTTACTCCTTCGCCGCCGTAAGTGAGGTTATACCCGAATTCGGGTTCGGTTGATCGATACTCGGCTATTTCGGCGATCTCAAGCGCCAACAATTCTTCTTTTGAATTGGCTTCATGGATCTCTCGCCTTGTGAATGAATCAGCGCCGTATTTACGAATGGCACAGTGTAAAGAGGTTTTAGCGCCTCGCCTCGCCTCTCCAAGATGCCCGGTCCATCGAGCACTCAGAGTCTGCGTGGTGAGTCCGACGTAAACCTTCCCGTTCACCGTATTCGTAATGAGATAAATGACGCCGTATGGTTTTGCTTCCACTAAAACGGATACCCGAATAATGGCGGCTGAGTCCGTTTACGTTGAGTAAGATTATTCCGGCGAAGGCAAATCTTCCAAGGTCGGCTCTTCGAGAGCCTTATTCGCAAGGGCTTCAGACAAATCCCTATAGGCGGCGTGAAGCAGTGTCTTCAACACCCGTGTCACTTCGGTTGGTGAGTCGAGTGATGCCACTCTCGTGGAAACGCCGCTCAAATACTTCTCCACGGCCCGTTTCGTTTCGGCATCGCCGACCGTCACGCCGTATTGGAGGTCAAGCATGTCCCGCAGTGAGGCAGAGATAGCCTGCATGCACGGCTCTAAACACTGGCTAATAGCGGTGGAATCGCGCTTCGAACGGTTGGAAAGGCGGCTTAATCCATCGGTAATCAACGCGGAATAGTTGGCGCGAAGACGGTTAACTAACGGGACGCTTCGCTGGTCCTCATCTTCTTCAATCTGGGCCGGGATTGGGTCGTGAGCCGCGCCCTCTTCGATGAGTAGCTGGGTGGCGGGGATGGTGTTTAAGGGCACCATCAGCAAATCGCCTTCCGGTCCCACGGGCTCTAGACCCTCATCTATCCGGCACTCGTTGCTCGTGAGGATGCCCGCGTTGCGCCCTTGCACGTAATAAGTCATGCGGGCGGCGGAATCGGCGGCCAGCAGAGCCTTGGTGTGAAAACGTACTTCGTACTTTCCGGCTGTGCGCCCGGCCTTTGGGAATAGGCGAGAGTTGAACGCCTGGGTGTATTTCGTCAGCCACGGATTCAGGGTGAACGTCATGAATTCTTGGCTGATTTGCTCGGTGTTGCTCTTCACGCCCTTCGATTCGTCGCTCGCAATCATGTGTATGGGACAGCGCAGCATACTACATAGCTCACTCCTCACCAGCCGCCGCGCCTCAATCATTTGGGCCTCGTTGTTGGTCGCGGCCATCGTGTTGAACTTCGCGCCACCTTCCAGGAAGAGCAGGCGGAAACGGTTAGCCCCGGTCATTTGCAGATCGGTGGATGTCTTCAACCGTTGGTAGGCCGTGTCGCTGAGTTCGCCGGGGACCTCAACTACGCCTGATGTGCTGCCGCCGTTGCCGAAATAACGGGCGGCGTACCGTTCCAGGCCGATGGCCAGACCTACCGCTTGGCGGCAAGTGCTGATGATGTTCTGGCCGACGTAGCCGTCGAGACTCAGCCCTGGAATGCAAACCATGTCGGCGCTGTCGATGATCACCGGCTTATTGTTGGCGGTATCGTGCGACTCGTAGACGAGCTTCCCCGCCTTGTCACGCTTGGGTTGCACAAGCCATGGCTTACGCGGCCACAAAGCAATGACGTGATTGCCATTGTCCCTTTCCAACTCGATGTAAGCGGTGCCCCAGAGCAAAGCGTGAACGAGCGATACTTGCATACCCACAGTGGCGGTCATCTCGTCGTTCCACTCGGAGCCAAGAAGATCGAAGTAAGGGGGAGAGTGCGCCACTCGTGTGCCACGGTCCAGGCGCTCGATTATCTGCAACGGTAACTGGCCAGCGCCCTCGCTGATCAGCTTCACACAGGAAACGATTGTGGTGGAAGCGAGCGCGGTGAGTGGTGTTACTTGCTCGCCGGAGTCCGTGGGAGCGCCACCGGCCCAATTTAGCAGCCAGCCGGGGGCGTTGGCGAGCGAGGCCAGCGGGACGGTGGGTGATTCGAGTGGGTTGCCGTCGCGGAGATCGAAGAGTTTGGTGAGGAAGGACATTACTTATTCGCCTTTTTATCGGCGGTGATCTTTTCACTCGCTTTCACGGCGGCAGCAGCAAAGGCGAGGCCGATCAGAGCCACACCAGAAAAGATGACCGCCGCCGCGTGGGAGATCAAGGCGATACCAGCGGCGATCAGCAGGATGCCAGGGATGAAAAGTATTTCGATTCTGCTCATAAGGTTCTAACTCCGCGCCTTTCATAGATGTCGTTGGCGGACGGCTTCTTGTTGGGATCGGGAGTGCTTGCCACGCGAGCGAACGCGGTGATTAAAGCCACGGCGGCATCAATTTTCAAATTTGGCTTCTCCTTCCGTGGGAAGTAATTGTCATTCGCATCCGCATGTGCCACCACGTTCGATAAGCACCACGTCAACACCGGATCACCATTGTGATGACACCGGCCATCAGCCACCGCCGCCTCCAGAGCTTTCATGGCTGGAGACAGATACATAACCTTCTGCGGCACCTCCACGGTTGTTACGCCGGTGGCCGCCAATTGCTGCATCATCTGGCCCGCATACGTCTTGTCAAAGCAGAT
>PMQB01000459.1 GCA_003169195.1 Bryobacterales bacterium
GGATTATCGATCCCGCCAACCCTCTCACCGCCCGCGTCGCCGTCAATCATTTTTGGCAGATGTATTTCGGTGTCGGTCTCGTCAAGACCGCCGAAGATTTCGGCTCCCAAGGTGACCCGCCTGCCAATCAAGATCTCCTCGATTGGCTCGCTACCGAATTCGTCCAAAGCAAGTGGGACGTCAAAGCCATGCAGAAGTTGATCGTCACTTCAGCCGTCTATCGCCAGTCGTCGCGCGTCACGCCTGAGCTCTTCGAAAAAGATCCGGAGAATCGTCTCCTCGCTCACGGCCCTCGCTTCCGTCTGCCCGCTGAAATGATCCGCGACAACGCCCTCTTCGTCAGCGGTCTCATCACCGACAAAATCGGTGGACCCAGCGTCCTCCCGTATCAACCCAAAGGTCTCTGGGAAGAGATGGCCTTCGGTGGAGACTTCTCCGCGCAAACCTATGTGCAAAGTCACGGCGCCGATCTCTACCGCCGTAGCATGTACACATTCGTCAAACGCACCGTTCCCTATCCCGGCCTCAACACCTTCGATGCACCCGATCGCGAAAAATGTACCGCGCGCCGCACCATCACCAACACTCCCTTGCAAGCTCTGCTTCTCATGAATGACCCCACGTATCTCGAAGCCTCACGCGCTCTCGCTCAACGCTCGCTTCCTCAATCCGACCGCGTCCGTTGGATCTTCCACCTTGTCACCGACCGCGACCCCTCGGCAAAAGAGACCGCTATCCTCACCAAGCCCTACGAAAAGGAACACGCCCGCTACGCCGATCACAAAGACGCCGCCCAAAAGCTAATCACCATTGGCGAATCCAAACCCGACCCTCTCGCCGATCCTTCAGAACTCGCCGCCTGGACCATGGTCGCCAGCACCATCCTAAAACTGGATGAGACGGTTACCAAGAATTGAGAAACAACATGAATCCCTTCATCCAAGAACAACTCCTCATGACGCGCCGCCAGCTCCTTGGCAAAACCAGCAAAGGCATTGGTGTCGCCGCGCTCGCCGGGCTTCTCAAAGCAGATGCCACCTCCACTGGCGGCCTCCCCGATTTCCCAAACTTCCCCGCCAAAGCCAAGCGCGTCATCTATCTTCATCAATCCGGTGCCCCCTCGCAAATTGACCTCTTCGATTACAAGCCGAAGCTGGCCGATCTCTCTGGCACCGAACTCCCTGATTCCGTTCGTCAAGGCCAGCGCATCACCGGCATGACGTCGGGCCAAAACGCTCTCCCCATCGCCCCGTCCATGTTCAAGTTCTCTCCCGCCGGCAAGAACGGTATGCAGATGAGCGAACTCCTACCCTATACCGCCAAGATTGCCGATGACATCACGCTCGTCAAAACCGTTAACACCGACGCCATCAATCACGACCCGGCCATCACCTTCATCCAAACCGGCTTCGTCCAACCCGGCCGTCCCAGCTTCGGCGCATGGGTCAGTTATGGCTTGGGCAGTGAGAATCACAATCTCCCGTCCTTCGTCGTTCTCCTTTCACAAGCCAACGCTCTCAATCGAGATCAACCTCTCTTCACGCGTCTTTGGTCCAGCGGCTTTCTTCCATCCAAATATCAAGGCGTTCGATTCCGCGCCTCCGGCGATCCCGTTCTCTTCCTCGCGAATCCCGAAGGTGTCGACGCCGACGACCGCCGCGCCATGCTCGACAGCTTAAGCGAGTTGAACCACATCACCGAAGAAAAATACGGCGATCCCGAAATCAGCGCCCGCATCTCTCAATATGAGATGGCCTACCGCATGCAAACCTCGGTGCCCGAACTGACTGATCTATCCAAGGAACCCGAAAGCACCTTCGAACTCTATGGTCCCGATTCGAAAAAGCCTGGCACCTATGCCGCCAACTGTCTCATGGCCCGTCGCCTCGCCGAACGCGGCGTGCGTTTCATCCAGCTCTACCATCGCGGTTGGGATCAACATAACGATCTCCCGCGTGACCTCGCCCTGCAATGCAAGGGTACCGACCAAGCCTCTGCTGCTCTCGTGCAAGATCTAAAACAGCGCGGCTTGCTCGACGACACCCTCGTCATCTGGGGCGGCGAATTCGGCCGCACTGTATATTGTCAAGGACATCTCACAAAAGAAAATTATGGTCGCGATCATCATCCACGTTGCTTCAGCATGTGGTTCGCCGGCGGTGGCATGAAGCGCGGCTTCAGTTTGGGAGAAACGGATGACTATTCCTACAACCCCGTTTCCGACCCCGTGCCGATTCACGATATCCAAGCCACCATCCTCCGCTGCCTGGGTGTCGATCACAAACGGCTCACCTATAAATTCCAAGGCCGCCATTTCCGTCTCACGGACGTGTCGGGCAACGTCAACGAAAAAATCCTAGCCTAGAGAGAACATCATGTCCACATCGCGTCGAACGTTTCTGACGAAAGTAAGCACCGGCCTCGCTGCCCCTTTGATCTTAGGAGCCGATAACAAATCTGGTTCGAAGAAGCCGATTGTCGGCGAGGGCGATCACAAATACGAAGTCACCCATGATTGGGGCGAACTCCCCGCCGGCATCGCCTATGGCAACACTCATGGCGTCTGCGAAGATGCGCGCGGCCACATCTACATTCACCACACCGTGAATGCCGTCAGTGAAAAGTCCGACAGCATGGTCGTCTTCGATCACAAAGGCAAGTTCGTGAAAAGCTGGGGGGCGGAATTCAAAGGCGGCGCGCATGGCCTTCATATTCATAAAGAAGGCAAGCAACAGTTCTTATATCTCTGCGACACCAAACGTGGGCTGATGGTCAAGACCACTCTCGATGGCGAAGAAGTCCTCACTCTCTCGTATCCGAAAGAGTCTGAACCGTATTCGAAAACGATCAAGTACAGCCCCACCAATTTAGCCATCGCTCCGAACGGCGACATCTACATCGGCGATGGCTACGGCTCCAGCTACATCAATCAATACGATTCCAAAGGTACCTACATCCGGACCTTCGGCGGCAAAGGGAAAGACGCGGGCCAGCTCGATTGTCCCCACGGCATCATCGTCGATACCCGCGGCAAAGACCCCGTTCTCGTCGTAGCCGACCGCGCTAACAAACGTCTCCAGCGCTTCACCCTCGAAGGCAAGCACATCGA
>PMQB01000195.1:0-9296 GCA_003169195.1 Bryobacterales bacterium
GTGCGCGACGCCGTCCGCACACTCGACAAGGAGCAGCCCGTGAACGAAGTGGCCACCATGAATGACGTCGTTTCCCAAACTTACGGCGCCATTCGTTTTCCCATGGCTTTGCTCTGGATCTTCGCCGCACTTGCGCTTGTCCTCTCGGCCGTCGGCATCTTTGGCGTGATGTCTTACACAGTCAGCCGCCGCACTCAGGAACTCGCTATTCGCATGGCCCTCGGCGCCAGCCGCCCAGTGGTCCTTCAGCTCGTGCTCCGCGAGGCCCTGCAAGTCACACTACTTGGCATGCTCCTTGGTGTCATTGCCGCACTCGCCCTGAGCCGCCTCATGAGCAGTTACGTTTACGGCATTACGGCTACCGATCCACTCACTCTCAGCGCCGCGTCACTCCTGCTCTTCGGCGTCTCGCTGTTTGCCAGCTATCTGCCTGCTTGGCGCGCTACTCGAGTGAATCCAATCTCGGCGCTTCGCTACGAATGAGTCTAGTGAAACGTCTCGCCCCGTTCTAACATTCCGATAAACTGCTCAATCTTCCGCGCCCGCGTCTCCGCTTTTTTCACCGTCTGAATCCGCCAGAGAAGGGCATAGCGGTTAGCCCCATTCAGCGTCTTGAAAAACGCCTTAGCGTGCGGATGAGCATCGAGTGCGATTTGAAAATCGTCCGGCACCGTGGCCGTGCTCGGCGAATCATACGCCGCTTCCCAGCGACCATTCTGCTTCGCGCTCTCAATCGCCACTAACCCCGCCGCCTGCATCTCGCCGCTGTCGATCAGCGCCAGCGCCTTCGCCCGATTGATCTTCGACCAGATACTCCGGCTCCCGCGCGGTAGAAATCGTTGCAGCCAAGCGTGCTCGCTCTCCGGCCGCTTCTGCCCGTCAATCCAGCCGTAACAAAGCGCTACCTCTAGCGCCTCCGCGTACGTCATCGTCACCAACTGCGACCCCTTCTTCGCAAACCGCACCCAAACGCCGGTGCTGCGGCGGTGTTCCTTTTTGAGCCATGCCGCCCACGCGCGTTTCGATTTGAACAGCATTACAGCCGTGGAATCAATATGTATCGCCATCTTGATCGGATCTTGTAGCTCTACCTTAGATACCACTCTGCACAGGAATATTCCGACAGGTGTGACCAACCCTATTCTCTAGCGCCGGAATGGACGATACAGAATACGTGCAAAGCAATTCTTTCGACCGCCAGTATGTGTTGAAACTCTGTTTCCAAGCCGACCGTTATAGCGACGGCTTGTCCCTACTGGGCAGTGCCATTCGCGATACTTCCACGTCGCTGGAACATCTTTCATCAGACGAATTAGAGCTTGTGCTGATGAATCAAGCCGACCCCGCCCTTGTCGAACGGGTGGAAGAGCATCTTCTCTTTTGTGAAGAATGTCAGGACGCCGCCATCGTTGCTGAAACCGAATTAGCCGCTTTGCGCCGAGCTCTCAAAACGAAATGAGTCTTACGTATGCGAACTTTTCTTGAAAAATTCTACGCGGCCGACACGGTCGTGGCTGCCTTTCCCTCAACCCCGGAGACTGATCAGATTTCCAAGCACTCCTTTGGCAAAAAAGCACCCAGTGTCTTTGTTCGCAAATCACCGCGAGGGTCAGTAGCGGAAGTGCAGACGAAATCTGCCGAGCCTGTATCGCCAGTCATTGCCAAGTCAGCCTAACCGCGCACCTGACCGGAGGTTTAGTTTTACTTTACGGCCAGCGCCGATTTTCGTCGTTCCTACCTCGCCGTCCGCAAAGGTAGCGTCCCTAATTTGCGCCGCCTGTAAACTGTCCAGGTAAATCGATATTGACAAACAAGGGAAGGCCAGCCCTCGCCAGCCTTCCCTCATTCGTCAAAAACTCAACCGCAACGCAAACTGCACCGTTCGCGGATCAGTTGTACTGCTCACCTGTCCGAAACTGCTCGGCGGGGTGGCCGAGAAACTGCCGGTATTCACGCCAAAAAACGAAAGGTGATTCGGAAAGTCATAAACCTCCGCCCGGAAGCTCGCATTCACGTGCTCGCCAACCGGGAAACCTTTCTGCACCGACGCATCCCAATTTTTGGTCGGCGGACCAAAAATCGAATACGCCCCCAAATTGCCGAACGTCCCAGCCGCCGGTACCGCAAAGGCCGCCGGGTTCAAATACTGCGTGCCGCTTACCCCCGCGGTTGGACTGCTCACCAGATTCGGTCGCTGATTCGCAATACCCGTGCCTGCGATATCGGAAGCCAGCGTCACGTTCAACGGCAAACCCGTTTGCAACGTCGTCACGCCGGAAATCTGCCAACCGCCCAGGATCTTCTTGAACAAAGCCTCGTTCGCATCGCGCCAGAAGGGCAGCGGATAAACATAGCTCGCCACGAACACGTTGTCGCGGTTGTAGCTCGAAGGACCCCAATCGCCGCGCAAATTGTAGCTGTCCATCGGTTGGTAGTTATAGGCGTTCGCATCGGTGCGCGCATGCGCGAACGTATACGCCACGTTGAACAACCCGCCTTTCGCAAACTGCTTCTTGAACTGCACTTGCAGCGAGTTATAGATCAAGTTGGCGCCCGTGTCGTATTCGTAAATATCCGCATAACCGGGATAGGGCCGCAGCGCATTCGCATTCACACCAGGGTGGGCCGTGAGCGTACCCACCGGCAGTTGGTTAATGTCGTCCTGGTACGCAAGATTCGCTGCGCCCGAACCTACATAAGCTGCGTCAATCATCATTTCGTGACCGAGCTTGTGCTGAACGCCCAGACTCCAGTTCAAGACGCGCGGCACTTTCATATCCAGATAATGCGAGTTGTTAATCGTCTGCGGGAAATTCTGCAACGCACCGCCTGTTGGATTCTCCAGGTTGCCGTTGTAAATCAAATCCTGCTGAATGAACGGCGGGTTGTTCACCGCGCTGAAGAGGAAGTTGCCTTCCACACGTTCATAGAAAACGCCGAAGCCGCCACGCAGTACCGTGTTGCTGTGGCCCGTCAAATCATACGCGAAACCAATGCGCGGAGCCCAAGTGTTCCAGTCGGTCTTCGCGGTGCCCGCTGGTAAACCGTGGAACAGCGCATTTGTTGCGGGATCACTGTATTGCGTAACTCTGCCGTTGGCTGTCGGCGGGAATTTGTTTCCGCCTAACACCAGCCCATCAAACGGATCGGCCACGCTGACGATCGCCCCCGTCTTCGAATTAATCACCGCTGCGTTGGCTGGATTGAAATACTGCGGCAAGAAAGCCGATGTATTGTTCAACGCACTGTACTGCGGAGGCATGTATTGATACCGCAAACCCAAATTCAACGTGAGGCGCGAGGTCACCTTCCAATCGTCTTGAATGTATGGCTCAACTTGCGTGAACCGGTACCAACCTTGGCGCAGGCTGCTCGCTTCCGTGTAGGTATAGAAGTTGCCGAGCAAAGCGTCGGCTAGTGCGTTGCCGGACGTGCCCGAACGCGACGTGCTAAACGCGAACGTGCCGTTGATGGCCGGCACATTGTCCTGATTCTTGCGGCTGCGCATGGCTACTCCGCCGATCTTGATGTTGTGGTTCCCAATCACTTTCGATAAGTCGTCTTTCAAATCGAAAATGCGGTTGAAGTTGTTGAAGTTCAGTGCCGTCGCCGTCAGGCTGGTGTAACCCGAAATGCCCAGCGTGGGGATCGCATTCGACGCGTTGAAAATCGAGGGCGCCGTAAAACCTTCGCCCGCTCGCGTGTAATCGCTAATCAACAGCGGATTCGCCACAATGCCGGTCTTCTCAAAAATCACGTTGCCGGAGAATGAACCAATCAGTGTGTTTACTGTGGTGGGGCTGATAATAGTGGTCCATTGCAGGCTGGTGTTCGTACCTGGAATGTTGCGGTTGTATTCAATCAACTGCGTCTGGTCCTGCTGCGACGTGTAGTAGTCGCGCACATAGTGGAACGAAACCTGATTCCTGCTGCTCACGTTGTAATCCACTTTGTAGATGTATTGATTGGTGTTCAACGGCGCCACGTCTGTGAACACATAGTTGCCGCCCGCGCCAGTGAAATTGGGCTCAGGATAGTTGTTGATCAGCCGCACCGTATTTGGACTGAAGCGGTTACTCGGGATAATGCCACCGGGAAATGCCAGCCCGGTTGTGGGATCAGTTGGAAATTTCGCCAAGCCGGAGAAATTGCCAAGACGCTGCGTGGCCGTTGGCACTGTCCACGTATTGATCGCACCCGAACGCAGCCGCTTAAAATCTTCGCCAATGAAGAAGAACAGCTTTTCTTTCTGCTTGTTAAACAGCCTGGGGATGTAGATGGGGCCGCCCACGTTCCAACCGAAATTGTTGTAGCGTAATTCCGGTTTTACGGTGGCGTTATAGGCACGCGCTTGAATGGCATCGTTCCGGAAGTATTCATAAGCCACTCCATGAAAGTCCTTGCTTCCGCTCTTAATCGCCAGGTTTACGACGCCGCCCGAACTGTTGCCGTATTCGGCGCTATAGTTCGTGGTGAGCATTTTAAACTCGGCAATTGCGTCCGGGTTGATGTTGACGAAATTGTTGCCGCCGCCGCCGTTGTCCTTGTTGTCAACGCCATCAAGGTTCCACGAAAACGTATCCGTGCGCCCACCGTTGGCCGATTGCGAACTGTTGGTCACGCCATAACCGCCGAACAGCGCGAAGCCGCTGGCATAGGTCGTCGAAACGCCAGGCACAAGCGCTAATAGTTGAGGAAAGTTGCGACCGTTCAATTGAATCTGGGTGGCCTGTTCACCTGTAATGAGTCGACCCACTTCGCCATTCGCGGTTTCCACTTGCACCGCGTCCGCTTGTACCGTCACGGATTCCGCAATACTGCCAATTTCCAGTTTTGGATTCACCGCCAGTTTTGAATCCACCGTCAGTTCCACGTTATCCATCGTGTATCGCTTGAAGCCCTGCGCTTCCACGGAAACGTTGTAGTGTCCGATGGGCAGGTTCGAAACAACGAAGTTGCCGCTATCGTTCGTCGGTACAGTTCGTGTCAGATCTGTATCGACACTCACTACTTTCACTGACGCGTGCGGAATGGAACTACCGCTGGGATCAGTGACCTGTCCGGAAATCTGTTGGTTGTTTGTTGATTGCGCATGTAGCGTTGCGGCAGACAACGCACAGCAGAAGAAAGACGCCACTAGGCGTGTTTTGAATCTAAGCACACATTGCTCCTGAGTGAGACTAAATCTTTGACTTACTACTTGGTGGAGTTAGCATACTACAACTATTTCGGACAATTCGATAGGGCAGAGCCCTGCGCGGCTGAGAGGAAAATCTCTTGCGTACTAAACTGCGATGTAAGCGTATCATCGAAATCAGGGCCGCTGAAGGCGGAGCAGACGCCAAGCTACTTGTAATTCGAAAACGAGGTTGGCGGCCACCGCTTTCCGCGCGTTCCTCCGACCGAAAGAAACGGTCGCGTTCAAACATCAACCATCACGGTTTCAGTGCTTCCCGAAGTCGCCTTCTGATCTTGAATGGAGCACAACCACAGGCTCTGGTCCAGGCGTTCAAAACCGCAATAATCGATCACGTAACCGGGCGCAAGTGGCTCGATCGCAACTATGTTTCTGGCAGTTCTCACTTGACGGTGGCGGCTTTTATTATGTCGACGAAACTGCTCTTGAGTGCGCTGTCTCCAGATGCTGCTTGTACTTTGCTAGTGCCTCGTCCGTGGCGATCTTGGCTGCACGTATCTCTAGCTTGAGATTTTTCGCCTGCTCAGGGTCCGCCTCGCTGGAACCGCGAAGGACAAGGTTCCAGTGATGATCAGCGGTCTTCTCTAGCAGCGCCTCTAATTCAACGCAGGTGGCGCAACCTCGCATGAAGGCCTCCTTCGAATAGACACAATCGGGTCTCGAAATCCATCGCGAACGTTTCGCATGTCGCCTCGGCGTATTATGGCATTTCTACGTCGGCTTCCGGTGCCCTCTGGGATAAATACGGGCATAAATAAATCAGAGAAAAAGGCAAAATCGGAGGCGATTGGGATGTACAATTCAAGCTAACCAAACTGGCCAATGGACATTCAGGTTTGCCCACAACTCATCTGAGTTCTCCGTTCTAGTCCGCCTACTAAGGGAGCCTCGATGACGATCAGGATGAACGAGAAACACAGACACATACTGAAGACGTTTTTGAACGGGTCCATGCGCCTGGCAGAATTTGCCGTGACCAATGTCTGCATTGCTAAATGCAGCTTCTGCGACATCTGGAAGCAGAGACCCAGGCAGTTCGTCGAGAAAGAGAAAGGGCTGCTGGCCATCGATAAACTGGCCGACTTCGGCGTGGCGCATATCACTCTCACGGGCGGGGAGCCGCTCCTTCACCCCAACATTATTGACTTTGCGAAGAAGTGCACCTCTCGCAGCATCCATAACGTGGTTCTTGATTCGGCGCCTTCCCTGATTACGGATGCCATACTCGATGGCCTGGACGAAGCGCGCACGGACATGATCTCCATTTCGTTTGATTCAGATGATCCTAAGATCTTCGAAGAATCCAGACGGATTCCCAATATCTTGCCCGACATCGAAGACGCGGTGAGGAGGATGAAGAGGACGAAGATCAAATCCATGGCCTCCATCCTCATCTGGAACAGTAACCACGATTGCATGGAACGGCTCTTCATCAAAGCAAAAGACATGGGCTTTGACCTCATTTCCGTCAATTACCCGACTTTCTCAAAATCAGTCCTTTACCCTCTGGGCGGAGAGGGAATCAGCCTATCAAGAAGCGCGGTAGTCCAGTCGCTGAAAAGCATCATTGAACTCAAGAAACAGAAAAAATATACAATTATCAACTCCATCGCGTCGATGGAAAACATCATCCAATACCTCACAGATCCGGCAACGGTGCGCTATCCCTGTTTGGGCGGATCTCGTGTTATGTTCGTCGACTGGTTTTGTGATGTAAGGCCGTGCATGCAACTGCCGCAGGTGCTGGGCAATATCCTCACCATGACAAAAGATGACTTTGCCACCGAACCGTGCAATCGGTGCAACATGAGCTGGTACCGGGATTTCAGCACGTTTTTCCACGGAGTGAAATCACTTCCTGTTTACATAGAGTCGGTCACAGGGTCAAAGGGGATCTATTAACGGACATTTCCACCCCGAGAGTAAGACCGAAACGGAGTCAAGAGAGTCGGAGACTTAGCAGGGTTCGGCGGCCGAATGTCGCCACACTGGGGATGAGAGGTGTGTTAGCCAGATCATCCCATCAGGTTCAATGCGAATCGGAACTGCGCCAATGTTTTCCTCAAAAGAGAATAGTCCTGTCGGCACAACCTCCTCATCGAGCAAAACATAGGCTGTGCCAATGGTGGGATGTCCGGCGAAGTCCATTTCGCGGGTCGGCGTGAAGATCTTAACCTCCCTGACAGAGTTCGCGCTGGTTGCTTTCATCACAAAGGCAGTTTCGGCAAGATTAAGCTGGCTAAGTGTCTATATGAAAACTGATGCGGTGTTTCGCTTGGCCGGCAAATGCCAAACGCTTGCAGATTCTGGAGTGGCTGAACGATCCGCGCGTCCACTTTCCGCCGCAAGTGGATGGAGACCTTGTCAAAGACGGGGTTTGCGCCTTTTAATAGCCCGGAAATTGGCCCTTACTTCTTTGCGGCCCCTGGCTGCCACAACTCGATCTTATTTCCATCCGAATCATAAATCCAAGCAAACTTCCCGTACGATTCATTCATCCGTTTCGCATCAATCTTGACCCCCTCTTCTTTCAAGCGGTCGAGCAAAGCATCCATGTCGTCGACAATGTAGTTGACCATGAACGCTTGCGTGGGTGGGATATAGTCAGTGCTCGCGGGAAAAATAGTCCAAACGGTAACATGTTCCTTTTGCGGGTCGTCGCGTTCGCGCCATGGCAGCATCACCCCTCCGCCTTTATCAGCAAGTCCAAGGTGCTTGGCATACCATTCGCGCATCTCATTACGATTCGCAGATTTGAAAAAGACACCGCCGATCCCTAAGATGCGCCCGCGCTGCTCCATCTTCACAGGCGGCTTCGACTTTTCCGCTTGCGGAGATGGCACATCCTGCCCGCTTTTTGAGCCCGCCGAGACAAGCAACAGCGACCCGAGTACAATCACGCTCCAGGGTATTCCTTGCATCTGCAGATTATACAAGTGTTTCGATTCGAAAATAATTGCGTTCTTAAACCGCAATAAATAGCTGCGTCGGATCAGGCTGCTCAACATCGAACGAACAGGAGAAAACGAAAAATGTTTCTGGTGACGGGAATTACGGGGCATGTCGGTGGCGGCACCGCGCGCGGTCTGTTGGCGAACGGTAAACAAGTGCGGGCGATTGTGCGCGATCAGAAAAAGGCAGCGGCGTGGGCTGATCAAGGTGTGGAACTGGTGCAAGGCGACTGGAACGATGCAGCGTCACTGACTTCGGCGCTCAAGGGCGTGGAGGGCGCGTACATCATGATGCCGCCCACGCAGACGCCGTCGCCGGGGTTTCCAGAGGCTAAGGCGGTGGTGGCGAATTACGTGCAAGCGCTCAGGCAGAGCGCGCCGCCAAAACTGGTGGCGCTGTCGTCATTCGGATCAGAGAAGCCGAGCGGCCTCGGTCTCATCACAGCCACGCATCTTCTGGAACAGGCTCTGAAGGAAATGCCGTTTCCCGTGGCGCTTGTGCGCGCGGGCGGGTTTTTCGAGAACTATACTTATGGCCTAGAGGCCGCGCAGGGCGGGACGCTGCCAGTGTTCTATACGCCGACCGACCGCAAACTCGGGCACATTGCCACTGCGGATATTGGTGCTCTCGTGGCCGAGCTGCTCACCACCGAGTGGACCGGCCAGCGTGTGATCGAACTGGGTACGCGGGTTTCCATGGATGAGATTGCCGACGCCCTCGGCGAAGTGCTAGGTCTCAAGGTGAAGGCCCAGTCGGTGCCCAGGGAGGCTTGGGCCGGGGCGCTCGAACACATGGGCCTGCCCAAGGGTTCGACATGGGCGTATGAGGAGATGCTGGAGGGCGTGAACTCCGGCTGGATTGACTTCGGCGCTGACCGTACCGAGAAACGGCATGGAACCACGAACGCCAAGGAAGTATTTGCCAAGGCGAAGCGGGGTTAATTCAACTGCAGGCATCAGCCTTTTTGCGTCACAACTTTTTTCCAAAAATCGTCTCAATCTTTTCAACCGCTTAGCATCAAAAAATTCCATTCTCCGTTCACTGCGTTCCGTGTATTGAAATCGTTTGAGGCTTTCGCCCTCACAAGCGAAGCCTCGACAATTTCAATTTTCTAAAGGTGAAACATATGGCCACACCCGCTCAAATT
>PMQB01000195.1:9405-13918 GCA_003169195.1 Bryobacterales bacterium
AGCTCCAAAAGCTAAGAGAACAAGGGAGAAAGGAGGAAATTGGGTTCGAATCGCAAAAAGCGCGCGAAGCCGCAGAAATCCGCGCCGAAAAAGCGCTCAATCTCCGCGACCTGAAAATGGCCGCCTAACCACCTCGAAAACTCCAATCTTCGCAAGGGTCACACTCGAAGTGCGCTTCCTATCCAAGTGACAGTGAATAATTACCCCGCTCGTTCGGAAGCTTCATTCGCGTTGCCGAACACTTCTTCACGGATGATCCGTTCAGTGGCTTCGTTCAGATAAGCATACAAGGCGGCTTGCAGTTCGAGATATTCGGGCCAGAGTGTTTTATCTATAAAGGATCGCGGCGCTCGGAGAATAACCGTGGTGCGTCGCTGGCGTTTATAGCGATAAGGTTCCAGACCATAGCGGCGGCAGAGGGCAGTGAACAAACGCCGTTGCCACTGGTCACTCATCGTGAACTTTGTCTCTGGTAGAGGTTCCGCTTTGACTGAGCCGCGGAGGGCTTGGCGGACTCGCTCAATGGCAGCGGCGGCGGCTTGGCGTTCTCCGGCGGTGGCTGCGCCTTCGAACAACGCGGTTATTTTGCGAAGCTTCTCGCGCAGTTGTTGTTCGGTCGTCATAGCTTTCTATATAGGATGACGCGATCCACAGAGATCGGCAACCTTGAAAAACGCCTTTGCAAAAGTGCTCGTTGGGTGTAGCATAGACCGGATAGGTGAGCCGGGCCTCGGAGTTGCCTGCTTCCGCCATGTCGCATTGCCACGAGTCACGGATATGTCAACCATATAGGCTGCCCCTCTACTTTTGCATAGCCGCTCTTGTCTCGTCTCTCAGTGTTCTTTGCCAGAGGTTGCCGAAGCCTTTACCTACATTAACTACCGCGCATGCGGCTCACAGCCTGAGTTATAGCGAATCAATACGCCGCTATCCCATTCACTTGCGTGCCGTTGCCGTCTACTACGATCCCTACGTTGATGCACGACATGCGGCGCTGTTTGTTCATGATTCCACGGGCAGCGTGTTTGTTGCATTGACGGAATATCCCACAGATCCGATCAGCGCCGGAACGTTAGTGGATGTGACGGGCGTCTCCGGTCCTGGAGATTTCGCACCGGTGGTGGACGAAAGCCATGTGAAAGTGGTTGGGCAAGCGAAGCTCCCACCCACGGCGCCGCTCGTCAGCATGGCGCAACTCATGACCGGAGGAGAGGACGGTCAGTTCGTGGAAGTGGAGGGGGTGGTCCGCTCTTTTCAGAAATCTAACCATAATGTGGTTCTCGATCTGACCATGGCGGACGGGATCATCAGCATAGTGACGTTGGATGATCCGGCAGCAAACTACGCGGCGCTCGTTGATTCCAAAATCAGATTGCGGGGATCTGCGTGTCCCATCTTCAATCGAGACAGGCAGCTTACGGGAACGCACTTGTTTTTCCCCGGAATGCAGACGGTTCAGGTAGAAGAGCCCGCGCCACAAAATCCGTTCTCGATGCCTGTCCAAGAGGTAAGCCGACTGCTACGTTTCGAGCCGGATCTTACGGTGCGCCATCGCGTGCACATCCGAGGTCCCGTGACGATGCAATGGCCTGGGCGGCTGCTGTGTGTCCAAGATTTGACAAAAGGGATTTGTGTGCAAACACATGAGACCACGCCGGTTGAGATTGGTGAAGTCGCCGATGTTCTTGGCTTTCCGACGGCCGGTGATTTTGCACCCACGCTCAGCAACGCGACGTTCCGACCGGCCGGCGGGCGGCAGAATTTACAAGCAACCAGGATTGCGGCGGACAAAGCATTGCGAGGCGACCACGAAGGGCAACTGGTGGAAATAGAGGCTGGCCTGCTGGGAACGGATGAAGCTGCGAGCGAACCTACCCTTTTGTTGTCTGCTGGTAAGTTCGTGTTTCCCGCTGTGCTTCCCGATCAGCTGGGAGGAAAGGCGCTGCTGGGTTTCAAACAAGGGAGCNNCTGCGTTCACCGAAAGACGTGCTCCTGATTGCTGCGCCGTCTTGGTGGAATACGCGGCATGTGTTGCAGCTGTTAGGTGCATCACTGGCGCTCATTTTTGGCGTGTTCGGCTGGGTTGTTGTTTTGCGGCGTCGGGTTCGCGAGCAGACGGACGTCATCCGCAGCCAACTGGTAGAGGCGTCGCGATTGCAAGAACAGGCGGAGGCGGCTAGTCGGGCCAAGAGCGGTTTCGTGGCAAATATCAGTCACGAAATTCGCACACCCATGAACGGTGTGATTGGTATGACGAGTCTGGCTTTGCAAACAGACTTAAGCTCCGAACAGCGGGAACTGTTGGATTGTGTAAAGCTGTCGGCGGATGTCTTGCTGGCCGTTGTCGACGATGTGCTCGATTTTTCTAAGATTGAAGCGGGAAAGCTCGAACTCGCGCCTGCGCCATTCTGCTTAAGTGAAAGGCTGCCTGTCATTCTTAAACCTCTTGCTTTGCGGGCGGATCAGAAGAATCTGGAATTTGTATGCGACATAGAGCCCAACGTACCCGACCAGATTGTGATTGACGGAACTCGGCTGGGGCAGATTTTATTGAACCTTATTAGTAATGCGATCAAGTTCACTAGCAAGGGTGAGGTGGAATTGAATGTGGCGCTGGATGGTGTGAAGGATGGAAAAGCCCAGATTCATTTCAGCATTCGGGACACAGGGATTGGTATTCCGTTAGACAGGCAACACTTTATCTTTGACGCCTTTTCGCAGGTGGACAGTTCCACGACGCGTGAGTTCGGCGGGACGGGCCTTGGTTTGACAATTTGCCGAAGGTTGGCGGAGATGATGGAGGGGCGCATCTGGGTAGAGAGCGAACTTGGAAAAGGAAGTGCCTTTCATTTTGTAGTGGAAGCTTCGGTTGCGGTTGGTGACTCGGCTGATGTGGGGCAATCGACCACCCAGGCAAGTCTGGCGGGGATGAAGTTCCTGATCGTGGATGATCATGCGACAACGCTTGGTATTTTGGCGAATATGGTGGGGCGTTTTGGGGGAGTGCCTGTCTTGGCAGCGGATGCGGCCAGCGCGCGGAATGAAATCGCGGCGCAACAGGTAGAAGGCGCGATCATCGACTGCCACATGCCCGGCGAGGACGGATTTCTGTTGGCGAACGAGATGCGTTCGTCACATCTACATTTGGTCATGCTTACCGCGCCCACCAACTATGCGGATGGGGCGCGCTGCCGCGAACTGGGACTGGCGTCTGTTTCTAAGCCTGTTTTCTTCCGCCGGCTTTTGGAAGCGATTCAACTTGCGATGGGTGAGCATTCGGAAACCGGGCCTGGAGTGAAGGCTGCTTCAGGTGGGGAAGGGTAGTACCTCGATTCTCACGTCTTTGTAAAGAACTAGGTGTTTGCGACCGATGAACGTTTTAGGGCATTGCTACGCCTCTTAGGTCGAATGAGTCGGAAGTATTGGTCACGAGTGCTTGGGTCCAACTCCTACTGCTGCGGCGGTACGGTAATGTTCCTATGCCTCATTGTTTTTGGCCTCTCCTTTGTAGGTCCAACGCAAGCGGCAGAACAGAGTTTGCCTGTTTTGACAACCGCGCACCAGGCGCATAGCCTTAGCCTGGGCGAAGCGGTGAAGGCTTACCCGGTGCAAATGCGGGCAGTCATCACTTATTACGATCCTTATATAGATCCTAGGAGGCCCGCCCTCTTTGTGCATGACGAGAGTGGGGGGATCTTTATAGCACTGGAGGGAATGCCGTCGTCTCCGGTTCATACCGGAATGATTGTAGAGGTGACGGGAGTGAGCGGCGCTGGAGATTTTGCGCCGATTGTTGCGGCTGGCCACATCAAGCCGATCGGCGAATCGCACTTGCCGGAAACGGCCCCTTTAGTGAGTCTTTCGCATCTGCTGAGCGGAGCGGAGGATGGTCAGTGGGTGGAAGTGGAAGGTGTGGTGCGGGCGGTTCACAGAACGAAGTGGAACATTGTGCTGGATATCGCAACCAGCGAAGGGCTAATCAGCGCGCTGACGACGAGGGATTTGGAAGCGAATTACGACCGGTTGATCGATGCGAAGGTAAGGTTGCGTGGCGATGATGGTCCGGTTTTCAACCGGATGGGGCAGATGACGGGGACTCATCTGCTGTTTCCAGGGATGCAGACAATCAGGATTGAAGAATCGAGCACGCCCGATCCGTTTGCCGCGCCCGTGCAGGCGATTAGCAACTTGCTGCGGTTTGAACCGAATATTGCATTTCGCCATCGTGCTCACGTGCAGGGACGAGTGACGATGTTCTGGCCCGGGCGGCTGCTTTGTGTGCAGGATGCGACGCAGGGTGTGTGCGCCCAGACCACCCAAACGACGACGGTGCAATTGGGCGAATTGGTTGACGTACTCGGCTTTCCTGCGACGGGCGATTTCCGCCCAACGCTGACAGATGCGGACTTCCGACGGAAAGGCGGAGGTCAGCGGCTGCGGGCGCTGCCGATTACCGTAGAACAAGCGCTGCGCGGGGATTTCGACGCACAATTAGTGCAAGTCGAGGGAAAAG
>PMQB01000694.1 GCA_003169195.1 Bryobacterales bacterium
GCGCTACTCGAACCGGCAGCTGCGGGCGGCGGGGGCATCAGCGCAGGAAGCTCCACCTGATTTGCTTTGGAAAGCGCTACGAGTGGGCAGTGTGTGCGCAGCGTGCGCGTTCGCATTTTTCTTTGTGAGCCAGCGAAATCTTTTTGAGCGTGCTGGCGATACGTTGGGGCCGATGCCAGATTCGGTTCAGCGGTTGCATTTTGCGGGAAGCACGACGACGGCACAGCCACCGGCTGAGGCTGTTGCGCCAGCGGATGCGAGATCAATATCTGTTACAGGCACGGGGGCACCGACGTTTACTATTCCTGAGGCGCTTAATCGGGCGGTCACGGAATTCAACCTTTCGGTGACGCCGGAGTTTCAGAATATCGGGAATGTACAACTGCGACTCACGGGCGTAAACGCGTCGGCACGCACTTACGACATCACGGTGAGAACAAGCCAACGGGAGTTTTACAGACAAGATGTGAAACTGGACGAGCATATTCCGTTGGCGAGAAATTCGGAGCACGGGCCGGAGCTGGTGGTGGGTGCGATTGCGGAAAACCGGGTATTTGGGTATGTGAGTGAACCGCAGCGACGTGGGCATAAACGAAGCAGGCGAAGGCGCCTGGCCCACCAGTAAGAGAGGCTTTGGGGATTTCGGCCACTGAGTTATCTGGGCCGGGATTTTTACCTAAACTGATGCAACCCGGTGTTTTATAGAAGCGTCTAAAGTTTTAAATGGACAATTGGGGATTGCATGGTATCTGCCGCACCTGAAGTGCACGGGTCTTTCGAGAATCAGACTACAGCCAGTTTTGAAGAACAATATGTCAGCGGGGTGAATCCACATTGGGTTCGGCTGTTGAAGTTGATGCAGATGAATGTTCAGTACGAACGGTGCAGCGGTGCTGAACTATTCACCACGACCGGGACGAAGATTTTAGATTGCCTTTCTGGGTATTGCGTTCATAATTTAGGACACAACCATCCAGCGATTATTGAAGCGATCAAAGATGAGTTGGACCGCATGGGTCCGGCGATGTTGCAAAGCCATGTGCCCGAAAGAGCGGGAGAACTTGCGACGCGTTTGTGCCGATTGGCCGGCGGCGACCTGAAGAAAGCGTTCTTTTGCAGTTCGGGTAGCGAGGGCGTGGAATCGGCGATCAAGTTTTCGCGGGTTTTTACGGGCCGCACAGGCATGCTGTATACGCAAGGCGCGTTTCATGGTTTAACGTGCGGGGCTTTGTCGTTAATGGGCGATCCGTTCTGGAAAAAAGGATTCGGGCCGATGCTGAGCGATACGGAAGAGATTTCGTTTGGCGATGAAGCGGCGCTGGCGGAGAAGCTCAAGACGAAAAAGTTCGCGGCCTTTATTGTGGAGCCAATGCAGGGCGAGGGCGGTATCCGAGTGCCATCGGACAGTTATTTGAAGCGGGCGCGCGAGTTGTGTTCACGCTACGGCACGCTGCTGGTTTTCGATGAGGTGCAGACGGGTTTCTACCGCACGGGCAAGTTTTTGGCGGCGCACCATTTCGGGGTGAATGCGGATATTGTGATTTTGGCGAAGGCCTTGAGCGGTGGGTTGATTCCGAGCGGCGCCGTGCTGATGACGGATAAGATTAACCACGCGGTGTATGGGTCGCTGAAGAAGAGCTTGATACATACGTCGACGTATTCGGAAAACGGATTGGCGATGCGCGTGGGGCTGGCGGTGCTGGACACCTTGGAAAAAGAGAATGCGGGCCCGCGGACAGAAGAGATGGGGAACTATCTGCGTGCGCAACTGCGCGAGCAACTGGCAGACTTTGACATGGTAGACGAGATTCGCGGGGCGGGATTATTTTCAGGCGTAGCGTTTAAAGCGCCGCGCAAGCTGACGCTGCGGGCTTCGTACGAAGCGTTTATGGCGATCCACCCGGCGATGTTCGGCCAAGTGTTGGTGATGCGGCTGTTCAACGATTACGGGATTCTAACGCAAATCTGCGGTAACAATTTCACGGTGCTCAAAGTAGCGCCTCCGCTGATTGTGACGCGCGCGCAGATCGATAAGTGCGTGGCGGCGATACGGTCGGTTGTTGAGATGGCGAATACGCCTTCGGCGTTTTGGAGCGATGCGCTTGGGTTGGCACGCAGGGCGGTGAATATCTGACATGGTGAGCGACGTTTGTATAGCAGGGGGCGGTCCAGCGGGTCTGGCCGCGGCGTTGGCTCTTCGTCAGCAGGGGTTTGCGGTGACAGTGGTGGATTGTGCGGTGCCACCCATTGATAAAGCTTGCGGCGAAGGACTGATGCCGGATAGTCTGGCGGCGTTGCGGCGCTTGGGAGTGGAACTAGACAGCAGTATTGGGTATCCGTTTCGAGGGATTTCGTTCAGCGATGGTTCGTCTACCGTGCGCGGCGAATTTCCAAATGGCAGCGGCTTAGGAGTGCGCCGTTTCCAATTGCATGAACTGCTGGTGAAACATGTGGAAGCAGCGGGCGTGCAGACGATTTGGGGCGCAAAGAATGTCCACCTCTGCGAGGGCGGCCTTTCCATTCAGGGCACACACTTAGCGGCACGTTTTGTGGTGGGCGCGGACGGGTTGAAATCGGCGATTCGCGCCAGTGCAGGGCTGGATGCCGTGAAGAGCGAGAAGCGCCGTTATGGATTTCGCCGACACTATCGAGTGGCACCTTGGTCGGACTACGTTGAGTTGTATTGGGGACCGCGCGGGCAGTTTTACATTACACCGATCGCCAAGAGTGAGATCTGCATAGTGTTTATTTCACGCGACTCCAAGCTGCGTTTGGATGCAGCGCTGGAGGAATTTCCGCTGCTGCGGCAAAAGCTGGCGGGTGCGGACCACAGTTCGCACGAGATGGGATCAATGTCGATCTCGCGAAGCCTGAGACGTATCTATAAAGACGGCGTGGCGTTGTTGGGCGATGCTTCGGGGTCGGTAGATGCGATCACCGGGGAAGGCATGTGTTTGGCATTCAAGCAAGCTGAAGCATTCGCGCACGCTTTGCGATCGGGCGATTTAAAGCAATATGCCGCGCATCATAAGAAGTTCTCGGCCAAACCGCGCAGGATGGCGTCATTGATGCTGACCATGGAGTGGCATGGCGAAATCCAACGGCGCGCGTTGGCGAGTTTGGCAAAGCGGCCGGAGCTTTTCGATGCGCTGTTGAAACTGCATGTGGGCGAGGCCACGATGGCTGGTTTGCTGTCGCGCCATCTTGTGGGCTTTGGTCTCGATTTTCTAACCGCTTAAGGAGCATTCTTTTGAGAAAGTCCGTTCGGGTTTGGTTGGCAGGAGTGCTGTGTTTTGCTCCCGTGGGCTGGAGCCAGCAGATGGCAGTGGATTTTGACCCGGCCACCACGAAGATCAATTGGAGTTTAGTGGGGAATGTACACACCACGCATGGAACGTTCCAGTTGAAGCAAGGGCACGTGACGGTGAACCCGGCGAATGGCGAAATTTCGGGAGAACTGGTGGTGGCGGCCAACAGCGGCGATAGCGAGAATTCGGCCCGCGATAAGCGCATGAACAAGGAAATTTTGGAGACGGAGAAATACCCGGAGATCCGTTTTAGGGTGACCAAACTAGAGGGTGCGCAGCCGTTGAAGAACGATTCTAGCGTGCGCGTGGTGGGGCAGTTTACGATTCACGGAGCGACCCACGAATTGAGTGTTCCGCTGCAAATCACGATGAATGGCAACGACGTGAGCGGGAGCGGAAAATTTGTTGTGCCGTTCGTGGATTGGGGCATGAAAGATCCGAGTAATTTTCTGTTTAAAGTGAATAAGACAGTGGAAGTGGAAGTGGTGGCGACAGGGCACGTGAAGCGGTAATGGAAACTCTATGCGGATGATGAAGAATTGCTTTTTGATTAGTTGCTTGTTTGTGATTGTGCCTGTTTGGAGCGAGCAAATTCCGAAGACGGCGGCGGAGAGTCTGGCGGGGCAGCAGATGACGCTGCCGGAGTCGTTGAAGGGACACCCATCGGTGGTTATTCTGGGCTTTAGCAAAAGTTCGCAGGACACGGTGAAGGAATGGGACAAGCGGGTTCGCAAAGAGTTGGGCGATGGGTTCGATGTGTATCAAGTAGCGGTGCTGGAAGATGCGCCTTCGTTTGTGAGAGGGATGATCAAGCACGCGATGAAGGGATCGACGCCGGCGGACCGGCAGGGTCACTTTCTGGTTGTGGTGAAGGGCGAGGCGGAGTTGAAGAAGGCGGCGGGTTATTCGGAAGCGGATGAGGCGTATCTGTTGCTGCTGGATGAGAGCGGGGAGATTCGCTGGCGGACGCATGGGACGGCGAATGATGGGGCGTTGAAGGAGTTAGCGGACAAGGTGCGGGGATTGAAATAGAGGAAGTAGCGTCGAGACGAGACTGTCCCGGCGCGGCAAACACGAGGGTCGGCGCCACAAAGGGAAAGAGGCAAAGCACTGGAATGCTTTGCCTCTTGTTGTATTTGGAGATATTAGGCGGCTTTGCGTTGTTCGACGGAGGGTCGCTCGATTTTGGCAACCTGGACACCGCTGACGATGCCAACGGCGCGAAGCACTTTCAAGAGTAGCCAGGACGGATCGAATTCGTACCAAGCCAAACCGTGGCGGGCTGAAGTGGGATGAGCATGGTGATTGTTGTGCCAGCCTTCGCCAAAGGTGATCATGGCGACCCACCAATTATTGCGTGAATCGTCGCGGGTGTTGAAGCGACGGCTGCCCCACATATGAGTGGCGGAATTCACGAGCCAAGTAGCATGCAGACCGAAAACAACGCGGACAAAGATACCCCACAGGAAGAGGGGGATACCGCCGAGGGCGAGGAGAACGACACCGAGGCCCACCATCGGAACCCAGTGCCAATTGTTGAGCCAGACGTAGAAAGGTTTCTTGGCAAGATCTGGCGCATACTTGGACATGCCTTTGGTGTTCATGTGGTTGGCTTCGCCGAAAAGCAGCCAGCCGACATGGGCCCACCAGGCACCATCGCGCGGAGAGTGCGGATCGCCTTCTTGATCTGACTTTTGGTGGTGGATGCGGTGAGTGGCGACCCATGAGATGGGACCGCCTTCAAGGGTGAGCGCGCCACAGACGGCAAACATGTAATCAAGCCAAAGAGGTGCTTTAAAAGAGCGGTGTGTGTGCAGCCGATGGTATCCGAGACTGATACCCAAACCTGTCGTGGCCCAGTATAACGCCACAGTTATAAAAAAGAGCTTCCAGGTGAAGAAGAAAAGACCCGCGAAGGCACCGGCATGAAAAATCACCATGGCGATGGTGGTTGGCCAGTTTAAGCGCTCTGATTTGTGGAAAATGATCGCGTCGGTAGGAGTTGGAGTTGTCGTTGTCGTCACGTTTATTCCGTATAAGTACTCTGTGCTTTCAAGCTATCAAGAAATCTTCCCTGGTTCTGTAAGACTTGTGTAATATCGGTCGCCTAACGAAAACCCTGTAGTTGTAGCCACGCGGCAAGATGGTCGGGCCATGTGCGGAGAATAGGGTTGGTTTGGGCGAGGCCTACACCGTGCTGGCCCTTCTGGTATATGTGCATTTCCACAGGGACACCCGCTTTTCGGAGGGCAAGGTAGAAGAGAATGCTGTTTTCGACAGGGACAGCTTGGTCTTCGGTGGTATGGAACAAAAATGTGGGTGGAGTTTGGCTAGTGACCTGAAGTTCGTTTGAGAGGAGGAGGGTGAGGGCGGGATCGGGCTTGTCGCCAAGAAGATTCCGTCTTGACCCGAGGTGAGCGTAAGGGTCAAGCATGCTGATGACGGGGTATGACAGGATGGCGAAATCGGGACGGGCGCTTTGGCGGTCGATGGGGTCGGCCTGGGTGTCGGGGCCACTGGCGAAGTGAGTGGCGGCGGTAGAGGCGAGGTGGCCGCCAGCGGAGAAGCCCCAGATGCCGATGTGGTCGGGCCGGATGCCGAGGTCAGGAGCGTGAAGACGGATGTAGCGGATGGCCCGCTGCGCGTCCCAGAGTTCGACGGGGTGGTGGTATTTGGGGCCGAGGCGGTATTTGAGAATGTAGGCGCTGATACCGAGGTTGTTGAGCCAGGCGGCGATCTGAGTGCCTTCGTGGTCCATGGCGAGATTGGCGTAGCCGCCGCCGGGGCAGACGATGACGCCGGTGGGCGTTTTGTTGGGACCAGCGGCAGGGTAGAGGGCGAGGGTTGGTTTGTCTCCGTCGGCGGTGCCTTGTGCACCGGGGGCGCCGTCGGGCCACAGAAGGATGGTTTCTTTGGGGGCTTGTGCGGGTTGCGCGGGTAGGAGGAGAGTCGCGAGTGCGAGGGCTAAGGCACAGAGGCGGAGAGGAAGCATGCTCTCTGTTATATAACGGGGCGGTGAACGGGCGTGCGGACTTCAGCCAAGATAGCTGAATAGCGTTTTGATTTGCAGAGTGCCGTGGGCGGCAATCGCGGCCGACATAGCGGTTTCGGCAGTGGAGAGGTCGGTGGCGGCCTGCGCGGCATCGGCGTCACGAAGGCTTCCGAGTTGCGATTGCAGGTTGGTGAGCTTAGAGGTGGCGGCATCGCTCGATTGCTGGAGCCAACTTAAGGCATTTCCGGAAATAGTGGTTGCCTGGCCTAATTGAACGACCGATGCCTGGATGGATGAGGTGGCCGCTTGAATGCCAGGCTGGTCGTTGTTCTGCAATGCCTGACCGAGCGCATAGACGTTCTGAAAGATATTACCGGGCGCTGGTGAGCCATCGGCGTTCTGGGCGTCGAAGATCTGTTGAGCCGTCTGACCAGGAACGGACAGAGTGTCGCCATCGCTATTGGTGATCAACATCGTGTTGGTTGAAGTATTTGTACGAACGACGCCGCCGGGCACACTCCAGTTAAAGGTGTAGGGCTGAGTGGTGGAGGAGTCGCCACCGAAAACGTATTGACCGTTAAATGTGGTGTTGGCCGCAGACACAAGCTGCTGCTCGATTCCCTGCACTTGTTGTGCGAGTGAACTTCGACTGGCGGCGGTGGCAGTGGAACTAGAAGCCTGCGCGGCGATGGAAGTGAGTTGGTCCAACATGTTGCTCACCGAGGTGAGAGCGTTATCGGCAACGCCGGCGACTGTGTTGGCTTGCGAAATGTTCGTTTGAATCTGAGTGACTTGATCAATCTGGCCCTGATAGCCAAGGATGGCATCGATGGCGCCGGGATCATCGGAAGCCTGATTCACGCGATATCCGGAACTCAGTTCCTCGTTCGCCTTGTTTATGCGATTTTCGGTTGCGTTGAGGTTGCTGAGAAATGTCGAGTTAAAGGATTCAAGTCCGGCTAACATAAGTCTGCTATTCCTTTCGATGCGGGTTTAGGTTGAAGGTTCATCTCTATGAGCTCACCTGCTGCATGACTTGCATCAAGCTCTGCGTCATGGTGTTGATGGTGGTAATCATTTGCGCCGCGGCTTGGTAGGACTCCTGAAATTGGAGGAGTTGGGTTGCCTGATCGTTAAGAGAAACGCCTGAGACTTGGGATCGTAAACTCGTCGCCTGGTTGAGCAGGGTAGTATTGGTTGCATCGTTGCTGGAGGCGGTTGTCGCCTGCTGTCCGACGCTGGTGGCAATGGTGCCGTAATACTGTGTGTAGCTGAAGCCATTCAGCATATCTAGCGAGTTGGTTGGACTGGCCATGGCGGCGAGTTCGCTGGCTGCGCCGTTGGCCACTACCGTGGGTGCTGTACTGATGGCGGCGAGTTGTGAACCAGTGATGTTTGGCGAAAGCGACAGGGAACCGGCAACACCCGTCGGCGTACCGGCCGGGTAGGTGAACAAGGGAACGCCCGCGACGGGAGGCGGCCCGGTACTGATTTGTCCGCTGGTGAGGATCGAGTTGATGCGATCAGCGACAGTCTGCGCCAGGGTGTTCAAAGATCCCGGATTATTCGCGTCTCCCAGGATAGAGGGAATGGTGGTGTTGCGGAACGAAAGAGCGCCCCCGATTGTGCCCTGATCGACGAGCGAAGTAATGGGCTGGCCATTGGAATCCAGGATTTCAGCTGTAGGCGAAGCGCCGGCATTGCCAGTGGACTGTATATAGCCTAGCGAGATGTTGCTTTGGGTGGTTCCCTGCACCAGAGGAGATTGGCCGCCTAACAGAACGGTGGCGGTACCATCGCTTTGCATATTTACGGTGATCGGCGCCAGATTTGAAACCTGTTCGATAGTGTTGTAGAGTTGCGCCTGTAGACCTGCGTCGTTGCCGGAACTGGTGCGGATTTCCCCATTGAGGGTAGCGATTTGCGCGGTGTATTGGTTGAGCTGGCTTACTGATGAAGAGAGTTGCTGGTCGGTGTCCGAGCTTATCTGTTGCGCCTGCTTAAACGTTTGCGAGAAAGCGCTGGCGACGCCTTGCGCGGCGGTAATCACGGTTTGCTGGGCGGTGGCGTTCGATGGATTAGAACTCCAGGCGGAGAAAGCAGAATACAGCGTGCTGAGAGCACCCGGTACGCCACTCTGACCGGTGACGTCAAAGATCTGCTGGAGTTGATTGAGGCTTGCCGATTGGGTACTGGAGAAGCCAGATTGCTGGTTGGCGCTCCAGACGGATTGCTCGGCGTAAACGTCGCGCGAACTTTGAACGCCGGTAGATTCGACGCCACCCCAGAGATTACTGGAGGCATCGAAAGGGCGCGATGAAAGATCAAGGGTTTGGGTTACATAGCCGGGTGTGGTGGCATTGGTGACGTTGTTCTGGATGACGCCGATTGCCTGTTGAATGACGTCAAGAGAGTTGCCCGCGGTTCCGAGAGCAGTGAAGAGGCTCGCCATGTTTCAACCTTGGACAGCAAGGAGCACGGGGCCGGGCAACCAGCCTTCGCTTTCATACCCTGCCGTCGAATGATTCTGTTGTAGCCCGGCCGCGCACCATCCTCGATAAAACTCAGCAGCGGCGGCCAAGAGGCGCTGCGCTTTGCTAAGCTTGGGCAGGAGTTCTTTGAGTTGCCACTGCAACGCCAATGAGGATTCACGCTGCGCAAGCGGAGGGCGGGGGACGGAACGGGCAAAAGACTGCAGTTCGGCGTAAGCTTCGGCCAACACGGTCGCTGCGCTGCAACCGGGCAGAGAGTTTCCCTTTCCGGCAAGATCGTCGAGTGCCTGATCGAGCAGGCTGGCCACCCGGCGTAACCGTTGGCTGGCGTCTGCTACAGGTGGCACGGCACGAATCATTGAAGATGTCCTTCAACGACCGCGTGGCTCACACTAGTGGTGTCCGTTGAGTACTGGCCGCTTTTCACGAGGGCAGCGATGCTCGCCAGTTTAGCGGAACGGTCTGGAGCGGCGGCCTTTGCCAGATTTACCAACTGACTGGCGCTGGAGAGCTTTACGCTGTCGGAGCTACTGGCAGTTGCTGCCGCAGCACGGGAGTCTTTTCCGGTGCTACCGACGCTACCGGCAGTTCCCGCACCACTCGGCGAGAGAGTTTCGATACTTGTATTCGTTAGTCGCATGTTCGTCATCCGCTTTCACGGCTTGGATTTTTGACGGACCGCTCGCATCCGGCGAACCGGAAGAGAAGCCCTAGTTAGGTTATCGGCTGATTTTCAGGAAACTAGAGGGCGGTTGCAGCGGACCAGTCATGCACTTTTAGGAGCAGTTCCACTTCACCCTGGGAAATCTGCAAATCGGAGGCGATTTCCGCCGGTGTCCGGCCTTTGCCATGCAGGCGCAGAATTTGGCCGCGGCGATTTAGGTTGAGCGACTGGGGCTTCCAGTCCTGCGCGGGCGGCGGCTGGGCCTCTGTCACCGCGAGACGCGTGCGCAGGGTTTCCAGTTCAGTAATCACTTCGCTCCAGCGGGTATCAAATTCAGCACGCGTGACAGCGCGTCGGGCCACCAACCTTACTTCTACTTTGAGGGAGAAGTAGAAATAGGCTGCCGCCAGAACGGCAGGCACCAGCAAAACGGCCGGAGCCCAAAACAGCAGCGGGTTGAAGATCGGATGAAGGTTTATCATTTTTGTTTTACTCGGTACACCTTTGATCGCGCGTCGCCTTTGGCCGCGCTTTTTGGGGAAAGTCGTCGATTCGTGTGCAAAGCTAATAGCCGCCTTTGCCGGCTGGCCATTTGCGTTCGAGATAGGAACGCAGCCTGAGAATTCCTTGCGCGCGCAGTTGTGAGATGCGGGTGATGTGTAACTCCATGACGGCCGCTATTTCGCGCAAATTGAGTTCTTCCTTGTAATAGAGGCTCAACACAAGCCGCTCATTTTCCGGCATCTTCTTCATTCCTTCGGCCACTACGCGTTCCAGTTCGGAGCGCTCGAGAATCCGTTCCGGCGTCTCCTGCTCGTCGTCGCCGATGAACTTCAGCAGACTCATGTCCTCGCCGTCTTCAACTACTTCCAGACTTCCGAGGGATACAGCGCGCAGTTCCACAACCCACTGCTGATATTCGGGGAGAGAGATGCCAAGCTCGGCGGCGATCTCTTCTTCGCCGGGCGTGCGTTGCAATTTTCGCTCCGCACTGTGCATGGCCGCTTGCACTAATTTGACACGTTTACGCTTGTGAGTGGGTATGCCGTCCAGGCCACGAATGCTGTCGAGAATTGCCCCACGAAT
>PMQB01000057.1 GCA_003169195.1 Bryobacterales bacterium
ACGAATGGCTGCTGATCAAGAAGCAGGACGATCATGTTGTTTCCGATTACGATATCGAGAAGTTTGCCTGGAGCGTAGCCACTAAACGCACGCAGCAAGAGATTGCTGAAGATGCGCCTGCGTTGAGCGTGGCGGATCTCAAAGGCGCGCGCAAAGCGGCGGTATTAGCCGCGCCCGATGCCATGCTCGCCACGGCCGTCACCGAACCTCCCAAAGGCTCACACTGGCTTTACGAGATCAAATGGGACGGCGTGCGCGCGTTGTGTCTCATCAAAGATGGCAAACTCGAAATTCAGACTCGGCGCGGCAATCGCTGCGAAAAGCAATATCCTGAACTGGCTGACCTCCCATCGCATCTCAATGCGAAAACCGCCTGGCTCGACGGCGAGATCTGCGTCCTCGATGAGAAGGGTCGCTCGCGTTTCGAATTGATTCAACCGCGCATCGGCGCCAATGCTCTTGCTGCACCGCACTTGGCAGAAACGTCACCAGTCACGTTATTCCTCTTCGACATTCTGTATCTCGATGGTTATGATGTCCGCGGCGTTGCTCTCGAAGACCGCAAACGCTTACTCAATAGCATCGTCACTCCCAGCGACCACATCCGCCTCTCCGATTCTTTTGACACCGACGGGGTCCAGATGTTTGAAGCCGCTCGCCAGATGAATCTTGAAGGCATCTTAGCTAAAGATCGCCGCAGCACTTATGTCTCCGCACGCACCTCCCACTGGCTCAAGCTTAAGGTGCAATCGGAACAAGAGTTCGTTATCGCTGGCTTCACCGATGGTGAGCGCGATTACTTCGGCGCGCTTGTTCTCGCCTACGAGAAAGAGGGCAAGTGGCTGCATGCCGGACAGGTAGGCACCGGTTTTGATCAGAAGCTGATGAAAGCCATTCATGCCCGACTCAAGCCTCTCATCACCAAGACTTGTCCCTTTCATCCGAAACCGAAGATCAAAGATCCGGTCACATGGATCAAGCCGGAAGTGGTTTGCCAAGTTCGCTTTCTCGATTGGACACAAGATGGCATGCTGCGCGCCCCCGTCTTCGTTGCCTTGCGAGACGACAAGCCTGCTGAAGAAGTAGTGCGTGAAGTGCAACCTCTCGCCGCTGCTTCTCTCAATCTCATGGGCAAGGAAGTAACGGTGAGCATCGATGGTCACTCTCTCAAGTTCACCAATCTCGACAAGGTTTTCTTTCCGAAAGACGGCTGGAAAAAGCGTGACCTTCTCTTGTTCTATAACGATGTGGCCGAGTTTCTGGTCCCTCACTTGCAAGGCCGTCCGCTCTCCATGAAGCGTTATCCCAATGGCATCGCCGAAGATTTCTTTTTTCAGAAGAACGCGGGCAGCCACTTCCCGAGCTGGCTTTATCTAGAGCCGATCGTGGAGCACGATCCTCCGAAGACAAATCACTATCCTGTGGCGAATGATCGCGCGAGTCTCTTGTATCTCGTCAATCTCGGCTGCATTGACCAAAACCCTTTGACCAGCCGCGTGGGCAATCTCGAACATCCCAATTGGGTGTTACTCGACCTTGATCCCGTGCAAGTCTCCTACGACAAAATTGTAGAAGCCGCTCAATTGATCCGTGAGATTCTTCACGAACTCGGTTTGAAAGGCTATCCCAAAACCACCGGCGGCGACGGCATGCATATCTACGTGCCTCTCGAACCTGTGTATAGCTATGAGCACGTCCGCGGTTTTGCGGAGATCCTCTCGCACCTCGCCGTCGATCGTGAACCAAATCTATTCACCACGCCGCGCTCTGTTGAAAAGCGCAAGAAGGAACGTGTGTATTTCGATTACCTGCAAATCGGCACTGGTAAAACTATCTCTGCGCCGTATGTTGTCCGCGCCTATGACGGCGCGCCTGTCGCCACGCCGCTCGATTGGAAAGAAGTCACGCGCGGCTTGCGACCGTCCGATTTCCGTATCGATAACGCGATTGATAGGTTTCGCCGTGTAGGCGATATTTTTGCGCCGGTCCTACAAGGCGGACAGAGGCTGGAAACCGCTCTCGCTCGTCTGCAAGGGAAAGAGGCGGAAGAGCAGCCTCCTAAGAAAGCTGCACGGCCAAGCAGCGCCACTCACCGCAAGAAGTGACACCGCCAGTGCCGAAGTGTTGTTCAATCGCTGCGAGTTCGTCCTTGCTAAATCCGGTAAGAATCAGCCTCGCCTGAGCCCCGGAAATTCGCAAGAGTTCGTCCGACACTGAGAGCAACACCGTCCCGCTGATATTTGCCACTGTCACGTCTGCGCATCCATCTCGCAAGCATTCCGCCGAACCGGCAACTAAAGCGGGTGCTAACTCATTTAACTCGAAGTTCTCCCGAGCCGCAGCCAACGCCGCTACGTCAGTATCAACGCCTGCGGCAACGCGCGCACCCAGTCGCAATGCTGCAATTGCCAGTACTCCCGATCCCGTACCGATGTCAACCACAAACTTGCCAGTTATGTCAGCCTCCTCAATCGCCGCCAGCGCCAGTTGTGTGCAAGGATGTTCCCCTGTCCCGCAAGCTAACCCAGGATTGTGTGTTACACGCACTCTTCCACTCGGCGTCACATCCTTACACCACGGCGGCGCGAGAAAAATGCGTTCACCTACCAACCTCGGAGGCCAAGCCAGATGCGTTTCTTCCACCCAATCAGTCGCATCTTCCTGCTCCCATTGCGTATCACGTCCTGCAAATCGCTCCAACAACTCCG
>PMQB01000561.1 GCA_003169195.1 Bryobacterales bacterium
CGCCGGGATTAACAGAAATGATTCACTGAGATCTGTGTGAAACAGGACCAGATTCGAAGTGCCGCACGCGCTGGAGAGCATGTCGGTGACGGGCATGACGTCGGCCTTGGCTTCCAGGTGAATGCGTTCGTCCCGCCGTTGGGTGCGGCTGACGGTCAACACGGTTTTGCCTTCTTTGGCCAAGGCCGCAATTTGCGCGGTCGAAAAGCTGCGAATGCCGGCTCGTTTCACATCCTGAGGCTTGCGGTGTCCTCCATGAGCACGTTGGCGAGAGCGGCGGCCCTGGCGGCAGAATCCAAAGCGTCTAAATCGAAAGACGTCTCTGCTTCGGCAACCCCGAGTTCCTCCGCTTCATTTACGCCCGCATCGAGAGTAAGGCCTCGCGCGGTGGCCGCTACCACTACCTTCGAAGTGGAGTTTAGTACTCCCGTATAGCCCAGTACTTTTAGGGCAGGGAAGTCGTTCCGGACAAATGGGGCGCCTATTTGCAGTGATGACATGAATTTTTCGAGCAAAGGCTGAAAGGATTTGGAAAATGGCGGATTCGCCCGTTTCCGGATTCAAGGCTGTGATCTCAAGCAGAACGGACGGCCGAGTGTGATCAAGAAATTCATCAACTGAACTAACGGGCGGGGCCGAAAGGAGGATTGATGTCTAAGCCCTTTTGATTGAACGCCGTGCCATGGCGGGCGCTGTGTACGGCGACGATGGGAAAAGGATAAATGGCGCGCTTACTGGCGAGCAGGGGGGCGAAGGCTTTGCCGACGTTGCCGTATCCTAGAAGGGCGATCTTCATGGCACGAGCGTAGCAGTAACCCCTTGCGGAGTATTCTATGCTTGACAGGTAGGGCTATGTTCGTCAGACTTAAAGGTTTAAATGCCACATTTATCGTTTTTGTCTCGCCAATTGAAAGGGCGCAATATTCTTAGAAGTGTCTGGGGGAGTTGTCGAGTGAGGTCTATTTTTCTTTTTTGCGTGGCCGCGGCTACTTTGGCGGCACAGAGTACAGATTCGGAGAGCGGATCGGGCACCAAAGGCATTACGGCAGCGAGCCAGTTTTTCGACCACGATTTCGTCAACTTTTTTGTTTACGGGAATGGTGTTTGGGATTCCGGTTTGCCGACGTATAGCGCGACGAATCAGTTAGTTCAGAATTCCAGTTTCGGCTGGGAAGCAGGCGGCGGCGTAAATGCCACGCGTAGCTTTAAAGACGGCGGATTGACAATCAATTACCGAGGGTCTTATCGCGAATTTCAAAATGGTGGGCTGGGCAGTGGTGAGTCACAAAGTTTATCGCTGGCTTTTAACAAGAGACTAAACCGGCGGTGGACGTTCAGTACAGACGTGTCGGGCGGGATTTTGGAGTATGGCACATCCTATTATTCTGGATCGTCGTTAGCTTCAACCACCTCGGGCTCACTGTTTGGGTCGCAGACACGGTTTTTGAATGCGGGATTAAGTGTCACGTACGCCCAGACACGCCGTCTGAGTTATGTTTTCTCCGGCAATTTTCTTCTGAACAGTTATGACTACGCTGGGGCATTTAGTTCGCGTGGTGGGAACGGATCGGCTTCTGTGTTGTATCGCGTGACAGCGAAAACGACAGTGGGCGGCACTTATTCGCGGACTTATTTCTGGTATTCGCAGAATGGGGGATCGTCTACCATCGATAGCGGGTCGCTCACGCTGTCTCACAAATTTCCCGATCACTGGCAGCTTGATTTGTCGGCAGGCGTTAATCGCAGCCACAGTTCGGGAACCATAACGATTCCTGTGTCCACGTACTATGACGGAGCACTTCTGACCGGCTACTACACGGGCCCGTACAACCGGACACTCTACACACCAGTGTTCCAGGGCGTTTTGACGCACTCGTTTCGGCGGTCTTCTGCCTCGATTGCCGGAGGGCAGAGCATCATGGCTGGCAACGGTTTGTTCCTGACTTCAAAGAATCAGTTTGCCAACGGCGCATTTTCCTTCTCGTCACGCCATTCGAATCTTAGTTTTGGCGGCAACTTTGTGAGACTGTCCAGTGTTTCGAATACCGTGAGCCAGACCTACTCATACTATGGCGCGAGTGCCAGCTATGGCATTAACCTAGTGCGGTATTTGAGTGCGAATACGCGCTTTGACTTGGTCCATTATGCGAATCTATTCTCGTACGGATCATTCACAGAGAGCCGAGTTTCATTCGGTTTGTCACTCAGTACGAAGAGCGTTCCGCTGACTTTGTTCTAGCCGCGCGCTGCTAATTGGACCGGCTGCTGAGCACTTGCTGCAGCCGGTCTGCAAAATTTTCCCCGGACTCTGTTTCCAACTTGCGTTTTGCCACGGGCAAAGTTGAATCCAATTCATGCACCAGCCGGAGCATGCTTTTGATATTGGACTCTGTCATGCGGCCGCTGCCTGTTAAATCGACGCGCGGCAAGTAGTGACTGTCGACCCCAAAATCGATGCGCAAGTCTTCCTGCTCACCTAGCGTTCTTTCCGTTCCGTTATCGAAGTCGGGTCCGAAGCAAGCAAGTTGTACGCGTGCGGGGCCAAGTTTCCAATCACCTTCATACTGCCAAAGGTCCCACCAAGATTCGACGCTATAGGCGATGTCGTCGCCGTTATAGCCAACTAGGGCGCCGAGGACTTCATTGACGTCGATGGGACCGTTCATGGGGCTTTCCAGGAGCGGTGGCTCAGTTACAGAAATTGCTTGGATACTGACGGTGCTTTGTCCCTGTTCATCACGCTGGGAAAACGGAAATAGGCGGAGTAACTTTTCGAAATGTTTGAGACGGTTCGCGCGGCTGCCACGCTCAAGCCAAATCGAAAGGGATAGTTGATCGGTCACTTCTTAATTATCAAATACGTGCGAGAGCGGTGCCAGGAGGCGGCGCGGCTTCGCATGGCACCGTAGCACCATAACAACGCCTATTGGCAGCCCTTGAGGAAAAGCTAACGGCTTCTTTATGTTTTCTTTCGGAGGGCGCGCTTAGAGTTGAAGCATGATGATCAGGAATACAACTCCGGGTGCTTCGCGGCGTTTTGCAATTATTGATTCGTACCACTACTTTTAGCCTAACAGCGCTATGAGTCCTACGTATCCTTGTGACAAATACGGAAGCGAGTGGCGGAAATTAGTGTGTTGCCTATCGCTCGGTAGAGAGCGTCATATGAGCAAGGAAAGCTCAGGAGGACGTTATAGATGTGTGCATTTCAGAGGCGCTTCAAATCTGGACAGACTTTTGTAACGGCACTGCTTTTCAGTCTTTCCGACGATGACGCCGCAACAATACCTCAATGAAGGACTGCGTTTTGGTACTCGATGTCGAGGTACTGCGGAAGTCTCCGAGTATGACCAGGTACGCAAAAAGTTTCACCTAAGGGCCTATAGACGAGGAAGGAGTCACAAAGCTATGCTGGCTTCACAACTCAAGTCAACGTTGTCAAACAACCCGTGTTGGTTTAGGTAGCGCGGCGGTAAACGCTTTTCTTTTGGATGGGTATGCCTTTGAAACGATCACTCGAATTGGATAGACCTTCTCAACTGATAGTTGGCGACTCGCCGCTCCTTTCCGGAGAGCTAGTGCCTCTGCCGTTATTTCGCGATCAGAGCAGTGCTGAACAGTTTGTAGACAGGATGGCTGCAAAACTCGGTCTTCCGTGCAGGGTGGAGAGCCTGTGGGTAGAAGGTTCGGGGGCGCGGCGACTGACCTATGAAGACGCGGGAAAGTATGTAGTGCTGACCGTTACCATCTCTCCTGGCCGGGTCGTGGAAGGGATGCCCACGTTTTGGTTTTCGGGCTTTGCCAAACGAAAGGCCGGGAAGCGCCAGCTTAAAATTCCAAGCCGCCTGCGGCCAAAGCACTTTAAAAGGGATGTCGAACATATTCTCGGAGAGCTTCGGCGGCAGTAGCTCACGAATTGGAAAGGAATAGCCGCGTCGATGAAGAAGAGAAATGGTATGAAAAGACGAATTCTGGGGTTGATTGGGATATTGTTCATCGCAGCGGAGAGTTGTGTGATACCGGCCCAAGCGCAGGAACCCCAAAATCTTAGCCGTAAACAGGTGAGGCTGCTGATGGAAAGACCTCAGAACGAGATCGAATGCCAGAAGTTGGCCAGTTACTTCCGCTATCGAGAACTGTCGTTCCGGGCAAAAGCACAGAAGACTTTTGACGAGTACTTGACGGAAGGCGGATCCTCTGCCACTTCTACTAAGTTTGTGAGTCGAGCGGAAGTGGTTGGTCGGTTGAGGGAGCACTATCTCTGCCTGGCGGATAAGAATGCCAAGCTGGCGCAGAGCTACTTCACGCGATTGCATCAGCTAGGTGTGAAGCCGGTTGTGGAGTCGGCTACGATTGTGTCGGTGAAGAATTTGCGGACGTTTCAGAGATCTTCTAGAGACATTGGATTTTGATGCTCTAGTCTGGTTTGTGTGAACTCGTTTCCGCAATTTGATCTGTCGGGTAAGGTGGCGCTGGTAACGGGTGCCGGGCGGGGTTTAGGGCGTGCCATTTCGCTGGCATTGGCACACGCCGGCGCCGATGTGGTGTTAGGTTTGCGAGTGCTCGATGCGCACGGGGGGCTTCCTGCTGAGATTGGCGCTCTGGGACGGCGTGTATTGCCGCTGCAGATGGATGTGACCAACTTGGCGCAGATTTCGCAGGCGGTGGATGAAACCGCTGCGCACTTCGGGCACATCGATATTCTGGTGAACAATGCAGGCATAGCGCCGGGCAATCTTGCCGAGCATGTAACGGAAGCTGATTTTGACGCGACGCTAGCTGTGAATCTGAAGGGCACCTTCTTTGTGAGTCAAGCGGTGGGGCGCGTGATGATTCGGCAAGGGAGTGGCTGTATTGTCAACGTGAGCTCCCAGGCCGGTTTTGCGGCGTTGCCGACTGAAGCGATCTACTGCATGACCAAGGCCGGGCTGGTGCACCTGACGAAATGTCTAGCCGTGGAATGGGGCAAGTACGGAATTACTGTCAATGCGGTGGCACCCACTTTTATAGAAACGCCGGGGACAGAGGAATGCCTGGCCGACCCGGTTTTCCGAGCGGATGTGGTAGAACGGATCGCGGCGCTGCATAGGATTGGAAAGCCGATGGAAGTGGCTGGGGCGGTGGTGTTTCTGGCTTCGTCAGCAGCGTCGCTGATCACTGGACACACGATGGTGATCGATGGCGGGTGGACAGCGCGCTAGCTAGAAGGTAAAGCGCAGGCCCGTTTCGAAAGTTCGAGGTCCGCCTGACTGAAAGAGTGGCGTCAAACCGGAACTAGGGCTGCCGGCACCTAACATTAGGTTCGCCATGGAGGTGGGCCTCCCGAACCAGGGACTCAAGAGATACTGCACTGGGTTAGCGAATGCGGGGTGGTTTAGGACATTAAACGAGGAAATAGTTGCCTCTAGCGAGATAGGGCCATAGAGGTGAAACCGCCTGCGGAGACTCAAGTCTGCTTGAAAGAGCGGGCTGCCATAGAGTGTGTTTCTGCCGAGAGATCCTTGAGTGCCGTCGGAGGTGGGTGCGAAAGCGGAGGGGTTCAGAGCACGGCCGCCCGGATCGAAAGCGTCGGAGATCCAGAGTGGGATGCCCGTGACTAAGTTCGGGCGTTCGGCATTTTCGAAACCGAGGCCGAGGCTTTGATCGCCGGTAGTGACCTCGATGGGAAAGCCGGTGCGGGCCTGCAGTGTGGTACTCAAGTTCCACGAATTTAGAAGCGGGCGAAGATAGCGACTGATTGGTGGGTGAGGCAGGTGATAGGTCAAGGCGAAGGATGCGATCTGGCGTACATCGAAGCTGGAGGACCCGCGATCATTGGAAGGCATGCTGGGCTGAACGAGAAAGACGGAAGAGGATTGTGAGCCGTTATCGATAGAGTGAGCCCAGGTATAAGACACCATGCCGCGTAGACCGGGAGCCAGATCTCCGTTGAATTGCATCTGGAGGGCGTGGTAATTGGCATAACCATGGCTCGTCAGTTGCAGTGCGGCAAGCAGGTTCGTGTTGGGAGATAGATATGCTTCCTGGCGGAGAAGACTTTGCCCCGATGAGCCGATGTACGCGAGTGAAAGGAGTGCCGCCTCATGAATTCGCTGTTCCAGCGATGTCCGCCATCCGAGAACTCGAGGCAAGTGAATGGCGGGCGCGGCAGGTATGCTGGAACTCACTAGCTCGTGGGGAGTTAGGGTATTTGAGGCGCCGGCGGTGGTTTGAAATTGCCAGCGATCAAACGGCGAGCCATTGACGGGATTGAGAGCAGAGGCTAGGCCGCTGTCATAAAACAGACCGGCTCCGGAACGTAGAACCAGTCCGCGGTTGGACAAGCGATACGCTGCGCCGGCGCGGGGTGCGATTTGGGTATAGCTCATGGACCAATTCGAGGATTCGGCATTGGTGAGATTGCCCAGCCATTGTGGGGCTGTGCCGGGACCATACCAATAGCCGAATTCAGGAAACGAGACGCGTTCGGCAGCTACAGGAGGAGTGATCTCCCAGCGCGCGCCATAGAGCAGCGTGAGACGAGGGGTAAGTTGCCAGGTGTCTTGCAAAAAGAGCGCACCCAGGTGAATGTTGACTGACTCTGGCAAGAGGGAAGAGACTGTGATACTGAGCGGACCGTTTGCCACTAGAGCATCGACGCTCTGGCCCACAGCAGAGATGGATTGGATGGCGCTGGCACGGCGCGGCGTTAAGCGGATGATGTCGCCTCCGGCGCGAATTTCGTGGTGCGCGGAGAGCTTGGCCATCAGACCGTTGGCTTCCCATTGATTCTGCGAACTCCGACCACCCAGTCCGGCAGCGATTTGGCCGACACCGGCAATGGAAAGACCGACTAGCGATTGACCGTTGGCCGCCGGTAGCAGAGCTTGCAGGGCATTAAGTGGACCGACTCCGGTGAGGCTACTTTGCCAGGAGGAATCGGCGTCGGCGCGTGAGAAATTGATGCGGAAGGTTGTGCTCCAGCCTTGGACTTCCACCGCACTCAGCCCAGCTGTGGCGCTTGTCCAGCGTAGATGAGTGTCACCTTGTTCGAGGTTCAACGTGCGGGCAGAAGACGGAACACTGGAAACTCGCAAGAATAGCTTGGCATTGGAGCCGAGCGTTTGGTCGAGACGAATGCCGTAGTTTGAGATTGCTCCTGTTTCATGATTGATGAGACTGCCAATGGATGCTCTCACTATGCGGTGGCATCCATTGGGCGGAGGGAACGCATCTAATATGCCTTGATACGAGAGTGGTGCGGTGACGCGGGCAGCCAGCGAAGGAACGCTGGTGAGTTGCAGGGCGAAATCGTCGACACTGGCCATCTCCCACGAGGCGAAGAAGAAAGTTTTGTTTTGAGAAATGGGGCCACCCAGACTAGCGCCTAATCCTTCGGTGGATGGTTTTGAAAGAGGCACTTCGCAGCTGGAGGCGAACCAATCGTAGCCGTCAAACAAGCCTGGACGATCGTAGCCGTAGACTGATCCATGGAAAGCATTGGAGCCTGAACGCGTTTCGAGCCGGATCTGGGCACCGGGTTGATCGCCGGTCTCCGGGGCGAATTCAGAGGAGCGCAGGGAGACGTCCGCGATCTCCTCTTGAGAGGAAAGACTTTGTGTACTGCCGATGGCGGTCATGCCGGGTAAACTCGATCCGGGAAAGGCGCCCGGAGCGACATTGGAACCCACGCCTGTGTTGGCGCTCACACCATCGACGCGGAAGGAGTTGGTGTTGGGACGTTGGCCGTTGACAGTGAATTGGCCTCCATCGCCGATAGCAGCAGGTGTGATGACCGCACCAGGCAGCAAACTGAATAGAGTGTGAAGGTCGCGGCCGTTGGAGGGAAGGGTTGCTTCCGGAGAGGCCGGTGTGACGGTGATGGCGTTCGAGTCGGAGTTGCTCTCGAGCGAAGTTCGGACCGTGACTTGCTGCTGTAACCTGAGCAAATCGATTGTAAGATCGACGTTCAGGGATGTGCCCGCTTTGAGAAACACGTTACTATGCGAAACGGTACGGAAGCCGTGCAGGCGGGTGGTAATTTTGTAGGTTCCCGCAGTAAGTGCTCGACTGGCGAAGTGACTAGCCCCGTCGCTATAGAGCCTCTGGCGCGCGCCTGTAAGTTCATTCTGGATTTGCACCTCGGCGCCTGGCACTAAAGGCCCGGAGCGTTCGTGGACACTGCCAAAAATAGAGCAGCTACTTTGCTGGGCCGATAGTGGAAGACCAGTGATTACAAGTCCTAGAAGAAGTACGCTTGCGCGCTGCATTCCGTCTTGAACATTATCTCTCTAGTCTCCCCGACGTCAACGCGGATAGCTCGTTCAAATGGGTAACCAGACCGTTGATCTGAGCTCGCATTGGTGGTAACTCACTCTGGCTGAACGTTCCCGCGAGCAGACGATTGAGCAGGCGATCAAGCGTACGAGTGGTTTCGCCGAGGTCGCTATCAGCCAGTACTGGCGTTTCAGTGGGCGGAAGGAGTGCCGCTAGGTCTGTCTTTAGAAGGTGCGCTTCTTGGAAAAGCGCGCGACCGTGGATGTGCTGAAGCTGATTCAGAGTGGTTCGTGATTCTTCGCTGAACTCGCGCGTTACAGTGGGCGGAAACTTGTGAGCAAGAACTTCGAGCGCGTGTGCCTGGGTGAGGGCGGCGCTGCTGGCTTCCAAGTCGCGATCTATGATCTCTTGCAGTTGCAGCGGACCGCCGGCGCGGGCCTCTAATTCGCGCCGAAAGGCTACGGCTGCTCCATCGGTGTCTGTGTTGGATGTAGATTGCGATTCGTTGCGAGGGGCTGAACCTGGCTGCGAACGCAATGAGACTCGGGGGATTGCTAGTAACGCTGCTCGAATCTGGTTCAGGCGAGTTTCGGGCACGCTTCGAACGGTGACAACGACATGGGTTTTGGCGGAATCGAGATCGACGTCGAGGTCTTCGTCATCGGCGGCCGCCGCGTTGAGGGCGGCAAATACGCGGAGTTCATCTTCCGGGGTTGCAAGGATTTCCTTGGCAGCGGACAGGTCTTGTGGAACGAGCTTCGGCGGCAGGTCCGCTCGGGGCTCGCTCTCGGCAAGGCGGACTTGTTCGGTAACAAATCGGAAGTCGCCGCTAACAGGCCGGAGGTCTTCGGGGTTAAGGGTAAGTGCCACTGACCGGAGCATTCCAGTAGCGGTGGTGGTGTGCAGGCGGTAAGAGCGGCGCTGGCCCGGCCGGGAGGGAAGAACAGTGACGCGGTCGGTTTTAGTGGTCAGGCTGGCCCGCCAAACGGCAAACGAGCGGGCACTGAGAGGATTGTTCCAGTTGTAGCTAGCTTGTACGAACAAGGCGTGCACGTGGCGTATGGCCGGTGGT
>PMQB01000474.1 GCA_003169195.1 Bryobacterales bacterium
AGATGGCTCCGGGCGAGACGGCAATGGCGCCGCCCCCTTCCCCGGTAAATTGCTGGATCACCGTTTCAGTTTTCGCATCGATGCGCGCCAGCGGGAACCCAGGCTGTGTGACCCAAAGATAGCCGCCGCCGAATGCCATTTGACCGCCCGTTCCCAAAACGCCAAGATCAATAGTTTTCGAAACGCTATTCGTCTTCGGATCAATGCGGTCAATCTTGCCTTCTTTGCGACAAAGTGCCCAAACGGAACCTTCGCCCACCGCAAGAAACTCTGGCTGGTCGGAAACTTTGATGGCTTGTTCAATCAAATTCGTCACCGGATTGATCCGCAGAACTTTGTTTTCCGCCGGACACGCGAGCCACAAAGCTGTTTCGCCGAACGTTAACCCGCGACACCCGGCCGGAACCCGCAGTTCCCCGACCACCATATTCTGATCCGGGTCAATTCTGGAAATAGTCGTCTTATCGTCAGTCAGCAGCCAGATGCTATCGGCCGTAGCGGCAATCACGTTCTCAACACTCGCCACGCCGGTAGCGATAGTGGCCGACACCTTGAACGTTTTCGCATCAATACGAGCCAGCGAAGATGTGCCGCAAACGGGAACCCACAAACTATCGAAAGCGGCGGCCATACCACCGCATGGTTTGCTCAAGCCGCCAATTGGTTCGCCTGGTTTATTTGTCTTTGGATCAATCCTTTCGACATTGTCCTTTCCACGCGCAAAAGCTGAGACTGAAAAGAAGAGCCAATCGGGCTTGGCGGGCGCCGGAAATTCGGCTTCCGGTTTGAGATTCGCAAAGGGAATTTGCACGCCTGGGGTCTTCACTCCCATCGTCGGCTTAACCGGCTTGGTACTCAGCGCGGCCTGTGACGAAACAACGAGCGTTAACGCAAATGATAAGTTTATAAAAATACGCATCGATCCTCCATCACCTGTTCCTGAATGCCCGCCAGCTTGCCAGTTGCGTGATCTCTTCCGCATCACTCAGCGCGCACGGCTCGCAGATAAATGACTTAACCTTCCGCCCACTGGCCAGCGTACAAGTTCCAATTCCCAAGGGCGGCGGCACTGCTGCCACGAAAGGTCCAAACGCATTCTCGGGAACGGCCCATACTTCTACTTCAATAGCCGCGCCGCCCCCGGTTGGCGAATAGATCAGTCCTGGTTTCGCGGGAACCGTTCCCTTTAACGCATAGAAGCGGTAATCGGGCGATGTGTGTGTCGCCTCAATCAGAAACGCGCCGGCATGTGTGAGTTGGTGGTTCAGCGGTTGTCCCGCTAGATGAGCGCCGCAAACCGCCAGCGCCACGTAGCCAGCGGGACAGTACGGTTTTTCAAGCGATTGGCGATGTAGAAGATCAGCCGTATGAAGCAGTGCCTCTTCCGACCACGCCGGTCCGATCAGCGTCACGCCAAAAGGCATTGCGTTGCCGCGAGTTCCCGCCGGTACCGCAACGGCGGCCAGATCCAGCAGGTTTACAAAGTTCGTGTAGTATCCGAGATTCGTGTTGGTGCCAATGGGATCGGCGGCTACTTGCGCGTGCGTGTAGTGGGTGCCTGCGGTGGGCACAAGCATGAAATCCATGTGCCTCCATTCCTGCTCCGTAGCGCGGCGGGTTTCCGCCAATTTGTACATCGCTTCGAATGTATCGGTAGCACTGATCGTTCTCGCACCACCAATGATGCGCGCGGTCACAGGATGCAGCGAGTCTGGGTGTTTTGCGAAAAACTCTTTGATGGCGGCCAGCCGTTCGGCCACCCAAGGTCCTGAATACAGAAGTTCCGCTGTTTTGTGGAAGGGTTCGTAGTTGATGACCGTGCGGATTCCGCCTAATGCCTCCACTGCCGCAATTGCTTTCTGGAATCCGCTGGCCGAATCGTGATCGTCAAAAAAACGCAGCCATTCATCCGAAGGCACACCGAAGCGGAAACCTTTCGCGGGCCAGGATTTGCGCTGGCCGCACGGACGCGACCACGGATCATCCGAATCGAATCCGCTGGCCACCGCTAAGACTCGTGAAGCCTCCGCGCAAGTTGAAGCGAAGATGGAGACGCAATCTAGGGTTCGGCATGCGGGCACAACGCCCTTAGTACTCAGCGCGCCTCGCGTTGGTTTCAACCCAACAATGCCGTTAAACGCCGCAGGCACCCGGCCCGAGCCAGCCGTATCCGTTCCCAACGAAAACGAAACAATCCCCGCCGCAACCGCCACGGCCGATCCCGAACTCGACCCGCCCGATATGTGTTGTTCGTCAAAAACGCTCGAACAAGCGCCGAACGGCGAACGAGTTCCAACCAAGCCCGTCGCAAATTGATCGAGATTTGTTTTACCGATCGGCAGCGCTCCGGCCGCCATCAATCGCGCGATCACGGTAGCGGACTCATTCGGCGTGTAAGCATAATCGGCGCAGGCCGCCGTAGTAGGAACACCCGCAAGATCGATATTGTCTTTAATCGCGAAGGGAATTCCATACAGTGGCAGATCTTCTCGAAACGGGCCGAGCGCTTCGGCGCGCGCAACGGTTTCCTCTTCAGGAATCAGATGAATCCAAACATACTTTTCGCCGCGCTCGCGGATGCGTTTCCAAGTTTCGCGAACAATGCCCGCAGGTGTGAAGCGCCCATCCCGGTAGCCTTCCCTCAGACTCGCCAGATTCATTGCGATCATGATGAAGCCTCCGGCCGAACGAACATGAGACTCTGGCCCGCCGCCACTTGAACGCCTTGCCCGCACAGAATTTCAACCACGGTGCTGCCTTGTGGCGCCACCACCGTAATCTCCATCTTCATCGATTCCACAATCACCAGGCGCTGCCCTTGCACCACGCGGTCACCCGCCTTTACCGCCACGTTCCAAATGCTACCGTGCGCCGGCGAATTGATAGCGCGGCAACCTTCCGGAACAGCTTTCGGCGCAACAGGCACTTCTTCTACCGCCTCCACCTCGCGGTCCAAGCCGGCCTGCTTCCAACGCTCACGCTCGGCTTCAAACGCGTTTTGCTGGCGCGTCTTCGCCACCACTGTCTCTTCGCTAATGGCGTCTAAAAACGCATGATACTCGCGCAACCCAAACTCTACCTGCGTGATCTGCGGATGATACTTCCCGTGCAGAAAATCATCGCGCATGCCCAGAAGTTCATCCGCTTCAACCGGGTAGAAACGAATCTGATCGAAGAAGCGCAGCAGCCACGGTGTGCCCCGCCGAAACTCTGCTGTGGTCCGCCAAGTATTCCACATCTGCACCGTTCGCCCCACAAACTGATAACCGCCGGGGCCTTCCATGCCGTACACACACAGATAAGCGCCACCAATGCCAACCGAATTCTCAGCCGTCCAGGTGCGCGCGGGATTGTACTTCGTCGTCACCAGCCGGTGCCGCGGATCAAGCGGCGTGGCCACCGGTGCACCTAAGTAGACGTCGCCCAAGCCGAGCACCAAATAACGGGCATCGAACACAATCCTCTTAACGTCTTCAATGGAATCGAGTCCATTGATGCGGCGGATAAATTCGATGTTGCTCGGGCACCAAGGCGCATCGGGCCGAACCGACTTCATGTACTTCTCAATCGCCTGCCGCGTGGCTGGATCATCCCAGGAAAGCGGGAGATTCACCACACGAGTTGGGATCGTCAGATCGTCTAGAGACGGCAGCGAAGACTCGGCGCGATCCACCAAGTCCAACAACTTCGTTCGCGAAAGTTTTCCAGTGTCGTAGTGAATTTGCAGCGAGCGTATGCCTGGAGTCAGATCGATAATGCCTTCAGGCCTCTCTTGCCCAAACCAATGCAACAGCTCCTGCACGCGAAAGCGCAAGTTGAGATCAAGCACCGGCTCACCGTATTCGATCAGCAAATAGCGATCACCGGAAGCGCGGCAGACGCCCGATGGCATGCGGTGAATGACGGCCGGTTCGGGCGGTGTGACACGATCCGGCAACGGATCGGAATTCTGTGCCTCCTGCGCCGCAAGCGGCACGAAACGAACAGAATCGTCGGCACGCAATTGCCCCATCTTCCACAGTTCTTTATCGACGATTACAACCGGGCAAACGAAACCACCCAAGCTGGGTCCATCAGGTCCGAGAATCACCGGCATATCGCCTGTAAAATCAACCGCGCCAATAGCGTATGCGTTGTCGTGAATATTGGAGGGATGCAGGCCTGCCTCGCCGCCGTCGTGCCGCGCCCATTGAGGCTTGGGGCCCTTTAAGCGCACTCCGGTGCGGCTGGAATTGTAATGAACTCGCCAAGACGTGGCGAAAAACTCGCGCATGTCGTCTGCAGTAAAAAAGTCGGGCGCACCGTGCGGACCATACGTGACACCAATCCGCCATTCATTTGTAATTTCCGGAATTGCTTTGATCTCGGTTCCCAAAGTGCCCGACGCCTCGCGCACATGCAGAATATCGCCAGCGCGGAGCGTGCGTCCAGCCTGACCGCCGAATTGGCCCAATGTAAAAGTGGCTGCGCTTCCCAGATACAGCGGCACTTCTAGTCCACCGCGAAACAGAATGTAGGCTCGCACGCCCGCGCTACCGCACTCCGCCAGTTCCAACACCGACCCTTGCGACGCACGAATCACTTGCCATTGCGGAATCATTTGCCCATTGAGTCGCGCATTGAAGTTCGCCCCCGTAAGGGCAATCTCCGTATCGCAATGAAAAGTCAGCATAGGCCCGGAAACCGTACATTCCAGTCCCGGCGCACCTTCGCTATTGCCAAGCAGCAGGTTTCCGAGCTTGAAAGAAAGCGAGTCCATCGGACCCGAAGGCGGCACACCAACATTCCAATAACCGAGCCGACCTGGATAATCTTGCACCGTGGTCATAGTGCCACCATCCAGCACTTCTATGGTGCGGCGGCGATACGGAAAATCATTCAGAAAACGTGTAACCACGCCACCCTTGCTGAACTCCTCACTTGCCACAACCTGCCGCATGTACGCAAGATTCGTCTCAATACCGCCGATATGCGTGTCACTCAACGCCACCTTGAGATTCGAACGGGCCGCGCCCCTGCTCGCTCCATGCACAATGATCTTCGCGAGCAACGGATCGTAAAACGGTGTGACCTCCGTTCCGCGTTCCACCCAGGTTTCAATACGCGCGTTCTTCGAAAACTCAGCTTCCGTCAACAGTCCCGCGCTGGGTTGGAAATTCTTGCCGGGGTCTTCTGCATAAACGCGCACCTGCATGGAATAACCGTGAGACTGCGGCTGAATACTTGCCAAGTCCGGCATTTCGTTGGCGGACATGCGAACCATCCACTCCACCAGATCAATACCCGTGACCTCTTCCGTGACGCCATGCTCCACCTGCAAGCGGGTATTCACCTCAAGAAAATAAAACTTACGCGCAGCCGCATCATAAACAAACTCCACCGTTCCGGCCGAGCGATACTGCACAGCCTTGCCCAGCAAAACCGAATAGTGGAATAGCTCTGCGCGCAGCTCCGCCGAAAAGTCAGGCGCAGGAGTCTCCTCAATCACTTTCTGATTTCTTCGTTGTACCGAACAATCGCGCTCGCCTAACGCGATCACTTCGCGACGGCCATCGCCAAAAATCTGCACCTCTATGTGCCGAGCCGATTCCACGAATTTTTCAAGATAGATCCCG
>PMQB01000505.1 GCA_003169195.1 Bryobacterales bacterium
GCATTCTTCACCTCAGGGCGCATGGCCCACGCAGCCCGCTCTAACTCGTCCTGCTTTACTCGTAGCGGTTGGTTGCCCAAGCCATCGAGTTCGCGCGCATAACTGACCAATGCATCGTCACCATCGCGCCGAATCGCTTCCAGAATCGGCCTCACGGCGCCTTCATAATCGAGCGACGCGCTTCGCCGCTTGAAACCAAAATCGAATAGATCGGGTTTGTCGCTCTTCTTTGTGAGGTTAAAGATCTGAATCAAAAAGTCCGCCTACATCACAATTTTGTTCAACGGATACTCTACGATGCCTTGCGCGCCGGCTTCTTTCAAACGGGGGATTATGCTGCGCACCGTGGTTTCTTCCAGGATGGTGTTGACGGCCACCCACGCTTCATCACTCAACTGAGAAATCGTTGGATTCTTCAAAGCGGGCAAAACACTCAGCACGGCTTTCAAATCTTCCTTCTTCACGTTCAACATCAATCCCACCTTGCCGAGCGCCGCAATTGCGCCCTCCAGCAGGAGCTTGATGTCTTCCAGCTTCTTGCGCTTCCACGCGTCTTGCCACGAATCAACGTTGGCAATCAGCTGCGTGTTCGATTCGAGCACGGTTTCCAAAATCCGAAGTTTGTTAGCGCGCAGCGAAGAGCCAGTTTCCGTTACTTCCACAATGGCGTCAGCCAGATCAGGCGGCTTCACCTCGGTTGCGCCCCAACTAAACTCCACGCGCGCTTTCACGCCTTTGCTCTTCAGATAACGCTCGGTGGTGCTCACCAATTCCGTTGCAATAATCTTGCCTTCCAAATCCTGCACTGTTTTGAAAGGAGAAGCTTCCGGAGCGGCCAACACCCAGCGAACTTTGCCAAAGCTTTGCTTAGCGTAAATCAAATCGGCAACGGTCTCAACATTCGCTTCGTTCTCTTCAACCCAATCGCGGCCGGTCAATCCTGCGTCCAACACCCCGTCTTCCACATAACGCGCCATTTCCTGTGCGCGAATCAACATGCATTCCAGGTCCGGATCGTCAATCGCCGGATAGTAGCTCCGTGTACTGGTAGAGATGTTAAAGCCTGCTCGGCGGAACAAATCGATGGTGGCGTTCTCCAGGCTGCCTTTCGGAATTCCCAGCTTCAGCTTCACTTCTTCACTCCATAGACCGCATTCGGGTCGTACATCTGCTTTTCCGTTATGCGCCAGTTGCCTTCGTCGAACGTGCGGAAGAAGCAGCTCTCATAACCTTCGTGGCACACACCCGGGCCGATGGGTTCAGCCTCCACGAGCAGTGCGTCGCCGTCGCAATCGGTAGCAATCGATTTCAGCATCAGGAAGTGTCCCGAGCTCTCGCCTTTGGTCCACAGCTTCTGGCGCGACCGGCTAAAGAACGTAACGTGGCCACTGGCGATGGTCCTATCAAAGGCTTCGCGATTCATGTAGCCCACCATGAGCACCCGATGCGTCCTCGCATCCTGCACCACCGCGGCAATCAATCCATCCTGCTTAGCAAAATCGAGCACTTCGCTCATGTACGTGAATCCTCAAAAGTAAAAAAGCCCGCCTGTTGGGGCGGGCCGGTTGCAAATCTTTGTGGGCAGATCAGAACGCAAACTCGCCTGGATTAAACCATCGAACGATGGTGATGGTGATGGCGGGGATGCGTGTTGATGTTCATCAAAACGCCAGTATATCAGGGCCATCCACGGTTGCGCGCAACGGCCGCTCACTTCACGAACATTCTAGTGCCAAAATGTAATGAGGAAAGCTTGTGGAAAACTTGGAATCATTTCGTGCCGAACCCCACTTCACAAGGGCTTGGGAATTTTCCTCCGCTTATTCCCTTCTGCGTATTGAACTCAGGTATGCATTGCCGTTAACGTAACAAGGTCAGCTATGGCAACCAGCGACATCGGCATTGACCGTCCTCTTCCGGCTAATTTAGACGCCGAGCGTTTTGTGCTGGGCGCAATCATGAGCGACGATTCCGCCTTCCTGCAAGCCGCCGGCACCTTAACGGCCGACGATTTCAGCCTGGAAAAGCACAAACGCATTTTCCTGCGCATGAGCGAATTGCATGAGCGCGGCGAAAAGATTGATCGCGTCACCCTGGCCAACGAACTGATGAAGCAGGGCCAGCTCCAATCGGTAGACGGCCTCAGCTATCTCGTTTCGCTTGATGACGGTTTGCCGCAGTTGCACAATCTGGAAAGCTACGTAGGCATCGTCAAAGAAAAGGCGCTGCTGCGTCGCATCATCGTGATTTCGCAGGACACCATCAATCGAGCGGTGCAAAGCGAAGAGAATCCCACGCAGATTTTGGGTGCGGCCGAAGATGCGCTAATGAAACTGGGCGACATGCAGTCGCGCAATGCGCTATCCACGCCAGCCCAGATCGTGGAAGACTATGAGGGCGGCATCAACGCCTTCCTCGATGCCAGCAAGCGAATCAAAGGAATCAGCACCGGCTTTTTGAAGTTCGACGAACTGACAGGCGGCTTACGCGAAGGGGAGTTGTTTATCCTCGCGGCACGGCCCGCCATGGGAAAAACCGCACTGGCGCTGAACATTGCCACCAACGTGGCTATGAGCCGCACGAATCCGAAAGCAGTGGCTGTGTTTTCGCTCGAAATGTCGAAGGAGTCGCTCCTGACCCGTGTCATTTGCGCAACGGCCAGCGTCGACCAGCAGCGTTTTCGCGCGGGCTATTTGAACCACGAAGAGCGGACCAAGCTGCAAAATGCTCTCTTCAAGATTGTGGAATCGCCGCTCTACCTGGATGACACCGCGGGTACAAACCTGATGGACGTGCATTCCAAATTGCGGCGTCTGCAAGCGGAACAGGATCTGGGTTTGGTGGTGGTGGACTATCTGCAACTGATGCAAGGCCGCGGACGATTTGAGAATCGCGTGCAGGAAATCAGTTCCCTTTCCCGTGGCTTCAAGCTCATGTCAAAGGAATTGCGGGTGCCGTTCCTAGTGCTTTCGCAGTTGAGCCGCGCCACGGAGACCCGCCAGGGCGATCACCGGCCGATTCTAAGCGACCTGCGAGAATCAGGCTCGATCGAACAGGATGCCGATATGGTGGCGTTTATTTTCCGTGAAGAAGTCTACCGGCCTGACAAAGAAAGCTTGAAGGGCATTGCGGAATTGATCCTGGCGAAACAACGTAACGGCCCCACGGGCAGAGCGAAATTGGCATTCTTGAATCAGTACACGCGATTTGAGAATCTCTCTGCGGACACGGGCGATGAGCCGCCGGGATTTGAGTAAAGGCGAGACTAATGCGATTCAAGCGCTCCGTTACTCGAAGAACATAGTGCTTTGGCTTCAAATGCCTACGGCAGGCCGCACTCGACCAACAAATTCAGATATTCAAGCAGGGCGGCGCAGCTAAAGTACGCCGCCCTGTTCGATTCCGACCTAGAAGTTCAACTTCAACGAAACTTGCAGAATCCGCGGATCAAAAGCCGCGGCAATCCGCCCGAAGCTCGAAGAGCTCTCATTGGTAGAAAGCGTGGAATAACCAGTCACCGTGCCAGCCGGAGAAATCGCGCCGACAAAGTTCGTATGGTTAAACACGTTGAAAACATCAAGACGCGCTTGTAGGTTCAGCTGCTCGCGGAACTTGAAAATCCTGCTCACCGCAGCGTCGAAATTAACGGTGTTCGGTCCGCTGATCGCATTGCGCGCGAGATTACCGAAAGTGCCCAAAGCATTCGGTGAAAACGCCGCCGGGTTTAGGAACTGTACGCATGGTGTTACGCCGTTATTGCAACCGGTATTAGTAGCCGCCACGCTGCTGAGAACCTGATTCGGGCGATCATTGCCAAGCCCTGTCAGCGAGTTATCCTTGCCCACCGTCACGTTCAACGGTTGTCCGCTAGAAGCGTGAATCAGCGGCGCTAACTCCCACCCGCTCAACAGCCGGTTTACCATCGGAGTGCCGCGCTTCATTTCACTCGTAATCACAAGTGTCGTATTGAAGTTGTGGCGTGTATCGAACACGCAACGGCCCCAATCGGCATGGCGATTAAAGGGTTGCGAGTTAGACGAACCGGCCAGCGCCGCGCCGAAATCGGCATCAGAGATGCAATTCGACAAAGTGTAATTCGCCAGAAACGTAAAGTTATTAGCGAAACGATGCTGAACCGACATCAAAGCGCCGTTATAGTGAGCCACTGCGCCGTCATCCATAGTGTTAATGCTGGCGTAAGCCTTGCCCAACGTTGGGTTTGCCAAATACAGAACGCGACGTTGATTGGTATTCGATGTAGTGGAACAGGCACCTGCTTTCGTCAGTCCGTATTGGCCCGCTACGCAGTTTCCCGGAATGTAAACGGAAGGATCTACTTCTCCGCCGCCGCTCCAGAGATGCGTTGTCTTATTGCCAAGATAGCTTAGAGACACCATCCAATTCGAGGCCACTTGGCGCTGATAGGTCATGTTCCAGTTGCCTACATAAGTCGGCTTTGGATTAATTGGGAAATTCACGTAAACACCGGCCGTCGGAAAGTAAGCCTTGGTGGTGGGGAATGGATTGCCTCCTGCGTAGCCCTGCCATGGATTCGTCAGTCCGCCCACAGGATTCGGCGTATCAAGCGCAGTGCCCGTAGGAGCATTGGTCGTTTCGCGCTCGTTAAACCAAGTTTCGGCCTGATCATAAAGAATGCTTCCGCCCACGCGCAAAGTATCTTTACCTGTGCCGCTCGGACTCCAAACTAAACCTACGCGCGGCGCAAAGTTGGGAATGTGACCGTTCCAGTTAGCGGCCGGAATACCGGGGTCGCCGGGAAAGAATAAGCCAGCCGGTGCGTTCGGATGCACGCTGCTGAATTGGCCGGCATAAAATCCGGGAAGGCTGAACGACGTGCCACGTTTGTACTTGTCCGGATCAGAGAAGGTTGGTTCCCAACGAAGGCCCAGGTTGATGGTCACATGCGGCGACAGCTTGATGCTGTCCTGCGCGTAGAAGCTCATCAGCCATTGCCGCAAGTCGTCCGGCGTAGCGTTGGTCTGTGTAAAGTCGCTTGGCAGGCCCAACAAGAAATCCGCCAGGCCAAGGCCGGTTCGCGAAGCATTAAACGTGAAATTGCCGTTCTCATTAAAGCCCGAGACGGTATTATTCTGCACGCGTTCTACGTTGGCGCCAAAGGAAAACTCATGCTTTCCGCGAATTACGTCCACATCGTCCGCCAGCTGATAGCTGGTCACGTTGAAATGCCCAGGAGCGCACGTTCCGCAGAAAGTGCTGAATCCACCCGTGACGCTCAGCAGTAAAAAGTTCGGCACAGCGCTATACATGTTGATTCCGAGCATGGTCGGATTGATCGGGATATCCGTCGGTCCGCGGTTGTCACGCCGGCGGTTAAACGTAACGTGAAAGGAGTTCACCGTGCCGGGCCCAAAAATGTAGGTATCTCCGATCACGGCCGATTGCGCTAATTCCAAGTTGCCCGCTTGCGTGGTGGTGAGCAAATTCTTGCCATCGTAAGTGGGCGGATTTTGGAATGCATCTGCGAAGTAACGACCGAACAGTGAATGCTTTTCGTTAATCACATAGTCGCCCTTGCCAATGTATTGGTTTTCATCGCCCGTCACGGGGATGCCATAAGTGACCACGCCGCACGCATTGGCGGAAGCTATCGGCAAATACTTGGTCGCCATGTTCACGGCCACCGCATTGAGCGCACTAGCCGGAATCATGTTACCGGCGAAGGCAGGTCCGCCGCTGGTTGGATTAGTCAAGGTCAGGGCTTTACCGCTCGATTGACAGCCGGCACCCGCAATACCGCTGAAGTCGCCGTTCAGCATCGCAGCGTTCGGGATGCTCGTGCTGGTCGAAGCGGGGTTCGAACGATTGCGCGTTCCTTGGTAGCCACCGAAATAGAACAGTTTGTCTTTGATTAAAGCGTTTCCAGCGGTGCCGCCGAACTGGTTGCGCTTCAGACTATCGCGCGACAGTGCAAAAAAGTTGCGTGCATTCATGTCGCCGTTGCGTAGATATTCAAACAAATCGCCGTGCAAAGCATTCGTGCCCGACTTCGTGACAGCGTTGACCGTCGCGCCGGGGTGCGTGCCAAACTTCGACGAAACGGCGCTGGTCTCCACACTGAACTCTTGTAAAGCGTCGGGGAACGGAATGGGCAGGTTCACGTTCGACATGGGATCGGTATTATCGGCGCCGTCCAAAAGATACGCCGTCCCGTTACCCTGGCCGCCCGCCACCGAAATGCGCGTTGAACTGAAGAATGTTTTGCTACCCGTATCGCCGCTATCTCCATAAGCCGCGCCGCCCAAGGTGATGATCAGCTGAGTCGCTTGCCGCCCGTTCAAAGGCAGTTCAGCAATCCGCTTCTGGTCGACCAGCGTCGACACAGACGACTCCTTCGTCTCCACCATACTGGCCGTTGCGCTCACTTCCACGCTCTCCGATGTGGAGCCAATCTGCATAGGAGCGTCGAGCTGAATGTTGTTGTTCACCGTCAGTTCAATGCCGTCTTGAATGTAATTCTTAAAACCCTGCGCCTTCACCTCTAAACGATATGGGCCAATCGGAAGGTTGGGCAAGGTGTAGGCACCCGATGGGTTGGTTCGGGTTGTGCGAACCAGATCCCGGCCAATTTGCGTCATAGAGACTTCGGCATTGGCAATCGCCGCGCCCGATGGGTCTGTGACGGTCCCGCTGACTTGCGCCTGGGCCGAAGCTTGTGCCTTGGCAGCGGTTGGAAAGAGAAAAACTGCAGCAGTGGCGAGCAGTGCGCATGAAACCGCGGCACACGTTGCCTTATGTAAATCCGAAAACCACATGGTCTTCATCCCCTTTATCTACAAAGCCAGACTAAACCGGCAGCAAAACGCTGCTAGTGCCTAGAGTCTAGCAAAGATACCTGTTTTCAACTAGCAAAACCATCTAAACGAATCGTTTAAAGATGCTAAACGTTTCGAACCTGTGATTTACAAGACAAAGGCCCCGCCGGTGGGCGAGGCCTTCTCGATAGGTAAGCTTGCGTCGAAGCGTCAGAAGATAAATTTCGCCGCCATCTGAATAATGCGCGGCGAACTGAACGTCGTGATCTGCCCGAACTGCGCACTCGTGATGGAGACAGTGGGATTGCTCCAGTTTCCATGATTGAAGATGTTGAAGAAATCGCCACGAACTTCAAGGCGGAGCTTCTCTTTTATCGCGAACTGGCGGTCGAGCGCCATATCGACGTTCCAGTAACCCGGTCCAATGATAATGTCACGGCCCGCGTTGCCGAAAGTGCCGGTGGCTTGTTTGGCGAAGTCACCTACGTTGAACCAGGAAGACAATGTCTGGTTTACCGGATAGAGTTGCGTGTTGCCCACCACATTCGGGCGATCGAGCCCTTGGCCCGTCTGTGAAATATCGGTACCGCCATCGGTAGGTGTCAGCGGCGCACCGCTGTTTGCACTGAAAATGGGCGAAATCTGCCAACCACCGGTTACCTTCTTCAGCAAAGCGTTGCCAACCGCAGGACTGCTGATCGCGAGCGAAGCCACTACAATCTGGCGGTGATCATAAATACAGCTTCCCTTCTCTCCATTGCGGTTGTTAGGATTTTGATAAAGCGTACCCGCCAGCTCACCTTGGAAGTCAACCGTACTTACGCAGTGAGACCAGGTATGATTCACCAACAACGTGAAGTGGTTGGCAAAACGGTGTTGCAGCGAAGTCAACAATCCGTTATAGCTCGAAAGGCCGCCGTCATCAGCTTGCACAATGCTGCTGTAGTACTGGCCAATCGCGGGATTTTCCAGGTAAAGCAGACGCCTTTGATTGGTGCTTGCCTTGCTACCGGGAATGTATACCGCCGGGTTGATATCGTAAGCGCCCCAAATGTGATTCGTCTTGTTGCCAATGTAGTTCACGGTCAGCAGCCAATCCTTCGCAAGCTGACGCTGGTAGCTGAAGTTCCACTGCATCATATAAGTTGGCTTCATGCTGGGCGGAATACTTACATAGGTGCCACCGATGGGGAAAATGGCTGCACCTGGAAACGGATCGCCGCCGGGATACGCGCCCCACGGATTCGAAAATTGGATGCCCGTCGTGGTGCTGGTGTTCGTTACCGACGACGCATACGGCGGATTCGTCGTCCACCGTTCGTTGAAGAAAAGTTCCGGGTTGTCATGCATCAAAGCGAACGCGGTGCGAATCGTTTGTTTGCCATCCCCCTTCGGATCCCAAACCAATCCAATCCGCGGCGAACTGGTCAGCCAATGAGTAGCCGTAAAGTTGTGGCCGTATTTGTTCCCCGGATCGTTATAAAACAGTAAACCAGCCGGCGCGTTCGGGTACAACGTGCTCACCGTACCGGCATTGAAAGCGGCCTGCGAGAACTGGTTGCCGCGATTCTGCGCATCATACGCAGGCAGCGTTGGTTCCCAACGAAGGCCGTAATTCACCGTCAAGTGCGGCGAAAACCGATACGAATCCTGCGCATAAACGCCGGTCACGTATTGGCGCATGGCGTTCGGATTCGGATTGCCTTGCACGTACGAACTCATTTTTCCAAGCAGGAAGTCGGCCAGCGCGTCGCCCGTGATGGTTCCGTTAAACGTGGAAATTCCATTCACCTGCTGATTGTTGACAATGTTCATTTCCAGACGTCGTGCATCTACGCCGAATGCCATTTGGTGCTTGCCGCGGATCACCGTGAAATCGTCCGATAACTGATACGTATTCACGTCGAAGTGACCGGGCGCACACGTGCCGCATCCACCGCCTAGATTGTAGTTGCTGACCGAGAAATCGATATAGTTCGGAAGCAATTCAAAACTGTTGACCCCCAGGCTCTGCGGGCTGATCAAATTCGGAGCCGCACCGCGATTGTCGCGCCGCCGGTCAAACGTCGCGTGGAAGGAATTCAGAACAGTAGGGCTGAGGGAGTAAGAATCGCCAAACGTCGCCGTCTGCGCACGATCCTGGTTGCCGGCCGTCGTGGTCGTCAGAAGGTTCGATCCGTTGAAGGTGGTCTCAGCCGTGTAGTCGTAAATGTAGTAGCGGAAATACAGGCTTTGTTTTTGGCTCGCCACATAGTCGCCGCGCCCAATCCATTGGTCATCGGGATTGTTGGCCGGAATGCCAAACAGCACGAGCCCGCAAGGATCGGAACTCTTTGGGAAATAGGTGGTAGCAATTTTCAAAGCCGCCGGGTCGAACAAGCTCGTCGGAATCTGGTTGCCTGCATAAGCGGCCGCACCGGTAACCGCCGAAACGTGCAGTTGAATCGCCGCTTTCGATTGACATCCGCCGTTTGACTTCAGACCGTCCAATACCGAAAAGTCGCCATTTAAAGCGGCAGCGGTGGGAACATAGCTGATCGTGCTCGGCGGATTGCTGCGCTGCCGTGTCCCCTGATAGCCGCCAAAAAAGAACAGCTTGTCTCTAATAATGCGTCCGCCCAGCACCCCACCGTACTGGCTGCGCTTCAGCGTGTCGCGCGCATTCGTTCCCTCCTGGCGCGCATTGAAATCACCGTTGCGCAGAAACTCGAACGCATCGCCGTGGAAAGCGTTCGCGCCCGATTTCGTAACCGCGTTCACTACACCACCTGGATGCAGGCCATACTGCGCAGGCAGTGCATTCGTCTGCACGCTAAATTCCTGCAGCGCGTCCGGGAACGGCAAAGGCAGATTGACGTTGCTGAAAGCATCGTTGTTATCGCCACCGTCCAACAGGTAGTTCACACCGTTGGCTTGGCTGCCGGCGATCGAAAAGGTGCCTGATCCGTTCGACCCTTGAATATTCTTGCTACCCGTGAGATCGCCGCCCGGCGTCGAGGTCGCCGCGCCCGTCAGCAAAATCAATTGCGTCGGGTTGCGGCCATTCAACGGCAAATCCACCATGCGCTTTTGATCAATCACTTCTGACAACGAACTGTCTTTGGTCTCCACCATCTCAGCATTTGCAGATACTTCCACGTTCTCGGTTATGGAACCAATCTGCATCGTGACATTCAGCTCGACGTTGCTGCCCACCTGGAGCGTAATGCCGGTCTGTTTATAATTCTTGAATCCGGTGCTAGTGACATCCAGCTCATAAGGACCAACGGGCAAGTTCGGTAAGGCGTATCGCCCTTGGGGATCAGTTACCGTCTGGTGGACTTGCTGCTTGTCCACCTCTGTCATTTTTACTTGAGCTCCACCAACAGCGGAACCGGAGGGATCTATAACATAGCCGTTGACACCGGCAATCGCCACCGCTTGCGCTTCAAGCTGACAAGGCATAAAAAAGGCAGCAGCTAACAACGCCGCAACACAAAGGGATTTCTTTTCCCCAAACACTGAAACCAACATGGTTCACTCCTAATTCTTACCAGTTTCGCGCTGGCACGCACCATTTGCGAGTGATTGAATTTTATCAATAGAATATTCAGCGAACTAGTGAAAAGTAGTAAAGGAATGCTTAAGTTTGTTTAAACGAAGTGGGCAATCGCTGCTAGAACTTCAAACAAATCTTGCCAAAATGCCGCTGGCTTTCCATGTAGCGCAAAGCTTCCTTCAGGTACGTCCACTCGAAGGTTTGGTCTATCGCCGGCTTTACTTTGTGAAACTCAATAGCGCGATTCATCTGCTCGAACATGTTACGCGAACCAACGAAAATGCCTTGAATGCGGGCGCTGCTAACCAAAAGAGAGACCGGCGTGATAGCCGCATCGGCGCCACCCAACACGCCAATCACACTAATTGCGCCATGGGTGCGCAACGCTTTCATGCTGCGCGCCAACGTATTGCTGCCGCCCACTTCAATAATGTGGTCTACCCCTTCGCCGCCGGTTAACTTACGCGCTGCTTCGTCCCAGTTAGGCGTCGTTTTGTAGTTGATGGTTTCGTGTGCGCCTAACTTCCTGGCGTGCGCGATTTTTTCATCGCTGCTGGAAATAATAATCGTGCGCAACCCCGCTAACACCGCAAATTGCAATGCAAAAATTGAAACTCCGCCCGTACCCTGCAGCAGCACCGTGTCGCCGGGCACTGCGCCCGCATGTCCGAACAACGCGTGCCAGGCAGTAACGCCAGCGCAAGGCAACGCCGCAACTTCTTCATCGCTCAAGGAAGCGGGTGCCTGCACTAAGCCGTCTTCCGAAAACAGTGCATATTCCGCCGCCACGCCGTCAATCGACCCACCCAATGCGGAATTCGATTTCTCTCTCGATGGCGGCCCTTCAATCCACTTCTGAAAGAAACACGCCGCCACGCGGTCGCCCTTTTTCACTCGCGTCACACCGCTGCCAACCTCTTCCACCACACCCACACCATCCGAAAGAGGAACCATAGGCCGCTTCAGCCGCGGATTGTAGACACCCCCCACCATCATGTAATCGCGATAGTTCAGCGATGCCGCCAGCATCCGCACCAACGCCTGACCGGGTCCCGGAACCGGCTTTTCTCTGTCCACCAGCGCCAGCTTGTCTATACCGAATTCCTGTATCTCGAAAACCTTCACGAAGCCACCTCATGCTGCAGCCGCGCCGTGAACTCAATCAACTTCTCCAGTTTGCGCCGAGCCGATCCACTATCAATCGATTCCACTGCCATCGCGACCGCCGACTTTAAATCAATCGCTTTGCGCGATACAAACAGCGCAGCCGCCGCATTCGCAACTACGATGTCGCGCTTGGGCCCGGGTTCGCCTTCCAGAATGCCGCGAATAATCGTTGCA